>JBBRBO010000030.1:0-32318 GCA_038205805.1 Desulfomonilales bacterium
GGCGCGACCGGTGAAGCTCTTTATCTCCCGTGAACAAACATTCCTCTGTGTGGGCAACAGACCGCCTGCAAACATGAAGCTCAAGATCGGCGCCAAGAAAGACGGGACATTGACGGCAATGGAGTTCTCGTGTTTGGCTACGGGCGGCGCTTATCCGGCAGGGGGAATTTCCTTGGTGGATTGGCTGATTCGGGATCTCTACACGTGCCCCAATGTGCGCACCGAGTGTACGGACGTGTACATCAACGCCGGTCCCTCGCGGCCCTTCCGAGCGCCGGGACATCCGCAAGCCGCGTGGGCTCTCGAACAGCTCCTGGACGAAATGGCGGAAAAGCTCAAGATCGACCCCGTACAGTTACGTCTGAAGAATGTGCCGCTCTTCAGCCAAGCGCGTCAGGGCAATCCCGAGTACACCACCACGGGCTTGAAGGAATGCCTTGAACAAGGCGCAAAGGCCTTTGGTTGGGACAAGGCAAAGGAGAAGCCCGCAGACGAGAAGGATCCGCCGCACATCAAACGAGGGGTGGGAATGGCCTCATGCCTTTGGTTCGCGGGAGGCGGCAATCCCCCTTCCACCATTGTCCTGAAGCTCTTTGCGGACGGCAGCGCAAACCTCAACATGGGAGCGAGCGACATCGGGACCGGCACAAAGACCATTATGGCGATGGTGCTCTCGGAGGAACTCGGTCTGAAGTTGGACAATATCCAAATCGAGAACGCGGATACGGGGACTACGCAATACGCCACGCCCAGTGGAGGCAGCAAGACCGCGCCCACCGAATCCCCTGCGGTACGAGCAGCGGCGATCAATGTGAAACAACAACTCCTCAAGTTTGCGGCGGAAGAACTCAAGACCGACGCCTCGAAACTGTCCATTATGGACGGCGCCGTGTTTGTAACGGATGACCCTTCCAAAAAGCTTGCGATTTCCGATATTCCCGGTCTCAAGAAGCGAGGGGTGATTGTTGGCGTCGGATACCGCAGCCCGAACCCGAAGGACAAGGTGGTGAACCCTTTTGCCGCTCAGTTCTGCGAAGTCAAGGTGGACACCAAGACGGGCGAGACCGAGGTCGTGCGATTCGTGGCCGCACACGAGAGCGGTAGAGTCCTCAATCAAGCCACATACAACGGCCAAGTCATCGGCGGAATCACCATGGGAGTCGGGTACGCCCAGACCGAGCTTCGCATCTTCGACAAAGAGGAAACCGGGAAGGTGTGTAACCGCAACTGGCATGATTACAAAATCCCCACCGCCTTGGATTGCCCCAAGACGATGGATACCGTCGCCATCGACCTGAATGACACCCAGGCAAACTCGACTGGGGTGAAGGGCTTAGGTGAACCGGTCACCATCCCCACCGCCGCGGCCATAGCCAACGCGGTCTACAACGCAACGGGCCTGCGGATCGTGAATACGCCCATTTCCCCCATGCGCCTTGTAGAAGCCCTGGCGCAACAAGAAAAAGGAGAGTGAGCCATGCTGCCGAATTTTGCCTACGTGAGAGCGAACTCACTCAAAGAAGCCGTGGGTTCACTTGGTGAGCAAGGCGCCCGCGTGTGCTCAGGGGGCACGGACCTCCTGGGGTGTCTGCGTGACGAAGTGTTCAGCGCCGGCAAGCTGGTGAACATAACCGGCCTGAAAGCGCTTTCGGGGATAGCGAACAAAGGTGACGTCGTCCGCATCGGCGCCCTCACCACCATCACGGAGCTGGCGGATAATGATCTGGTGCGACAAAACCTCCCTGGACTGGCTCAAGCCGCCGGTTCAGTGGGAAGCCCTCAGTTGCGCAACCAAGGGACAATCGGCGGGAACATCTGCCAGAAGCCGAGATGCTGGTATTACAGAGGAGAATTCCACTGTTTACGCAAGGGCGGCGCAATGTGCTACGCCTTGGGCGGGGAGAACCAGTTTCACGGCATCTTCGGCAGCGACAATATATGCTGCATCGTGCATCCGTCGGACCCGTCGCCGATGCTTTTGGCCTTGGGCGCTCAGGTGAACATCGTAGGGCCGTCCGGATCCCGCGTGGTTCCCTTTGAAGGATTCCACGTGCTTCCCAAAGATAACGTGGAACGCGAGACGATTTTGAAGCAGGGCGAGATCGTCACTGAGCTGCTTGTGCCGTCCGCTCCCAAGGGGCTGTACACCTCATATCGTAAGATCCGCGCCCGCCGCTCCTGGGATTTCGCTCTTGCCGGCGTGGCCCTGGCGCTGGTTATGGACAACGACGTGGTGAGGAAGGCGAACGTGGCGCTCAGCGGAGCCGCTCCCGTGCCCTGGCGAGCCGTGGAAACCGAGAAGGTCCTGAACGGGAAGCGCCTCACACCTGAAATTATCGAGCAGGCCGGCCTCGCCGCTGTAAAGGGGGCTCAGCCCCTCAAGGACAACGGCTACAAGATCCCGCTCTTCAGGGCGGCGATGGAAGAAGAGCTTACCAAGGCGGCAAAAGCGTCGCAGAAGAAGTAACGTCGGGATGATTCCCGGGGTTCCATGCGACCTACCTGAGAAGTGGTCGGCAAGCTCCGGCAGGGATCCGTGTCCCTGCCGACCGCAGACTCGGGTCAAATCCGGTGAATCATTTGCGCGCTGATACTGATTTTCTTTCAAAAAAGTAATATTGGCGGAGCTTATTTTGCAAAGTAGGTTTTTCCAACCTCTTGCTCAGACATGTAATCTTCGCCGCAACAAAGCATTTCTCCTAGAGAAATGCTCGTTTCGGCCATGGTAACATTCGCATGAAAGTCTCGCGTCCGGGATGCGCCGTACAACGACCACATGGAAGGTTTTTCGATATGGGAGTTGAAAACCCCCCAACCGACCTTGTCAGGGGAGTAAGCGTCGGCTTCGAGTTAAAGGGTCGTCGGGCAGTATCCTTACATCCCCCTGACAAGCGGGATACAGGGGGTTGATCCGAAAGCTTCCCAAAATATGGGATACTTTCATACTTCGTTGTGACGCTATGTCATGGTCGTTCTCGGAAAGGAGTTGGGGAGAAACTTCTTTCAAAAAGGTTCGCCCCAATACTACTTCTTTGATTCAGCATTGGTATAAGAACGCTGTTTCCAAGCTTTAGAAGAATGGCTCCTCATGTAAGTGCATACTCGGTTGGTCCAGGTAGCCGCCAAGCGCAAATGGAAGGAAGGAGACGCCTACGTGTATCTCCACCTGCATGATCGGCTCCGCGTACGCGCTCCGGCGCGTACTATTACCGTCGTAGGGCTCGAATCTCCCCAGTTGGCGCCGTTCTTGCCCCGCAAGTGCTCCATAATGGAGCACAACTTACACGTAGGTAAACTCGACTTCAGCAAGCTATAATTCAGTTTCAAGGGCTTTTTACGTTATTGGTTTACAAAGATGAATTTCTATTTTATTATAATAATTAGGTACTTAGGAACCGTATTCAAAACGACTATTTTTGGCAAACATTCGCACGACGATCCGTTCAAACATGTTCGGCTTCGCCGAGAGAGTTGGAGGGAGAAGTATGCCCAACCCGGTTGTTATGCCTATTTCCTTAAAGGGGTAAGAGTGATTAGGTTCGTCCTTTTAAAGTCAATTCGGGGCACGGACGCTAACATACAGCTAAATGCCATTATTGGGATGCGCAACAAGGTGGCGGCTCAGAATACTCCTCCCTAACTCCTTCCCAAAAGCCGGCAAAGGGAACTGGAAACCCGCTTGCCACACTGGAAGAGGGTTTTGGAGAGAATCCTTCCGTCAAGCAGGTTCTCCCCAATAGGACGCATTTGAGTACATATTGGTATGAGGCCAACAGCCATGTGGACCGTAAGTGAAAAAACCGCCGTGACGCTCATCGGAATGGGGTTGTTCTCCATTGCCGTAAGCGTTCCCTTGCTGCTCGGTAGGATAAGACGAAATCGCTGGTACGGCTTCCGGCTCCCCAAGGCATTTCAATCGGAGGAAAATTGGCGTTCCATCAACGAGTATGGGGCCAGAGTTCTCATCTACTGGAGTGTAGCCATCATGTGTGTGGGCGTGATTTCCTTGTTCATTTCAACCGAATGGGTAATGATCGCTGCTAAGGCGACTCTCATTTCGGTCATTCTCCCCATACTATTCACAATGAGATATACGAAGAACCTGTGATACCGATACGCTTCCAACGGAGTAAATTGGTGAAGGTCATTTTTGTGAGATTAGGTTTTCTTGACGTCTATCTGAAAATGTTAAAAATTCGTCGAAAGCGGCATTTCCCCCTTTATAAACGCCAGTTCCTGACGTTTTTAAATTCTTGAAGCGAGGTTAGAGAGAAGCTTTCTTTC
Source organism: Desulfomonilales bacterium (assembly GCA_038205805.1). Lineage (GTDB taxonomy): Bacteria > Desulfobacterota > Desulfomonilia > Desulfomonilales > Desulfomonilaceae > JBBSBY01. The sequence continues at coordinate 4,285 of JBBRBO010000030.1, forward strand.
AAGAAGGTTTTCCCCGATAGTACTTATTTGAGTGCGCATAGGTATGAGGTTGCATGGAGCGGCGAACGGCGAGAGATAAGGGTTCGCCGGGCGCAGAGCCCTCTCAGGCCCGGTGAACCATGTACAATTCAGACTATTATGCTTTTGATGAGACCTCGACACCGAGGTCCGGCGAATAATCGCCGCAGCCTCAGGCCAGGACCGAGCCGGCGCCGGCTAATAGAGCAACCAACGTAACAAATAGAATAAAACGTTTCATCAACGCCTCCTTTCCAAAATTCCCCGGCAGATTATGGCCGAAAACATCGTCGAGGGAAACTCTTTTCTGCTTGAGGCGAGCACATTTTTAGGTAGCAAGAGCGACGGAGCGGCTATGGGGGCTCCTCAAGCCCTCACGATTCCGGCGTATGCTCTGTGACGGTTCACCGGCATGAGTCGCTTATACACGGGCGCAAAGGTTCTCCACGAAGCTGCTTGCTTTACTTGCGAACCGGTGTCACTTTTTCTGTTTCCATTCACCGTCGCGCTTTTCATACGTGTTTTCCACTGCGGACCATGCCACTTTGTGAGCGGTTGCTCCCCGCGATGAAACGCCTATTCTGTCCTTGGGGTCTTTGTATTCGACGTGGGCGTTATTGAACGCCTTCATGTATATTTCCTGGGCGTGCTTAGGCAGATTGTCTTTCACTTTATCCGGTAAATCTGAAACGCTGTCGTACGGCATTGGATGACCTCCTATGGCAAGTCTCAACCATACGGTCGTGGAGAAACGTCTCTAATAAGCATGAGCTGAACGGCGCCTCCGGTTGTTTTGACAAATGTCGTTCGATTCCGATTGAGGTAAAATGCGGGTTCTCGCAGTGGGCTTTGGTAAAAGGGCCGGCATGGACGCCGACGATCGTGCCGAGGGGTCTCTATAATAGACGCGGTAATCGTTTCATGTAACTGAGAGTCTAAAGGAAAGAACGTAACGGAAAGGAGAGCAAAATGTCTGCGGCGACAGCGTTAGGATTGGCCGTGGCGCTCACGGTGTTTGTATTCATAATCGCGGCTATAGCGGTGAAGAGAAAACTGAAGCGACATTCCACATATATGGAATCGCCTGCGCCCTCACGCATGAAGGACTGCTACGAGATATGTAGTGAGGATGCGAAGGGAGAGGACTGCGGCGAGATTTGCTCCTTCGGCCGGCCGAAAGCGAAAACGCCGACATCGGCCTCAGGTGTTGATCTTAATCCAGTCAATACGAAAGACTCAGATCGTTAACTGTTCGGCCACTTCCACCGAAGGGTTTTACCTATTCGCTGTAGTTCCTGATGAGTCTCGATCCGATCACAAAGAATACGGCGGCGTAGGCCACGAGGGCGGCCAGGGAAAGCCACCCATATCTATCCAAGGATGTTTGCCGAATAACGATGTTGGTGTGAGTCAACGGGAAAACGTACATCAACCCTCGGAGTCCTTCAGGCATTTTATCCAAGGGGAAAAACGTCCCGCTGAAGAAGGCCATAGGCAAGATAAGGAAGTTGTTGTATGTCGCGGTATCTTCGTGACTTTTGGTTACCATACCTGTAATGACGCCCAGGCTTGCGAAAAGAAAACAATTAAGAACCAAGGTAAACAACAGCAGCGGCGTCACGGAGAAGTTATGGGTAGCGAAAAGCCCTATGATGATAATGAGACCGGATGCGAACAATCCTTTGACCATGCCTGCGAGTGTTTCGCCGATCATAATAGCCGAGGGTTCTATGGGCGCCTGAATCGCGAGTTGGAATGTCTTAAAGTAGAGCCGGTTGAGGTTCAAGGCATTGGCCACCCACGTATAGGAGTTGTTCATGGAACTCATGGCAACGAGCCCCGGTATGAGGTAGCTCAGGTAATCGCCTCCTTCAATGCGCACGCTTCTGCCCAGCCCAAGGCCGAAGGTCACCAAGTAAATGATGGGAACCACCATGGCCGAAAAGAGATAGCCCACCTTGAGGAGTTTTCGGCGGAAGAGGAGCATTTCTCTCAGGAAAATCGGATACCATCCCGTGGGCATCATTCGATACGTTCTCCGGTGAGCTTGATGAATACGTCCTCCAGATTGGTCGTTCGTATCGTCACTTGCGCCTCTCGGCCCTGCGCGAGAGTGCGAGCCTCCTCACTGCTTCTGCAAATCTCCTGCACAAGGCGGCCGTGCTCGTTCACGAATTCCACCACGTATGCGCCGACCCCGGCTTTGAGGCGATTCGGCGTATCCAGTGCGATCAAACGCCCCTTGGCGAGAATACCAACTTCGTCGCAGACGGCTTCGGCTTCCTCAATGTAGTGCGTTGTGAGCACTACGGTGCGGCCGTCGCTGCGAGTGTGGCGGATAATCTCCCACATTTGGCGCCGCACCTGGGGATCTAGACCAATGGAGGGCTCATCCAGAAACAAAACGGTAGGTTCGGACAGGAGCGCTCGCGCCAACAGCAAGCGCCGTTGCATGCCGCCCGAGAACCCGATGACCATGCTGTCTCGCCGCTCCCAAAGATCCACCATCTCCAAATGAGCCCGGATCTTTGGCGCCGGGTCCGAGACATTATGGAGCATAGCATAGATGCGGAGATTCTCGTACGCGCTCAGTTCTCGGTCGAGGTTATTCTCTTGGGGCGCCACTCCTATGAGCCGCTTTACGGCCATGGGCTCTTGGACTACATCGTGCCCGCCAATGGCGCAACTGCCGAAATCGGGTTTCGACAACGTAGTCAGTATCTTGATGGTGGTGGTTTTTCCTGCGCCGTTTGGACCCAAAAGGCCAAAGACCGAGCCTTGTTCGATGTGGAGCGACAGGTTGTTCACCGCCGTGACTAACCCGTATTTCTTGGTAAGTTTCCGAATGTCGATCATGGTAAGTAAGCGGCCTCGGCGTTCATCTTACATACTATTCATGTGTGTATCAATGGTAATGGTTCACCGGGCCGGCGCCGGCTCGCGACGGGCTACGAAGAAAGGGGCGCCGCTCTTCGGTATTATGATCGTGTTACAAAGCCACTTGAAATGTAGCCTAATCGGCAATTCACATTTATTTCATACCATTTTAATGAAAATGAACCATTTTTCCCATAAAAAGTCTCGTAAAGGCTGCCAAAATGAAAGGCAGGTAAGCTCGGCATGGATGTTGCCCGATATTTGGATGTGGTTCTGTTGTGACCAAAGCTTCCTGGGCGGAACGCAGTAAAAGCGCCGACGGAGCGCCGTTTCCACGGCTGTTCACAAGCCGCACGGCGAAGCTGCGCACAGGTGAGACTTTTTTTACGAAAACGTAAAAAATTTCTCAGCAAGGAGCCCTTTTGTTGCTATAGTGTATATACTCTGGGTAATCCGAAACCTTCCTATACGTTACCGGTGAGGGTATCCAGCCGGCGATGAGGGTGAGGCGTCACACACTTTTGGCGTAAAGGCCGTTCATAACGAAGCTTGGGGGAGTATGAGATGAAGGCCAAAGGTCGTAGTAAGATAAACATTCTCCTTGTGGAAGATAACCCGGTGGACGTCCTTGTGTTCCAGGAAATAGCGGAAGAGCGGAACCTGGAGTGCAACTTGACCGTTGTTCGCGACGGCGCAGAGGCGATCCACTTCGTCAGAAGAGAAGGGCGGCACTCCAATGCGGAGGCGCCGGACTTGATGATTCTGGATCTGAACTTGCCCCGCCTCTCCGGGCTGGAAGTGCTGAAAACCCTCAAGGCCGATGAGGACTTAAAGCGCATACCCGTGCTCGTCTTCAGCGGTTCACAGGCAGAGGAGGACATGTCTTCTTCTCGCTCCGCCAAGGCCGACGGGTATTACACGAAACCTGCGGAGATTTTCGGTTATTACTTTCTCATAGACGCGTTGAAATCCTATGTTCAATCTAAGCGACTGACGGGAATGATTGAATTCTTCGGTACCCTTCGCAGAGCTCCACAAAGCAGATAAGTTTTAGCTCGCTTTGAGTGAGTCGGCGTTTTTAATTCAGCGATCGCATCTCTTCGTGCGCCGATAGTATGCTACGGTAATCTTTCTTCATTCGCAACACGTCTAATATAGGCGAGGGGCGCCGATTTCGCAGATTTAAGACCGCTCTGCGTCGGGTGAATACCCGAAGGGAGGCTCGTCTCGCTCACCAACGTCATATCGTGATGTGCAGTTGTTGTAAGGCCCTTGGTGAACGGGGACTTGCATTCCTAATGTGCGTATTCACTGCGGGGAGTGCGTTGCGATTATGCACAACACGCCATTTAAGTCGCTGAAAGACGATGAGGGCGCCCACGCGAATTTTTTCTTCCGTCGAGATAGCGCTTGCAGGGGTAGTGCAATCCATCTAGGATGGAAAAGATTTCGGCGAAGTGTTTGCGCAAGCTGTCCTACAAATATGCCCATAGAGCGTTCACGTTAAAATAGCTATATGAGCCCTTAAACGTTCAGAACTCCAGGCGATCCACACGAGCCGCCTATATGTCTCTAATGTATGAGGTAGACTGGGGAACGAACGGATTTCCGCCGTTTCTTTACCTGAACGGAGACACTCAGAGCCGTAAATCGGCAGGATAAATCACACGAATGTACGGATTGAGGTGGAGTCATTACGAAGGGACAAGATGATGCAAAAGCGTATAATCCGCGCCAAAGAAATTCTTCAGGATATTCGGGAAGGCTACCCGGATTCCTACCTATGGGAAAAGTATAGGCTTACCCCGGAGGGGCTACTCTTCATATTGCGCGAATTGGCTGAAGGGGGATACGTCACGGATGTGGATTTACAGCGATATATCTCCGCTACGGAAATAGCGCTTGCGGAAGCCACGCTTCAGACGGAAGGCGAGGACCTGCGTTGCAGCGTATGCGGTCGAGTGCTGGAAGAAGCGGCCGACGAGTGTCCCAATTGTGAAGCGCTTACCGGTGACTTCAGAAACCTAGTGGTAATTGATGATTTTGATCAGCCCGACACCACTATAGGTTGGCCGAAACCGTGGACCGGTATCCCACAAAAGAACGACTTTACCCTTATGTTGGAAGCGGAACTCATGGATTCTCCCGTGTTGCCGCACCACAAGGTAAAGGCCTTGCTTAGCTTGGCGGGCCGCGGCGATTACGACAAGGTGGTCACCTTACTCAAAGCGGGAGTTGCGCCGGACTCGCGGAGCAGTTACGGCAACACGGCCTTAGTGCGCGCGTGCTTTAAAGGGCATACGACAATCGCAGAAGTGCTTCTTGAATACGGGGCTGACGTAGAACTGGGTAATGAGCAAGGGAATACGGCGCTCATGGCTGCCGTTATAGGGGGGCGATTGCGGATCGTAGAGTTTCTTTTGGAGAAAGGAGCGGCGATAAACCGCAGGAATCGCGATGGGTATTCGCCTCTCATGTTCGCTGCGCGAGGTGGGGAATCGGAGATAGCGCAGCGCCTCATCACGAACGGCGCGGAAATCGATCTAACCAACCACGGCGGTGATACACCTCTTATGAAAGCGAGTTCAGCCGGTGATTTCGATATGGTTGATCTCCTCTTGCATAAAGGAGCGGATCCTAACCTGCAAAACAAATACGGTAATACGGCTCTCATGAAATCCGCCATTAAAGGAATGCGGGCTATTGTCAAACTCCTTCTCAATCACGGCGCAAACCCCAATGCTGTAAACAAATACGGCAACACGGCGCTCATGAAGGCGTCTTACGGTAATCATTATGAAGTGGTGAAATTGCTGCTGAACGGCGGCGCGGATTCTTCCCTCAAGGATATGAAGGGCTATACCGCATTGAGTCGCACAGCGCGAGAAGGCGGCGAGAAGGTGGCCGCTCTCCTGATGATGGGCGCTCCGGAAGGCTCTGAGGACGGAGACGTCGAGTGATCCATTGGGTCCGCAGCGGATAATTGGCCTTCGGGAATAGACAATCGCCCGAGATCAGGACGTGATGGTTTGGGGGGCGAATGAGTCCGCCCTCCGACTTCATGCGGCCGCAGCGCCGTCTCAAACGCAGTCAATCCTTATTACGGCATTCTCCATTGCGAAGGGGGCTCAGAGCATCTATGGCGCTCAGGTCCTGAGCTTAGTTCGCCGGCCGCTGGGCTCACTCTTTGACATTAGCGGCCATACGCATATGAACATCCCTTTGAGGAAAGGGTATGATGATGTTTTGCTTGTTGAACTCCTCGTAGACAGCCCAATTAAGTTCGTGCATGATTTTGCCCTTAAACGCCGGCGATAAAATCCAGCACAGTAGCTCGAATACAAGCGCTGAGTCCCCAAAGGAGCGAAAACGCACCCGCGGAGCAGGATTAGCTACGACCGTAGGATTTTCCGCAGCCACCTTGAGCAGCGCCCGTTCAACCTGATGCAACTCCGATCCGTAGGCTACTCCTACCTTTATGCGCAACCGAAAAAGGGCGCCAGGCGCGCTTTCGTTTACCATCTTGGTATTCGCTATGGTTGAATTGGGTATGGAAATGAGGACATCATCCCTAGTGAGCACTCGGGTGCTCCGGAAACCTACCTCGGCCACATATCCCCGTTCATCCGGGCCGAGCACGATGTAATCGCCTATCTTGAAGGGTCTATCCAAAATAATCATTACCGTGCCGATAAGATTCGAGAGCGCCTCACGGCCGGCGAGGGCCACTGCGATACCGCCGATTCCCAAGCCCGTGACGAGCGAATACGTGGGGAGACTCAACCGAGAGCCGAGATAAATCACAGCGAGAAGGACGAAAGTAACAATGAAGATTTCGGAACCGAGACGTATGAGCTGCACGTCCATGTGGCCCCAGGTGCGACCTCCAACAGCAATTATCAACTCCGATAACCTGGCGAGGAATCTGCTTACCAGCCATATAATGCCTAAATATTTCAAGGACATAGCAATATATGCTATGGGTAAGTAAGCGTATTCGTTAATGATGTGCAGCCCCGCCACACTTACCCATAAGCCGATCTTTGCAAAGAGAATCAGCGCAATGGGTGTTAGAAGTCCCCCAAGGTAGAATGCGGTGTTCCACGAGAGACTCTTGTCCACAAATGCAAAAGCCGCTCCCAACACGCGTCGCAGGAGAATAAACAGGGCGCCTGCAAGCACGCAATAGAGGAGAAGTCCTATCCATTGCCATAGCGCCTGCCCGTAAATAGTCTTCTTGGTCCATTCGGGAAGGGCTTTCACGATCTGGTTTGAGCCTAATGGACCCAAAGAAGAGCTTATCTCCTTGAAGAGAGCGCCGCCGCCCGTATCGGACCTATACGGGAGATCCTGCACCTTGTTGTAGAACTCAGGCAACCTCTTCACGGTCTCCGGCGTGAAGAGAAATGGCTCTAATGCGCCGGCTTTGGGCACAGCAAGGGTGATTTCCGTGTAAGGAATGGTCCATGTGGTGATTCGGTCTGCAGCCACGGTTTTGGCGTCCGGAATTTCCTCCCACGGCGGTAGCTCGATGCGGTCGAGCACTTCTTTCAAGTATATGGCCGCATCAATACCGATGCTGCGCTTGAGGGCGGGCGGCTGGTTCACCAGATTTAGGCATGCTATCGCGGGAGCGACATACGCTCGCGTCGCCGGTCTATCGTTGCGCCCAAAGGCCACTACAGCCCTGTTCATGCTATCGAGGAACGTTTTCAACGTAGCCCGTGGACTGGATCGATCGGGCGGAGCAAGTGGCCGGATGGGAGCATCGACGATAATACCCAGGCCCGTGGAGCTGAAGACCAGCGTACAGAGTATGGCGAGAAGAAGTTTTCGCATAGCGTGTATAGTAACCGTTCACCGGAAGCTATTCAACAGCTTGGCGCCTCAATGAGCATTGAGAACCGGCATGCGTCATAGCTGTATTTCCCTCCGCCGTTTGGGGATTGACAATGGAAGAACAAGAATCCTCGTGACCATTCCAGGATTCAGGCGCCTTGAAAATACGTATGGGGCGGTCCGGAGGAAGATGAGTCTCCCCTCCGGCTGTAATCTGGCGCAGAGCCGTTTCTAGCCTGGTGAACGATTACGAATCCTCAGCCTCAACACTTCCCAAGCATGGAGAAGGGGCGTTTAGCCTCAGGGTAAAGAAAGCTCAGAATTAACGGAGAGTATGTCGATAAATATGATTTATCATTGCTAAATAGTACCCCTATATGCTATTATGGCGCAAAGTTAAGCCACTGGGGAAAAACAAATGATAAGGGCTTTAGTTATATCGGTTTTCCTATTGATTTTTCTGGCTCCCTCGGCAGGGGCAATAGAGTGCACATTCGGATGCCCCAGAGATTGGTGGGTTTTCCAACAGTGCAAAACGCCTCCGTCATGCGAGTTCCCGCCGATGTTCAACCCGTGCGCCGTGCCTTGTAGACCGCCGGGCATCCAAAAACAGGCTGTGCCCTGCGCGTTCAAGACGGCTTGTCCAGCTATGGTAGGTCCGTGCTACGGTGTGTCGTATGGGGACAATCCTTATCCTATCTTCAAGTAAGCTGCACTAAGAGGCGCTGCGGAACCGTTTACCAGGATTAAGGCCCCACTTGATATAACGATGGGGTGGTTCAGGGGAGAGATGAGTCTGCCCTCCGTTCTCTTGTTGGTTGAGCCGTCTCAAGCCACAAAACTAGAAGAACAGGGCCTCCTGTAACGGAAGTATGCAATCTGCGCCTTGGTAATCGGATTTGTTCACCCGTGTAGATACCGGGTAGCCCTTTATGTAATCGGCGGGCACGGGCGTCAAGCCCGCTTGCGCCTTCACGGAATCTTGTATCTTCGGATCCAGCCATTCGCCGTAATGGTCAGGATTCACGATGACCGGCATCCTGTCGTGAACATCACGCAGCAGCTCGTTTGCGTCGGTGGTGAGGATGGCCGCGGAATGGATAATTTCTCCTGAAGGGGACTTCCATTTCTCGTAGAGTCCGGCGAATCCCAAAGGGGTTCCGTCAACCGCATCGAAGAAGAAGGGCTGCTTTTTGGAGCCTCGCCGCTTCCATTCATAAAAGCCGGTGGTCGGCACAAGGCAGCGTCTGTACTTAAAAGCAGCCCTAAACGCCGGTTTTTGGGCTGCTGTTTCGAGGCGAGCGTTAATCATCTTTGCCGCAGATCGCTCATCCTTGGACCAGAATGGGACCAAGCCCCATTTTACGAAGAGGAATTCTCGTGCGCCTGTTTCCGGGTTCACTCGAAGTATTAAGATTTGCTGTGTGGGGGCGATATTGTAGTGCGCCTCAAGATCAGAGGGCGCGGCTGCCCCGAAATGGCGAGCCAAATCCTTGCCGGGAGCGAACAAGACAAATCTGCCGCACATGGGGTCATCTCCTGGACCGTAGTTGCGCATGGGCCGCTCGGTTTCACCATTATACTACTATAATAGTATACGTCCTCAATTCCTAAAGCGCCTTTTGAGGCGTGAGAACACCCTTAGCCTCGCTCACCCGGCGAAGAGAGTTAAAACGCAATAAAGTCTGTATGGTGACAAAGTCTCTTTCACATCCCATTCGTGCGAAAGCAAACCACCATAAGCGGGCAGGCAATCCGGCGCATTGGAAAAAGAATCTCCCTGTACTTGGCCTGGAAATATCTTTCACTGGACAAACATTCCGGTGTAGGATTAGCCATTGGAATGAAGGCCGAATACACGCTATAGTGTAGTATACTGTTTCACTATAAAAAAGGCCTCATCTCGTTCGACAGGATCACGTTATGGAACACACCGGAGCAAGAATCTTGGTGGTGGACGACGAACCCTACATCGGGGATCTGTTAATGCGGTGGCTCGCAGCCGCCGATTACGAAGTCATCGTTGCAACAAGTGGAGACGAGGCGCTCATTGAGTTGCAGAAAAATGAATACCATTTGTTGATTTCCGACCTCATGATGCCGGGGATGTCCGGTGTGGATTTACTCACTATCGTTAAGCGACTCTTCCCGGATATGGCTGTTCTCATGGTGACGGGGGTAGACGACAGAAATACGGCCATCGTTACTCTGGAATTGGGCGCATACGGGTACATCGTAAAACCCTTTCACAAGAATGAAATCCTCATAAATGTAGTCGGAGCGCTGGAACGGCGTCGGCTCTATTTGCTGAGCTTGCAATACGAGCGTGAACTTGAATCCAAGGTGCTCAAGGCCACAGATGACATACGGCGCCGAGAAGAGGAGATCGTCTTCCGATTAATCTCCGCCCTGGGTTTCAGGGACGATGAGACGGGCGCTCATATTATGCGTGTCGGCAAGTGCGCCGAGGAAATGGCCAAAGCCTTGGGATGGTCAACGGAAAAGGTTGCGGAAATACGCTATGCCGCTCCCATGCACGACATCGGCAAAATCGGCATACCGGATCGCATCCTCCAGAAACCGCGCGGCTTGAGCCCCGAAGAGTTCAGGATCATGAAGCGTCACGCGGAGATCGGCGCCAAAATCCTCGACGCATCGGAAATTTCGGTCATGCAGATGGCTAAGGACATTGCCTGGTCGCATCACGAGCGTCATGACGGCACCGGATACCCCAGAGGTCTAGCTGCGGATCAAATTCCGGAAGCTGCTGCGATTACCGCCGTGGTGGACGTCTACGACGCGCTTGTGCACAAGCGTGTATATAGGCCGGCCTTTTCCGAGGAGCAGGCTTTGGGGATTATGATCGCCGGCGCGGGTGAATACTTCGGTGAGACGATATTTGATTGTTTTATGACGCTGCTCCCGGTATTCCGACTCATCCGTGAAGAGACCCAGGAGGCCGAGCGGCAGGACGCTTTACGAATTTGTGAAGACGTGGCATTTTAGAAATCACCGATCTGCCTCTAAGCAGGAACGGTTGAGAGCGCTGAAAGGAAATTGTACGTGATCTGCCAAACCTGCGGCCGAACTCTACCTCCGGACCCGGAAAACTCCACATGCGTCCATTGCGCCGACGGTGAAGATGCCCTGGACGCAAATCAAGAGCAGTGTGCGTCCGCCGATTCCTCATTGACGAACGAAAACCCTACAGTGACGTCGCCGCATCGCAAAGCGCCATGGGAAAACACCCAAGAGTATGGTTTCTGGAAGGGGCTCTTCGCCACAATCTTCCGGGTATTGAAAGACCCGCGGGATTTCTTCAGCCTCATGCCAAGGGAAGGGGGATTTCTCAACCCGCTCTTTTTCGCTCTCGTGCTGGAGACTATCGGCGCCGTTTTCCACACGCTTTGGTCTATGCTGTTGCTCAGTTCGCTTTTACCCGGGGTTGCGGGATCGAGCAAACCCTCTCTGCTGATGATTCTTGCTATTCCGCTGTCGGCCTATGTGATGCTGGTGGCCCGTAGCGGTATCCTGCATTTTTCGCTCATGCTGATAGGCGGAGCGAGCCGGAATTTTGAATCCACCTTTCGTGTGGTCGCGTATTCCACGGCGCCCGGTATTACGAGAGTTATTCCGATCATCGGAGAGGTCGCGGTCTCAGTGTGGAGTATATATCTCATCTATTGGGGCATTCGCGAGGTTCATGAGATCAGCGGAGGCAAGGCGGCCTTGGCTATCAGTTTGCCCCTTGTGACCTGTTGCGCCGTCACCTTCACCGGAGCCGCCGTTTTCCTGTTGGCGTTGCGATAAGTTGATACGGTTGTGCAATCTAAGAAGCAAGGGTGAAGGATAAGCCTTCTTACAAAGAGATTGGAAACCTGCTTCACAACAAGAGTCTTCACCCGTCTCCCTCGAAGGTATAGTCGTCTTTAGCCTGTGAACCACACGAGAATTATTACATCACGAAAGAGGAGCGTCATGAATTGGGTGACAATCAGTCAAATTGCGCCGCATGAGAATCATGTAGTGGAGCTTCGCGGCTGGCTTACTAATCGCCGATCATCGGGAAAGATTCGCTTTCTTCAAGTTCGTGACGGCTCGGGCGTAATTCAATGCGTGGTCGTAAAGTCAGAGGTGTCGCCGGAGGCGTTCGAACTCGCAGGAAGCATTCCCCAGGAATCCTCCGTGATAATCACCGGTGAAGTCAGGAAAGACGAGCGCTCACCGCTCGGCTTCGAGCTTTCCGTGCATGACCTGCGGCTTGTGTCCGCTGCAGAGCCCTATCCCATATCCAATAAAGAGCACGGAGTGGGATTTCTCATGGATCACCGGCACTTGTGGTTGCGATCCTCGAAACAGGTCGCTCTTCAGCGGCTGAGAGCGGTTATCACCAAGGCCGCACGGGACTACTTCGATGAGCGGGGTTTTGTTTCCATCGAGGCGCCGGTGCTGACGCCTACTGCATGCGAAGGAACCACAACGCTCTTCGAGGTGAACTACTTCGATAGATCCGCTTATCTGACGCAGTCCGGACAGTTATACGGCGAAGCGGCGGCAATGGCATTGGGCAAAATTTACGTTTTCGGCCCCACATTTCGGGCGGAAAAGTCCAAAACCCGCCGACACCTCACCGAATTCTGGATGATTGAACCTGAAATGGCCTTCTGGGAGCTACCTGAAACCATGGAACTCGCCGAAGGGCTCATTGTGTGTATTATCTCGGCGAGTCTTGAAAAGGCCCGACAAGAACTCATTACATTGGAACGGGATATCACGCCGCTGCAAAAGGTGAAGGCGCCGTTTCCTCGCATTACGTATACCGAGGCCATAGACATCCTCAAATCGCAAGGTGTAGACGCTGCTCATGGAGATGACTTCGGCGCGGACGAGGAAGCCGTGTTGTCGAGCAAGTTTGACAGCCCCCTGTTCGTGACCCATTATCCTACGAATATTAAGGCTTTTTACATGAAGCCCGACCCGAAAAAACCGGAGTTCGCTCTCGCAATGGATCTCCTTGCTCCTGAAGGCTACGGTGAGATCATCGGCGGCGGACAAAGGGAGGACTCGGTCGAGGCGCTTGCAGCCCGCATTCGTGAGCACGGCTTGGAGCAATCGGCCATGGATTGGTACTTGGATCTAAGACGGTACGGTTCCGTTCCACATGCCGGTTTTGGGCTTGGGATTGAACGAGCGGTAGCGTGGATCGCCGGGATACACCACGTGCGAGAAACCATACCGTTCCCCCGTCTGATGGATAGGCTCCATCCATAGTTGTGGATGAGATTGACAGCCACTCCTAGCGCTATTGCCGGCCGCAAACCGCCGCTTAGGACGGCAGTTCCAACAGATTCGCAAGGAACTCCGCGTCGGTGGTGTGGGTATCGCCGGCACTGACCTCTATTAAGTGTCGCAGGTGTACGAGGCTATCGAGGTCCGTCTCCGTAAACGCTACAGCTATACCGTCTTTGTCCAAGCGCACTACCTGGGCGTCAAGCTTAATACGGAGGAGGGTGGCCGGCCCAATGAGTTCAATCTGGAGCACGCATTCCGAACCCACGGGAATCGCCGGTTGGGCGCAAATGAGGAATGCGCCGCCGAGGCTCAGATCCTTGAGTCTCTTAACCAGCAAAATGCCTTCATCGAACTCAACCTGGACCTCGGTGCGAAATGGAATGCGAGTGAATTTACGTCGGTTTTCCGAGTCCATAGGCGCTACTCTCTGCTGTCTTTTCCGTTAGAACATGGCGTAGAGCGGAGCTTACCGTACTTCTAAGCCGCCAACCACGAGATTTTTTGCGTCGGATGGGCGCTACACGCGATCGCTGCGGACATAGCCTACCGGGCGTAAACACGTCTACGCCCGGTGAGTTGTTCCCTACTTCGGCCCCAAAATCATGGTCATGTTTCGACCCTCAAATTTGGCCGGCTGCTCGACTTGGGCCTCATCCTTCACCATTTCAAGGATCTTCTTGATCAAAGTGTGGGCTTGCTCCGGATGAGTGATCTCACGACCCCTGAACATCACGGTGATCTTGACCTTACAATCTTCCTTGAGAAAACTTAGTAACTGTTTGGTCTTATGGATCAGGTCATGTTCTTCGGTCTTCGGTCGCAGCTTGACTTCCTTGAGTGTGACGGTGGCTTGCTTTTTCTTTCGTTCGTGCTCTTTCTTGCTTTCTTCGTAACGGAACTTCCCGTAATCCATGATTTTACATACGGGCGGATCCGAATTAGGAGCAACCTCGACAAGATCGAGTTCAAATTCGACGGCTCTGCGCAGGGCTTCCTGTAGGTCGAGAATTCCAAGCTGTTCGCCTTCGGGAGCGATTACCCGCACTTTAGGAGCGCGAATCTTCTGGTTCACCCTAACTCGGAGTTCCGCAGGAACGGCAATTCTTGGCCTACCCTTCATCAACGCAGCCCCCCTAAAACATAAAATCCGTCCAATCTAGGAACGTTGTTTGACCCTTGCATGAAATTCCTTTATGAAGTCTTCGATGGATACGGTTGATGTGGATTCTTCGCCGCGACGCCTTACGGCTATCTGCCGGCTTTCCGCTTCTTTGTCACCTAGTATTATCATATACGGAATCTTTTGATTCCGGGCTTCTCTAATCTTGAAGCCGATCTTCTCGTTGCGGAGGTCTTCTTCCACACGAATGTTTTCCGCTTGTAGAGCTTGCGCTACTTCCTTGGCGAAGGGATGGATGCGATCCGTTATTGTCATGACAACGACCTGGACCGGAGAAAGCCACAGTGGAAAGGCCCCGGCATAGTGCTCAATGAGCACACCCAGGAATCGCTCTATTGCGCCGAGTATTACTCGGTGAATCATCACCGGTCGTTTGCGTCCGCCGTCGGAATCCGTATATGTGAGATCGAAGCGCTCGGGCAGAGTGAAATCGCACTGAATAGTGGCGCACTGCCAGGATCTCCCTAAGGCGTCTTTTAGCTTGATGTCGATCTTGGGGCCGTAGAACGCTCCGTCGCCGGCGTTGATCTCGTAATCCGCGCCTATGCTCTTCAGGGCGGTCTCCAGCGCCGTGGTGGCTCTTTCCCAGTCTTCGTCGGCGCCGATGGATTTCTCGGGGCGAGTGCTGAGTTCCATCGTGTACTCGAAGCCGAAGATACCCATCACGTCACGAACGAAATTGATGATGGCCAGGATCTCGTCGTTAAGCTGTTCCGGCGTGCACAGGATATGGGCGTCGTCCTGGGTGAACTGGCGAACTCGAAGTAAACCGTGCAATACCCCGCTCTTTTCGTGGCGCAAAACGGTCCCCAGCTCGAAAAAGCGAATGGGCAAATCCCTATACGAGTGAATCTTCGATTTGTAGATGATCATGTGAGCCAAGCAGTTCATAGGCTTGATGCCGTAATTCACATCATCTACGGTGGTGAAGTACATGTTGTCACGGTAGTTGTCGAAATGACCGGACTTTTCCCACAGCTCGCGTTTGAGGATTTGGGGGCCTTGAACCATTTGGTAGCCCCTCTTGAGGTGCTCTTCCCGTTCGAATTGCTCGATGAGATACCGCAGCATGGCGCCCTTGGGGTGCCAAATTACCATACCGGGTCCCGCATCTTCGGAGATGGAAAACAACTCCAGTTCTCGACCGAGCTTTCGGTGGTCGCGCTTCTTGGCTTCCTCGATCACATGGAGATGGCGCTTGAGATCATCCTTTTCGGCGAAGGCCGTACCGTAGATACGCTGAAGCATACGATTGCGTTCGTCTCCGCGCCAATACGCACCGGCCACCTTCATGAGCTTGAAGGCCTTGACGCGTCCCGTATGGGGAATATGAGGTCCACGACATAAATCCGTGAACGCGCCCTGGGAATAGAGGCTGACTTCCGGGACGTCCAAGTCTTGAATGATTTCGACTTTGTAGTTTTCCCCTTTCTCGCGAAAGAGCTGTACGGCTTCCTCTTTAGGTAGGGTCATGCGTCGAAATTCAAGCTTGCTCTTGATGATCTCCTTCATGCGAACTTCGATCTTTTCGAGATCCTCAGGGGTAAAGGGTCGACCGGCGTCAAAGTCGTAGTAGAAGCCGTCCTCGACGGAGGGGCCGATAGTGACCTTCACGTCGTCGAATAACTCTTGGACGGCCTGCGCCATGATGTGGGCGGTGGAATGCCGGAGCAGTTCCGTGCCCTTGGGAGAATGAACATCCACAAATTCGAGCCGGCCGGATTCGGTAAGCGGCGCGGACATGTCGATAAGCCGCCCGTTCAAGTCTGCGGCAAGGTAATCGTGGGCATTCTTTATTTTCAGATCGGAGAGGATTTCGTTCGGAGTGACGCCTGCCGGATAG
Source organism: Desulfomonilales bacterium (assembly GCA_038205805.1). Lineage (GTDB taxonomy): Bacteria > Desulfobacterota > Desulfomonilia > Desulfomonilales > Desulfomonilaceae > JBBSBY01. The sequence goes on from JBBRBO010000030.1 coordinate 20,334, forward strand.
GTCTTGTTCGTATTCCGGACTTCGACTTCTATTGAAGGATTCATGCTGATTTATATAACGAGCGGTGTAATGCCCGGGCTCGATTGATGCTCATATAAGGGTATTTCACTTCCTGTAATGCTTTTTAACGGTTGATGCTGGTAGGCGCGTGGGGATTTGAACCCCAGACCCTCACCGCGTCAAGGTGATGCTCTCCCCCTGAGCTACGCGCCTTCAGTTATTCAAGCAGCCTAACAATGGCCCCAGCCTTTGTCAAGGGAAAAGGCCGCGAGAGCCCGACGCTCCCGCGTGGTAACGACGCCGCGGGCGTGAACTTGGTTCAGCTCGGCTGAGGACTGGAGGAAGAGTAGTTTTCCTCCCGCTCAGCGCTCTTGGCGCTATAAATGGTTGGCCGACCCGGTGAGCGGTTGCGTTCAAGCCGACGCAATCGAAGCGGCTGGTAATTAGCGAATAGGCTGCGGAATTACGGCCTTGCTGACTTTACATGATTTCCCATCGGCAAGCAGACCACGAAGGAGAGCGACGGCGGGCGGAGTCTCCCAACCGGCGACGCCCACGCTGTATCCAACTGCGTTCCCTTTGCAATCCACAATATAGGTGGTGGGGAATCCCGGCACCTCGAGGATGGCTTCCTTGCTCGGATTAATGAGAAATGCCGTATTCCGGCCGGCCAAACGCACTGTGCGCAAACTAAACCCGGCGCCGCCGTCATACAGCACGGGGAAAGGCGGTCGGTTCGCCATGGTGTGCTGAAGTATGGCTTGGGGCGGGTCAACGAGATTTACGCCCAGGATCTCCAGGCCCGATGAGCCGAGGTTTTGCTTAAGGCGTTGGAGTAAGGGCTCTTCGACTCGGCACGCGGGGCACTGAATGGACCAGAAGTGCAACAACACCACTTTCCCGCGGAAATCCTTGAGCGTCGCATTCTGCCCCGTAGATGTTTTCAGGGCGAGATCCGAGATCTGCACGGGGTTGGGGAACATAAAAATATTTGATGTGGACGCTAAATTATCGGTTTGAGCCGACGCGCCCGTGAAGCCGGCAAAGAGTATAAGGCATCCAAGGAGTAAGGATAGACTGAAGCGCTGCATGGGACCTCCGCAGGTTGTGTATACAAATATAGCTATTCTCATATATTCTCCGCCGTGTCAAGCATGTTCGCTGTGGGCGGCGTCAGGCGCGGCTTTCCGGACCAAGGGGATCCGTCGCCCGAGTAGCGTCACTCTCGGCGTAGGAGTGTATACCATTCTCCGAAGAAATCCACAGATTGGAAAAGCACGAACGGTAAAGGCCGCTGTTGTACAATCCCAATGTTTTTGCAGACGGGTTTTGGGGAGAAGCCTTGTTCACGCAAGCTCCTCCCCGAGTCTTCGGCTGGGTTATGCGTCGTATTCCTTTTCCAGGAGGGTGGCGTGCGCCGCAGCCAGCCTCGCTATGGGCACACGAGGGCCGGAGCACGACACGTAATCCAATCCCGCATGATGGCAGAAGCGGATGGAAGCGGGGTGGCCGCCGTGTTCGCCGCAGATCCCGATTTTCATGCCGGGACGCGCCTTACGACCGGCTTGGACGGCCATTATCATCAAGGCGCCGACGCCCTCGGTGTCGAGGGATTCGAAGGGGTTGTCCTTTATTACGCCTAGCTGCTGGTATGTGGGGAGGAATTTGTTTTCCGCGTCCTCTCGGCTGAAAGAGAAGGTCGCCTGTGTCAAGTCGTTCGTGCCGAAAGAGAAGAACTCAGCCACCTTGGCGATTTTCCCGGCTGTGATGCATGCCCTCACGACTTCGATCATGGTGCCGAATTTGAAGTCCACTTTAACTCCGTATTTGGCTTCCGTGGCTTCTTTGATTTCGTCGATGTAATTCTTCATAATCAATAACTCTGCCACTGAACACACCTGTGGAATCATTATTTCCGGGTGGGCCTCGACTCCTTCTTTGACACACTCGGCGGCGGCTTCTAAGACCCCCTGAATCTGCATCTTGTAGATTTCGGGATTGGATATACCTAAGCGCACCCCGCGATGTCCCAACATGGGATTCACTTCCCGTAACACCCGAGCGCGCTGCAACATCAGCTCCTTGCGCGCAATGGCCGCATCTATTTCGGTGACACTGATACCGGATAGGAAGGCGGGCATTGCCTCGCGGCTTTCCACGTAGTTGTTGTAAAGCGCCACATTAATAAGCTTTAGGCTGTCAAAGAGCTTCTCGGTTGTTGCGGCGGTGTTCCGCAGTTCACGAAGGTCTTTTAGTTGCTCCTCAAGCTCGTTCTCGAAGGGGAGGAATTCATGAATAGGCGGATCTAAAAAGCGTATGGTGACGGGGTAGGGCGACATTTCCTTGAAGATGGCGGCAAAGTCCGATCGCTGGATTGGGAGCAGCTTGGCGAGCGCCGCTTCACGATCCTCCAAGGTGTCGGCCAGGATCATTTCGATAACTAGGGGTAGACGATCCGAAGCGTTGAACATGCGCTCCGTTCTGCATAGTCCAATGCCCTTCGCGCCGTAGGAACGGGAGCGTTCCGCATCAAAGGGAGTGTCCGCGTTGGCCAGCACGCCCAGTCGTGCGAACTCATCGGCCCAGCTCAGGAGGGTATTCAATTGCGGGCTGAATTCCGGTTCGATGGTGGGGATTTCCCCTTCGTAGACATCACCGGTAGCGCCGTCTATGGTGATGATGTCCCCTTCATAGAGCACATTATCCCCAATGATCGCCATACGGTGTTGCGTATCGACCTTAATGCCTTCGGCGCCGGCGACACAGGGTTTACCCATTCCCCTTGCCACAACCGCAGCGTGGGAGGTCTTGCCGCCTCTGCTGGTGAGAATGCCTTGGGACGCGAAAAAGCCGTGAATGTCCTCGGGTTTGGTCTCTTCACGCACAAGGATGACCTTAGCGCCGGTTTTGCCGGTTTGTTCGGCGCGGTCGGCGTCGAAGATACACATACCTGAAGCGGCTCCGGGTGAAGCCGGCAACCCGGTGGCTAAGGGCTCCGCTTTGACGGTCGGGTCAAGACCGGGATAGAGCAGTTGCTCGAGATGCTCGGGGTTGATGCGCAGTAGGGCCTCCTCTTTGGTGAGCAGCCCTTCCTCGACCATTTCAACGGATGAGCGCACCATAGCCTGGGCGTTCATCTTGCCGTTGCGTGTTTGCAAGCAGTAGAGGATGCCTTTTTCTATGGTGAATTCAAAATCCTGGATTTCCCGGTAGTGGTTTTCGAGCTTGCTGCGGAGATCCTGGAGCTGATCATAGAGTTTCGGCATTTCCTGCGACATTTTGAGCAGCTGCTTGGGGGTGCGCTTGCCGGCGACAACATCCTCGCCCTGGGCGTTCACCAGGTATTCACCGAAGAGGTGATTTTCGCCGGTGGCCGGGTCTCGGGTAAAGCCCACGCCTGTTCCGCTGTCGTTGCCCATGTTTCCGAAGACCATGGCCACAATGCTTACTGCGGTGCCCTTTGCCTGATCAGGGGTGATGTTAAACTGGCGTCGGTAGTCCACTGCGCGTTTGCCCAACCATGAATTGAACACGGCTTTGATAGCGATTTCCAACTGGCGGTAGACATCTTCAGGGAAGGGCCGGAAAGTTTGTTCTTCCACCACGTGATGGAAGAGTTCACAGGTCTCTTTGAGGTCGTCGATGGTGAGATCCAAGTCCGACAGGGCGCCTGAATGGACCTTGATGGCCTCGAGAGTTTCGTCGAAGTACTTATCAGGCACACCCATCGCCACTTGGCCGAAGAGCTGAATAAAGCGACGATAGGCGTCATAGGCGAAACGCTCGTTCTGAGTCTGTTCTATGAGACCGTTGCGGGTGAGCTGATTGAGCCCCAAATTGAGGATGGTATCCATCATACCGGGCATTGACATGGCTGAGCCGGAACGTACGGAAACGAGCAAAGGATTGTCGGGATCACCAAAGATCCTGCCTGTTTTCCGTTCGATTTCCTTTATGTGCTCTCTCACACTGTCCATGAGGCCGTCGGGTAAGTCTTTGGTGGGCGATTCGAGATACTCGTTGCAGGCGTCGCTGCTGATGACAAAACCGGGGGGTACTCTCAGACCGATCTGTGTCATTTCACACAGATTCGCTCCTTTACCTCCCAGTAGGCGTTTGTCCTTTCCGTCCCCTTCTTCAAATGAAAATGCAAGCTTTCGGCTCATGACGAACTCCATAGACAATTTTGTAGTGTTACACCCGAACCACCGGCGCATGGCGTGCAGGGCCGCGGCTGATTGTAGATTATGCTGATGAACAGCGGGCAGTCTGTCCCATCGCTGTCGCGTAGAATTCCGAGATACCAATCGGAGACGTTCAGCATGACGCTTACGGGGCGCCGGGGTGAGCGGCTCCACTCAATTATTGCCGTTTTTTATGAGTAGTCGTTCACCGGGCTTGAGGCGGCTCTGCGCCCGGTTAAGGCCGGATGGAGACTCATCTCCTCCGGACCTCCCCTCGTGATTCTAAAGAGGCGTCCGTTCGTGGTGAACGGTTACCTTACTGAGTCACCGGATGTGGAGACGTCGGCGCCACCGGTGAACGTTGGAGGAGAGACTCATCTCTCAGTTGAACTATACCGCTATCAGCCGAGCGGTTTTCGTCACTCGCAATGAACGGTCGGTCCGTTTCGGCGCTCTGTTTCAAAGCGCTGTGCGACTCCTCGAAGAAACCTTCGGAAATCATCAGCCGGCCCCACGCCGACCAGGTGACAAAGACTGCGTTCGTGTTGGGTTCCGGACGGACGCGATGTAATGCGATCAAGAGCGTGCGTCGCATTCTACGATGTGCCGGGAAAGAGATCGAAACGAAATCCGGAAAAACCGTTCAGTCATTGACGATGTTTAGATGATATTGAGGATCAAAAGCCGATAAAAATCTATGATACTTGATTATGCCATGAAGTTGACCGATTGGTAAACAAAAAACTCACACTTTTTCACACATCTCCTTACCTTGTATGCGGCGGCCCCCTGCCGACCCGCATGTGGAGCCGTTCTGCAAGCTGGTTGGTCTGAAGCGACTTCATCAAAGCGTGTCTCCCGGCGTCATTTGGCGTTACTCTTTTCAATGAAAGAGTTGTTCTGCGACTCGGTGATATTCCCGCTATTTAGACGCCGGTCCCTTCGGTGTATAGTGACCCGATGGACACTCCTACGGATTCAATCGAGAAGCGGTCGCTGAGTCCCGCTACGTTGTGCCTCGGCGGGTTGGTCGCTGTTTTTATATGGCGCATATGGTTTTCCGCGGCGGTCAATCTCTTGCCTGATGAATGTAGCTACTGGTCATGGTCCCGGCGACTCGATTGGTCGTATTTCGACAACGCGGGGATGACGGCGTACCTTATACGGCTTTCCACGTGGGTGTTCGGCGAAAGAGCGCCGTTTTCCGTGCGATTTCCTTTCGTGGCCCTCTCCGGACTGACCACGTATCTCATTTACCGTGTCGGCTTCGTCCTGTTCGAGTCACGGGAGCGGGCTCTCGCTGCGGCCTTTATCTTCAACATAATGCCGTTGGGGTTTCTTGGCGCAGGGCTGGCCATGCACGACAACGCCTTGATCTTTTTTTGGACGCTCGGGCTCTACTGTATGGTTCAGTTCATCAAGACTCGCGAGCGGACGTGGTTTTATGCGCTTGGCGCCTGCGCGGGCGCCGCAATGCTGAGCAAGTACACGGGAGTCTTGATTGTTCCCGCGGTGTTCGCATTTCTCCTTCGTCGCAAAGAGTATCGAGCGGTCTTGCGCGCCAAGGAGCCTTGGATCGGCGCGATCATCGCCGCCGCTTTTACCCTGCCTATCCTTTACTGGAACGCCGCACACGGCTGGGCGTCCCTGCATCACATCATGTACATCGGTTCAGGCGCGCCGGCCATATTGCGACGCATCAGTGACGGCTTTGGATACCATGTCGCGCAATTCCTCATCGTCTCGCCCGTGTTCTATTTCGCGCTGGTTTTAAGCGTGGGCCGCATCGCCTCCGAGTACCGAATCAATCCCCCTGTGGAATTTGAACTCCTGTTGTGGTTCGGGCTGCCCGTGTTCCTCTTCGGGGCTATGGCGTTCAAGGGGCATGTTGAGGCGAATTGGGCGGCCATGGGCTACATCTCTTTGGGGATTGCAGCCGTGGAAACGACCGCTCGCGCTTGCGAACAACCCACCGGCGTATGGCGGCGTCTGTGCGGCCGTATCATGTTGTGGGGGACCGTCGCCGCCCTGGCGCCCGTAACGCTTAGCCTCGCGCATGGTTGGCTAGGGCTGCTGCCGGCGAGCGTAGAGCGCAACATCGCCAAGGAGGACCGCATCATCTGGGAAACCAGAGGCCTCTCGGGTTTGGGCCGACATGTGGACGCCCTCCGGAAACCCGATGACGTGATAGCGGGCGACAGTTACCAGATGAGTGCGATTTTGGAATTCAACACGCCGGGACAACCCTACGTGCGGTATCTAGCCCCTTGGAATCGACCCACCCAATTCGATGTGTGGGAGCCCTCTCTCGATAATCTCAAGGGAAGAAACATCCTTTTTGTGTCACCCAAGCCGCTTTTATCATCTTCGGATGTGCGGACCACCATCTATGAGAACTTCGAGCGTGTTGAACCCCTGGAAAGCTATAAGGTCATGTACCACGGGGAACCCATTCGTGAGATTTTCGTCTACCGAGGGTTCAACTTCGATCCGGCCAGCCCGAGGCCCCTGCCTCGCCGAAGTCTCCTGTATACGCATGTGCAATCAAAGAAGTAGTATTGCGGAGAACCTTCTTGAAAAAAAGGCTTGGTCCCAAACCCCTGTCCAAGAAGTTTACTATTGCCGAAACGAGTAGTTCTCTAGGAGAAATGCTTTGTTTCGGCAAAGATTACATTTTTTAAGAAAGAGTTGGAAAACCTGCTTTGCAATAACAGCTCCGCCCATCTTACTTTGTTGAAAGCCAAGCGCTATTACTCACGCGCAAATAGCCGGTTCGTGTCGCCGGATCGCTAGGACAACAGTTTTATCCTGGTAGGGCATTGGGCATAGAACTCCCTAAAGCTTTTTGAATCCTTTCAGAAAATGTTTGCGCGTATTCTGAAATAGAGATTGCCTCAGCTCTACCTTCTATGATATAATAAATAATTAACTTGTCAATACAAAAAAGTAAAAGGTCTGTAGGAGCCACTCAGCGGCATTTCAGGCTCGCGTTCACGGGGAGGCGCGTATCCCCCTGCGGAATTAGGAAAGGACCCCTGCAGGGCAGACGAGTCGCTAAGCCGGTCGAGATGGGAACGAGTATTACATATCGGCCACTCACAAGGCTGCAAGCGGGGCTTTATACGAATGCGCAATAAAAGAAGTAATATTGGAGAGAACCTTCTTGAAAGAAGTTTCTCCTCAAAACCCTCTCCAAGAACTTTCAAAAAAGCCGCAAGTGCCTTTTCTCAAGGAAAAAAAGCCACTTGCGGTGCATTTAAACATTCTTAGATAGAAGTTAGGAAAGCTACTTTACCGGAATAATCTTCACCAATAGTACTTGTTTGAAAACAAATTTGTACAAGTAGCCCTAATACGGAGTTTATCGAGGGGGTCCATACAACAGCGGAGCGAGCACGGATTTCGTCAAATCCCACGGATTAAAGGGGGAGGGGTTGTGATCCATGGGAACATAGGGATCCGATCCGGAGGGGTACGCGCAGGAAGCGGGCATGTCGGGCGCCACATATTGAGGTATACAGCTACAGCATCCGGATGCGGTCACGAGCGCAGCTAGGCATACGAGCAAAATCAGTCGCGCTTTGAGTTTTTGCATCATATACCTCCGGAACGTAACCCGCACTCAGCGGAAACACCGAACCGCTAAGCGGCTTTTTTCTTAAAGCCGCGCGGTCCTCATACCGACACGTGGCGCCATTCTATCTTTTTTGGAAGCTTTAGGCAATAAAAAACGCCAACCCCTGACCGATAGCGTCCAAACAGGGCCGGCCGGCCACTCTATCCGCGGATTTTAATTTCCTGCAAACGCGCCCAGGTCTCCGGTGAGTACCAGATGTCGACCATCTCGTCGCGGTAGCGGTGGTCTTTGGCCACCATTTCCTCATGGGTATCCCTACGGAGCTGCCGCTTGATGCTCGCAAAGGCTCTGCCGTCCAAACCGGCGAACATGGAGGCCAAATTGAAGGCGCCGTCCTGAAGCGCCTCGGGTGAGACGACCTGATCCACGAGTCCCATTGCCTTGGCTTCTTCGGCGCTGAACATTTGGCCTGTTATGCTCATGATTTCCGCGTTGCGAGTTCCTACGCAATACCTCAGCATGACCACGCTGCCGGGGAACAACGATGAGCCGAAGGTGATTTCATTTAGGCTGATTCTCGGTTTGCCGGAAACCATGATGCGGCAGTCGCAGGCCGAGGCCAACATGCAACCCCCGGCGATGGTATGGCCGTGCAGAGCGGCGATGACGGGCTTCGGCAGCGCAAAGATATAGGTGTATAGATCGGCGAACTTAGTCACGAATCGGATGAATTCAGGTTTGGAATAGGTGACGAATTCAGGAATATCCAGGCCGAATGAGAAAAATGTATTGGCTGCGTTTAGTACGATGGCTTTGACATTGGGATCTTCGGCGCATTCGCCAAAGGCGGCCCTCAGCTCTTCGGCCATTTTTTCGTTGATAGGATTTACTTTGCCGCGATTGAGAGTAATCGTGGCCACTTTGTCCCGAATACCGGTTTGAATGAACTCCATAACCCATCCTTCACATACAATGTTTCACCGGCTTGAGACGCCTCTAAGATCACAAAGACGCGACTGAAGAGGTATCCCCAGGCCGGTCCGCTTCACCGAAAGCACAAGCCACTGTTGGGAAGCGGGTGTATTCACGCAAGGCCGCCTTAGGCGACGCAATCACCACTCAATAATCGGACCGACGGTGTGTTGGGCGGCGCACATGAGCCGGCCTCTGCGGGCAACGAATTCACCCAGGGCTTGTTCAGCGCCTGCATGCGCCAATTCCGGTAGGTTGTTGGTCTCGGAAAGGTGCGCCAATACCACAGCGAGCATCTGATCATTGACCAATTCGCTGAGCAGTTTTGCGCTGTCCTCATTGGATAAGTGACCTGATCGCCCTTTGACTCTGTGTTTCAATTCCCACGGATAAGGGCCGTCCATGAGCATCTTGGGGTCATGGTTGCTTTCCAACACGACCACCTCGAGACCCCTGAGGGAATTTACCACAAGCCCGGTGGCAATCCCCAGATCCGTGGCTATTCCCAACCTGCGGGCGCCGTATGAAATCCTAAAGCCCACCGGGTCGGCGCAGTCGTGGGGTACGGAAAACGGGTGGATTTTGAGTCCCGCGCATTCGAATATGCGGCCGGTGCGAAAGAAGCGCACCTCATGCGGAGCCCCGAGCATAGTTGGACAGGCCGCCCACGTGCCTTCGTTGGTCCACACTGGGATCTTGAACTTACGCGAGAGCACACCGGCCCCTTTAACGTGATCCGAATGGGCATGGGAGAGCACGATGGCCTGAAGAATGCCGGGATCAATGCCCGCGGCTTCCATGCGAAGGCAAATCTGCTTTGCGTTCAAACCGGCGTCGACCAAAACGGCCGCACCATTGCTTTGAACAAAGTATGAATTGCCTGAACTGCCGCTCGCCAAAGGCACGAGTTTCATGATAATCGGGTTCCTCACGTCGTTACGGGTTGCAAAGACACTATCGCCTGCGACGGCCCATGTCAAGCGCCGGTCTAGGACGCAAAATCATCAATGGTTGCGGGAGCTTAAAATAAAAAGAAAGCCCCGGCCTCGCGGTTTCTCATTGTTTGGGCGCTAATAGCCCGCTGCTCTGCCCAGGACCATGGCGGTCAGCACAAGACACACCGCCCATGCTTGAACCAAAGGACCGTATTTGGTCGGAGCATCCGTCAAGAGCCCTCTCGCCTGCGCTGTGATTTTAGACGGCGGCATATGCTCAAAGATCCTTTCGACGATCTCACGGAAAGGGTGAAGCGTATTGCCGATTACCACCGGCCGTTGGTTATCGGAACTGAGTAAGAGAAAAGCCTTGGCCCCGGACTTCACTGCGTCCACTTCCTCGATCTCGGTCCATGGGAGTTCCACTTTGCGCAGGAACTTGTTCACAGTGATGCTTTGGTTATCCAAAACGATGCTTCGCGCAAGGGTCTCGGCGCCCAAATAGTAAAAGGGGAGCAGAATGATGAACAGTAGAACCCCCTGTTTGCCCGCTCCTTCGGTGACCATGAGCGCCAAACCCATGACCATAGCGATGATTATGGGCGCTTTGAGTCTCTTATCCACCGTGTAAACGCTTTGTTCCATTTTTTTCCTTTAGATATATGCGCCTGCTTGTTTGGGGATAAATCCTATGATAGCATCGAAATCTTTCGGAATGGAGGCATTTCGAACCTCTGAAAGGCCCGAGGGAAGGAATTCGATGTACATTTTGAAGCGCTTCAGCGCCGTGTGTGGAGTTCTTGCCGTCATAGCGATGACGTTGGGAGCGGCGCCCAATCTGCAAGCCGATACTGCGGTTAAATCACCGGATTATAAGGAGTTGCGCCTTTTCCGTCAAGTTATGCAATTGGTGCAACGTAACTACGTCAAGGACGTGGTGGATAAAGACCTCATTCAAGGCGCCATCAACGGCATGTTGCAGTCGCTTGACCCACATTCATCATTCCTCAACGAAGAGCAGTTCAAAGAGCTGCAAGTGGAGACGCGAGGTGAATTCGGGGGTCTGGGTATAGAAATTACCCTGGAAAACGGTATTCTCACCATTGTCTCGCCCATAGAAGATACTCCCGCGTTCAAAGCCGGTCTAAAACCCGGCGATAAAATAATCAAGATAAACGGCGAGTCCACTCGCAATATTACGCTCCAAAAGGCCGTGAAGCAGATGCGTGGCCCTCGAGGCACAAAGGTTGTCCTCACGATTATGCGTGAAGGATTCAAAAGCGGGAAAGATTTCCCCATCGTTCGCGACGTAATCCATGTGCAATCGGTCAAAAAGCAAAAATTGGATGACGGGATAGGCTATGTTCGGCTTATTCACTTCCAGGAAAATACCGATACGGATCTTGAAAATGCCATTAAGGCCCTCGGCGGTGACGAGATGAAGGGCTTCATACTGGATCTACGCAATAACCCAGGGGGGCTGCTGGATCAGTCGTACAAGGTGGCGAGTCTGTTTCTGAACAAAGGCAAACTGATCGTATATACGGACGGCCGTATGAAAGATCAGCGCATGGAGCTGTACAGTAATCGTTCCGGTAAGCCCTACGACTTCAGAATGGCGGTGCTCATCAACGAGGGCAGCGCCAGCGCATCCGAGATCGTGGCTGGGGCTCTTCAGGACTACAATCGTGCAGCGGTTTTCGGCACAAAGTCCTTCGGTAAAGCCTCGGTGCAGACGATCATTCCCCTGGAAAGCGGGAGCGGCCTGCGCCTTACCACTGCTTACTATTATACACCTAAGGCTCGGCACATCCAGAAAACCGGTATCCCGCCCGACCTCGATATGAAAGCCGAAGTGCAAAAGCAACAGGAAGCCGATACCGAAGAAGAGGCAAAAAAGGACAAGTCCAAACCCCGGAAACCCAAGTCCTTCAGTACACTCAAGGCCGATCCGGAACACGATCCCGTGCTCAGAAAGGCTATCGAATGGCTACTGTCCGACGTGAGCGTGCAAGACTTTAAGATAGAGCACGAGAAAAAGGCCGAAACTGCGGAAACCGCCAAGAAGACCGACGGTGAAGAAGAAACCAAGGCGGAATAGAGTTATACCAAACATACTCAAAGAAGTAATATTGGAGAGAATTTTCTTGAAAGAAGGTTTCTCCTCAAACGTGCGCATACGCTACGTTGGAAATCGATATTCTTCGAGCGTCCCTTACCCTGTCATAGGTACATAAAAAGAGGCCGATTCTCTTTGGAGAAGCGGCCTCTTTAACGCTATGATGTTGCGCTTACTGACGATATGTCTTCTGAATCA
>JBBRBO010000031.1:0-32065 GCA_038205805.1 Desulfomonilales bacterium
GGTTATCATAGGTTTGAAAGTAGAAGATTTCGTTCGTGAGATCCCTGAAAGTGGCCCATTGAGTACTCTCTTGGGACGTAATCTATCCCTGCGCGTTCTTATCCACGACCATACCGCTCACAATATTGAACGCATTGACGATATGCTGACAGACCTTGAGGGAGTCCTTCGCATCCCCAGGCTTATCCGCAAACTGAGTCGTTACAGTGAGCCGTACAAAGCGGCTGGGAGGCGTCAAATCACCGGGAAGCCCGATCATTCCTGCGCCGTGGCCTGTGGGAATGAATGTCATGCCGGCGATCTTCCTCGGCTCAGGATTTTCGTTACTCATACCGATGAATTGCCGCAGGTGATTCATATGCCACGGAAAGCTCGGCGCATTCGTGAGCACGCCCAGTGGGTTGTCATATATATTAAGCTTCCCGTTATCGAATTCCAGGACCGCAGACTTGCCGGATCGTTCGTAAAGCGCCACATGTCCGGGCGGCGACATGTGCAAAGCAGGCACTACATCCCCCCACATCTTCACGTCCGCAACAGCCTTCTTGACTTCCTCAATGGTGGAAAAGCTACCCAGGATCCAAGAGCCCGCTAGGGTCACCGCAAGGGCACGATTTTCCTCTCCCGGAGCCACTTCTTGGTATTTGACATTCGGCTCATACCACAACACGCTGTATGCAAGTCCCGCTTCGTTCATGCCCTCGGCCACTAAGTTGTCCATGCCGAAACCCGTAATTCCCACATATCCGAATTGGTTCTTCCACGCCACACCGTTTTTCCCACCCGGAGCGGGACTAACAAATTCTTTGTTCCTGGGGACTACCCCCAACTTCCAGTGGCAATCCACTCCCATTTCCATGGTCCGCCCTATCATCACGGATCCATCTTTCGCCGGCATCTGAAACGACATGCAGGCGAACGAATGTGTGCCAAGCAGGGCAAACATCGCCGTCAACACCATAGTCACGGATCTTGAAAATCTCCTGCTCATTTCGTAAATCCTCCTTGTAACAAGTCCCCGTCATGTGATTACGAGTGAATACTATTATTCCGTGTAGACTTCCGCCACATTGTTCGGTCAACAATTCACGGCCTTGAGCCCACTCTGCGCTCATCAAAATATGCTTGCCGGCCTTACTCAGTCCTTCTTAGCAAAGGGCGACGGCAGAACCGGGGTTATCGTGAACCGAACGATAGACTCCTGGTGAGGAATATCCTCGGGATGCTTCACGATTCTCTGATAGTTGATCCCGACGCTTACGGGCAATTTGCCCAAGTTCAGCAGGTAACTGAACCCGATGCCCACCGGGACGGTCCAACGATTGGCCTCGTCTTTGGTCCAATCAATGAGAATATTGTTCGATGTGGAGATGGTTAGTTTGGAAGTAGGCAAGTAGGCAAATGCGTATTGAAGGTTCGTGAAGCGGGTCCCTGGGTGCTCGTCGTCCACACCTGACACCGCCGTCCAGTGTTGCGGAAACACGCCCGTAACGATCTTCTTGCTCACGTAGAACAAGCCCGCCGCGGGTCCCGCCTGCCAAAGCCCCTGCCCTATGTGACGGGAATCACGAGAGGTGGGCGCAATCATTGTTACACCGATACCGTAAATAATGCCGTCGGCCTTATTGGGCGTCAAGAGGCTCGCAAGTTGGCAATCGCCCAAACCCTGAGCCCAATCCACCGTGGCATCCGAATCCTCGACGCGGGTGAAGGCCAGCACGTAAGGGTTGTATTGCGTGAGCCCAATATACGGATTTCTGAAGAACGGAATAACCGGCCTGTTCACGATATTGAACTGCCCATTCAGGGGTATCGGCATAACGGGCTGAATGTTCCAGTTCACCTGAGTATGAGCTTCCCTAAACGGGCCGCCTTTGAGCTGATTGAGGTTTATCTGGTTTACTATGCTCCAGAGATTGGCGAAGGGATTAGCCAAATCCCGCGCCACATCGGCCTCTTGGCCTAGGGCTACGCATGGGCACAGAAACGCCGAGAGAGCAATTAAGACGGCCGCACTATGGAAAACGGCTCGTTGACCGAGCAGGGCGCTCTTCAAAAATTTCATGTTCCACTCCTCAACCGAATTTAAGGCTCAGCGTCCGCGAGAGGGACGTTAGCTGCGCGCAACCCATGCAGGCGACAAACGCATTAAGGGGCGCTTCAGAGGGTGAGCTCGTGTGCACACGGATAACTGTGCACGTGGGCGCCGCTTAGGGGCGTTGCCGACCTAAACTCACGTAACAAATATGGTTTGGCGCTTGAAGATCCCGTTCACCTTACAACCTCGATATTGAATGCGTCAAACTTTTTCTGGGGTTAGCTGTTTGGTCGCCATATAGGAGTGAAGGGAGGCCGCCGGCGTGCGGCTGGGAAGAGCAGCAATCAGCAGGTTTTTCACTATACGGTTGGAATTATTCTATTGCAGGAGCAGAGAACAGATAAACTTCGGTGAAAACCTTCAAGTACAGATCGCTTCTCGCCGCTCTTGCTGAACCGGCCCGTACGCAGCCTTAGCTCTTCACATGCAAGTCGCCGCTTTATGAAGTGTTTCCCCGTTGAGACAGAGCGTTCTCTCACACGCTGCCGATTTCACGGCTATGCGGCTCAGTTAAACCTATTGAGAGCCCACACAGCGTTCCGTGAGTAGCCCCTCGAGAGCCGCATCGTAGATCTGAATTCGCTCTATTGTGTCCAGAAACCACTCAGAAGTGTCCTCGTCCATAGCCACGTCCGTCCTTGGGCGGCGCCACTCGATACGCATGGCGAAACTTCGCGAGATTTCTTGCCTCGACCGAGAGGCGTTCATTCTGAACTCAAATTTAGCTTCCACTCTTGTTGTCTCGTCCGCCCAGAGTTCCATCAGCTTTTCTTGTATCCGATAGGCCACTCTATCGAATTCGCCTACCATGAGCGGAATATACTGGTCCTTTAGCCTCAAATTTATGTGTGGTCCTGATCCCACTGGTAATCGAGAATTCACGTGTCCTTCACAGATGCTTATGAGGCTGAATACTCGCAAGTTATTGAACGCTTCGAGCCACGTATTCTCAAGATTTGCATCGACGCAGTGGTTGCGCCACTCTCGTTCGTGGTCCCGACATGGGCGATTGGGCCTGAGCGGCATAGAGCCTCCTTGCACTGCTGGTGGAAATGATCCAGGGGGTTTAGAACTACATTCGTTGAACGACGCCTCACAAATCAGCGACGACGTTAAAAACCAACCCAAGTACCGGGTCTATGGTCCTGTTGGGTCTGACGCCGAACACATTGGACGCTGCCGGTTTGTCCCAATTCGACACGGATCTATCCACACATGCGTAGTTGAACCATTTGCCGGGGAACCACAGCCCGCCCTGCATGCGTAGGGTCCAGCCCTCGAGAAGCTTCCAATCCGCAGCCAGATCACACTCCCATCCGAGATCGCCGTCCGGAATAGACGGAGCGTCAAACGTCGCGGCGTTCACGGTCTCAAAGTTGGTGAGCTGAATGGCCGAGCCGTTTACCGGCGGCGCCGGTCGTATGAAACCCCATCCATATCCGTGCGGCGACACGCGCTCCGCATAAAAAACCGAGCAGGCCGCATTCAAATTGCTCGCCACGGCGTAATCGACACGTAGTCCGAAAACGGAGGCGTCATTCATGTACCCGTCTCCGTTAAGATTCATCAAGTCAAGTCCGGCGCCGTAATAGAAGTTAAGGACCATGCTGTAGGGGCCGAATACCCCGTAGTTCCCGAATCCATAGAAGTAGGGCTGTCGATCAATGAGCACGCCGTGCCTTCTGTCCGGGCCGGGAAGTCGGGCGTAGAGAAACGAAGTCTTCACCGGTCCCGTCACAAACCCGGTCTCAGCCATACATCTCCACGCCTCGACATACCGTGGGGCGAACAAGCTGCGGGTCCCATTGGGCCGAGTGGGGGGCGTTCCGTTGAACGTGCCGTCCAGCGAGGCTTCGTAACGAGTCGTCGAGTAGATCCAGTCCACTTCCGTGTTCACGAAGTAACGGCCGTTGTTGTACTTCACGTACGCCCCGCCATCCAGCGAAGCCGTATCGTACGCGGGAAAAGCCGCCGCCTCAGCCTGAGAGCGCCGAGATTCAGCCCCCGCCCCAAAAGTGTAGTATTCGGCGAGCACGCCCGTGGAGAGACTCCCTGAATCGTATGTTATGAAAAAGGACGGAGAGACCGCCAAGGCGCCGTTCATATCGAAAGCATTGTAGTAGGGAGTTTTTGCCGCAGGATAGTCATATTTTGCGCCTATGACATTCTGGTACGCCGCCGACGCCGGTCGCCGGAAGGGATTGTCCGGCTGTTGTCGCCAGGGATACCACCCAAACCCCACACGGAGCGGCCCGTATAGCGCAGTAACCAACAACGACTCGGATGTGTAATCCTCTTGACCGTTATATTGAAGACCGCACCCGAACGTAAACGGCCTTTTGCCGTAGGCGACAATGCCCCACGGCGTTTGAACGCTGAGCCACCACAACGTCCACTGACCTTCCGAGATGGCCACATCAACGCCCGGTCGGGTCGAGTTGAGATACGACGAAGCGGATGGATCGTCGTAATCGGCTATTCTGTATTTCCCTCGCAGCCGTGCCGCCGTGTTGATCCTGAACTCGGGATAAAAATGGGTTTCCATCTTCTGGCGACCTGCCGCGCTGCCGGACACGAGGTCGTTCAGCTTAGCGCCCAGCCAGCCGTTCGTTGAAGCGTAGTCCCCGGTGGAACTATTGTCCATTCCATATCTGCCGAAGAAGCCGTTCGGCCCCAGCTGATTGCCATATTGCCCGAACCAGCGGAGCGAAGCGGTCGTGGAGAATTCCCACGCCTCTACTAAACCGGACGTGTAAAACATCGCCATGAGGAGCGCCGCAAGAAGTCCCATACAGCTCCGCTTCATGCGTCATCCTCCTTTTCGGCGAGATCCTGTTCGGCACGCAGTGTGCGGCGAGACCTTACAGCCTTCACACGAAGCGCTTATAAACCAAACGCCTCTTGATAACAACGCTTTTTCCGAAGCGGTCACTTGGACCGGTTATCGCGGCGCATCGTGCGCGAGCCCGCTCTGCAACGGTTCGCCAGTCTGAAGACGACTCTGCGCCGAGGACGCCGGTCCACCTTTAAGCCCCGTGCAGCAGGCGCCCTATTCGTAGTGAGTGGAGGGAGAAATCCGGTAAACGCCTTGAGCAAAGCCTCCCCATGCGATATACTCCCGTTTCCGGCAACGTAACTACGTGGTTTAACACTTCACCGAACTCAATGAGCCGTACCACGGCAGATCGGCGACGCCCATCCGTGATCCCAAATCGAGGTCTCCATGCTCAGGAATGTGACGAAATATATGCTGCTGGGAGTCAAGGAGAAGGTGAAACCTTTTCTCGGATGGCTTCCCATGTCATGGAAACGGGGTTCTCATTACAAGCATTGGATGAAGTTCCTGAAGGAGACCCGCTCGTGGAACCGTGAGGCTATCGAACAATGGCAACTTCAGCGACTCAAGGAGATAACGGCCTTTGCTTACAATCACACTGGAGGATACCGGGAGCTTTATGACCAGGCCAAAGTCCATCCTCGGGACATTCAAACCCTGGGGGACCTGAAGCATTTCCCCTTCGTCACGAAAAGCCTGATGCAGGACAATCTTGAAGCCTTCAGCGTTCCCGGTGGTTTGCGCTTCTATATGACAACCGGCGGCTCAACGGGTGTGCCCTTCGGCTTCTACTTGCGATACGAAAATTCTGAAATAGAAGACGCATTCATCCATTCCATCTGGTCGATGGTTGATTGGTATCCCGGAAAACTTAATGCCATCTTGAGAGGCGGACATATAGGGAGTGAAGCCGACTTCTGGAAATACGACCGGTTTCGGCACGAGCTGCTTTTATCCTCTTATTTTCTCACATCAGACACCCTGGAACGGTATGTCCAACTAATCCGCCGCTTCAAGCCGCCGGTCCTGCAAGCCTATCCATCAGCGCTAAATTTCCTCTGCAATTTGTTGAAGGACGACAACGAAGCCCAAGCCCCCGAGTTCGAGACAATCATCCTTGCGTCCGAAAACATCTATGACTGGATGATGGAAAAATACGAAGCCACCTTTCCTAAAGCTCGCTTCTTCTCATTCTATGGACATGCCGAGCAGAGCATCCTGGCCTCTTGGTGCGAATACACCCGTGATTATCATATTTGGCCCTTCTACGGGTTTACGGAATTACTCGACTCGAACAATGAAGAGGCTCAAGAGGGACAGGAAACGGAACTCGTGGGAACCGGTTTCCACATGAAAGCCACACCCTTTATCCGCTATAGAACCATGGACATCGCCGTAAAAGGCCCGAGTTTCTGCGATAGATGCGGCAGACCATACCAGTTACTCACGAAGATCGTCGGCCGGAGCCATGAAGCGGTGGTGATCACCGAAGGCCGATGCGTTTCCATGACCGCTCTCAATATGCACAGCGATGTCTTCGATCACGTGAGACAGTTTCAGTTCTACCAAGACAAACTTGGTGAAGTAGAATTTCGCATTGTAAAAAAGCCGGAGTATTCCGAAAGTGATACGCTTAAGATTCATCAAGAATTGAAAAAGAAACTCGGGGACGAAATAGCGCTGCGTATCTTGGTAGTCGAAGAGATACCTAGGACACGGGCCGGAAAGTACAAATACCTAGAGCAGAAATTGCCTGTGGATTATCTTTGCAGAGTAAACACTCCCGAGACGGGTGGGAGCTGTGGGTGAACGATATGCGCAATCACGAGCAAGGAACGGACACTTCCCCGCGAACCAGCGGAACGGCGGTGTGGCTGGGGGAGTCGGTGTATTCCTCCGAGCCACCCTTTCACCCCGCTATGCGGTATCCCGAATCGCCTGTGGGGATGATCTCCACTACGCCCAACCCGGCGTACGAAGGTGTTAGGGAATGCCTACGGTTGCTCGGCCTGGATGCCGAACGTTTCGGGACACCCAACTGGAATCCCCTAAGCGGCATTGTGCGCCCCGGCGACAAGGTCGTCATCAAGCCGAACTTCGTCTTGAGCAAACATTCCGGGGGCGGGGATTTATTCTCTCTCATCACCCATCCATCGATCCTCAGGGCGGTTGTGGATTACGTCTATAAGGCGCTTGACGGCAAGGGCTCCATAGCCATAGCCGATTCCCCCCAAATGGATTGCAGTTTCGAGGAATTGCTTGCGGCCACTTCTCTGGCTTCCATCCGGGATCTCTACCGAGACGAATTGAGATTTCCCATAGAGATACTTGACCTGCGCACTTTTTGGCTGGATGTTCGTCCCGGAGACGCCGCAGCTTACACTGATCGGCGATTTCCCTTGCCTGGTGACCCCCTCGGAAGCGTGCTCATCAATTTGGGAAAGACCGGAGCCTTCTACAATGTCAAAAATTGGCAAGCTTTTTACGGCGCCGATTACACGCGAGGAGAAACGATTTCCCATCATCAAGGGGACACCCAGGAATACATCGTATCTAAGACGATCCTGAGCGCCGACGTCTTTATCTCGGTCCCGAAGCTGAAGGTCCATAAGAAGGTGGGAACCACACTGAACGCGAAAGGGCTGGTGGGCACGGTCACCAACAAGAACTGTCTCGTTCATTACACCCTCGGCGTCCCCGAAGAAGGCGGGGACCAGTTCCCATCCCGGGTGCTTTCCGCTAAAGAGCGTTTCCTGGTCAAGACACAGCGACTCCTCTTCGATACCCTGCTTTCCAAGAAGAGCAAATCCCTGGACCAGCTCTATCGCCTCATAGCGAAAGTCTACAAGACGTGCATGGTTCCTTTGCGCATTTCCGTGCCCAAGGACAAGAGGATTCTCGACGCAGGGAACTGGTGTGGAAACGACAGCGCCTGGAGGATGGTCGTGGATCTCATGCGCATCATTACCTTTGCGGATGCTGACGGCGTCGTACATGACACGCCGCAGCGGAGGCATTTCTCATTTATAGATGGGATCGTCGGCGGAGAGAACGACGGCCCTTTGGCGCCCGATGCAGTTCAGAGCGGCGCAGTTATAGCAGGGGACAACCTCCTTGCTGTGGACATTACCGCCACTAGGTTGATGGGATTGGACTTCCGGAAGCTCAAGTGGGTCGAGTATTTGCTGAACGAGGGAATTTTTGGCATCCAGAGCGAGAACGACATCCGCATCCGTAGCGATGATCCTGCGCTCGAGACCCTGTTCGGGAGCGACACGCCGCTTTTCCGATTTCGTCCTCATCCCGGCTGGACGGGCTTCCTGGAACAGGAGAAGGCGCTGACGGAAGGGATCCTGCAGGCGCCCCGTGAACCGTCAAGGCATGCCGACGCACGTTGATACGAGATTAATCGTCCACCAGGACCACTACCGCCACTTGTGATTGCTTATGGAACGCTCCAGCGGGGTTGATACCAATGTGCTGTCGAAAGAGAAATGTAGGTGAAGGACATTTTTGTAAGAGCAGGTTTCCCTAACTACTATGAAAGAATGTTTAAATGCACCGCAAGTGGCTTTGTCTCCTTGAGAAAAGGCACTTGCGGCTTATTTGAAAGTTCTTGGAGAAGGGTTCGGGGAGAAGCCTTCTTTCAAGAAGGTTCTCCCCGATATTACTTCTT
This sequence comes from Desulfomonilales bacterium, assembly GCA_038205805.1. Taxonomy (GTDB): domain Bacteria; phylum Desulfobacterota; class Desulfomonilia; order Desulfomonilales; family Desulfomonilaceae; genus JBBSBY01. The sequence goes on from JBBRBO010000031.1 coordinate 8,611, forward strand.
TGGCTGCGCATTGGTATTAGGCGTTTTTCCTAAAAAAATGCCGGTCCAGTCTTGTGCCGATAGGCGTTCATATAGGTAATACCAAAGTGCTTTCCAACGAGTAACATTGGTGAAGACTCTTTTGGGAAGGTAGGTTTTTTCGACGTCTATCTGAGAATGTTTAATATGCCGAAAGCGGCCTTTTCTCCTTGAGAAAAGCCGGTTTCGGCCATTTAAAAGTTCTTGGAGAGGGGTTTGGGGAGAAGCCTTCTATCAAGAAGGTTCTCCCCAATATTACTTCTTTGATTACGCATGGGTATTAGCGGGAGCCGAACAGGGACGTGCCGATTCGCACAAATGTGGCGCCTTCCTCGATGGCGGCCTCGAAGTCACCGGACATTCCCATGGAGAGATGTCGCATTTCAGTGGAGGGAACGCCGGCGTCCACCAGCTCATCCCTGAGGCGGCGCAAGCGTGCGAAGAAGGGTCGCGCCTTTTCGGGTTCGTCAAAGTACGGCGGCATTGTCATGAGTCCCTTGAGTCGCAGACTCGGCAGGAAACGCACACGTTTCACCAGCGCTGAAAGGTCCTGCTCGGACACTCCCGATTTCTGGGGCTCTCCCGACACATTTACCTGGATAAGCACGGGCATGACCTTGGCGATTTCGAGCGCCTTTCTCGACAGAAACTCGGCCGCGGCTTCGTCCTCAACGGTTTCCACCATGTCGAAGAGTTCCACGGCTTTTCCCATCTTATTTTTCTGTAGGGGACCGATCATGTGAAAACGCAGGTCGGCGGGCTTGTCGTACAGCGGGATCTCTCGTGAAGCTTCCTGCACGTAGTTGTGTCCCACGGCGCCCAGCCCTGCGGCTATGGCGCGATTTACACTCTCGGCGCTTTGCTTCTTGGCAGCGGCCACCAGGGTTATCTCATCGGGATCTCTCCCGCTGCGCAGAGCGGCCTCGCTAATCAGCTCCATGATGCGATTATAGTTTTCCTCTACCATGTGTCATCCCTTGTTTTTCGCCCCCAAGAAGTCGAAAATCCCCAAATCCTTCAGATGTTTGGCCACTTCACAGAGGGGGAGCCCCACCACATTGGTGTATGAGCCTTCGACCTTGCGCACAATAGCCGCGCCGAGCCCCTGAATGGCGTACGAGCCCGCTTTATCCATGGGTTCCCCGGAGGCTACATAGTCGCTGATTTCCTGGTCGGATAGTTTCCTAATGTGCACCAGCGAACGCACATGGTTCACCAACGGCTGGTCCAGACCGGACTTCCGCATGATCGTGTACCCTGTGTACACCTCATGGGTGCGCCCCGCCAGTGTATTCAGCATGTAGCATGCCTCATCCGTGCTGTTGGGCTTGCCAAGTATCGTCTTGTCGATCACTACAATGGTGTCGGCGCCCAAGACCCAAGCCTCCGGAAAACGCTTCGCCACATCCTGAGCCTTTTCCAAGGCCAGCCGTCGCACTTGATCTTGCGGTCTTTCCCCAGGCAAGCTGATTTCCTCCACCTCGGAAGGCGCCACCTCGAACGGTAAACCTATGCCCAGCAGCAATTCCCTCCGCCGTGGAGACGCTGAGGCAAGTATAATTCGGCTATTGTTCATTCAGTTCTCTCTTCTTACGCAACAGTATGGGCACGGCGCCGAAATCGTCGGCGGCCTCGACTATACATCCCGCTTCACCATGCGCCAAGTAGACGAAATCTTTTCAATACGAATGTGTGTCTTTCATAGGACAGTGGTTTGGCGCAGCATGCCGCTTGCGGCGAACATTAAAATTCGTAGATGGAAGATAGGAAACGCGTAGGATAAGAAATGATCTTTACTGAATTCACGCGTTTGAAAACGAGATAGTATCAACAGTAGCCGACGACCCTCCGAGAGAAGAAAATGTAGCGCTTGTCGGGGACATGAGTGTCTCGGCCCTAACCACTTGGGGACGAACCGCTTTCAGGTAAGCCCTCCCCGATTCTTATGCGCTCCATCCGCTACGTCAACGTACGCGGGCAGAGTTTCTCCATCTTCATGGTGAGGGGTTTCAGGTCGGTGAAGATCTCGTCGGGCGTGGAACGAATGACGCCGTAGCCCTTTTGGCGATAACGTTCGTCATCGTGCATGACCATTGCCTTGGGGATGAACTTGAGTTGGTATCCGGCTGTGAAGAGACGTCGTGAGAAACAAACGTCCTCCCCTTGGTAAAAGCCCAGGTCGTCCTTCCACGCGTGTTCAAGGAAGATATAGTCCTTGTAAATACCGTACCCTCCGGTCATATATTGGCAGGTGTTAAAGCTCTCGCTGTACGATCGCAAAAATGTGTAATTCTCGATGAGATTCACCCAATCGCAATACCGTGACAGGTCCGGATTCAGGATGATGCTGGTGGCGATGTCGAAGTCGCCTTTCACTTCTTCGATGGCGTCCGCCCAGCCGGGATGCAAAAGGAAATCATCATCCAAGCATACGAATTTGTTGAATCGCGCCTCCTTGGCAAGGGCGTTCCGCATGGCGCCCAGGCGCCCTTCCGCAGCCGCGGCGCTCATGGGCAATACTTTTACTCCCTCAAAGCCCTCGATGCCGGCGACGTTTCCCGCAATGAGAACTTCCGACTTCTCATTCGGGATATTCTGCGCCCGAATCGAATAGACGAGCCGCTTCAGCTTGGGAGTGCGAGCGCCGTTGGTAATGATCCCAAATGAATAACCTAGAGGCTTGAAGGACTGCCGGGTCTTGCCGGGAAGCGTTGGGGGCAGCGCCTTCTGGAATTGTCTGAGTAGGTCGATACGTTCGGCGAGCGTAAGAATTTCCAGACGATGGATCGCCGCAATGTTTTCTTGGATTTCATTCCGGAGTATGTCGATTTCCTGCTTGAGCAGGCTCAGTTCGCGTTCACCGCCGCCCTGCAGGTCGTTGCGCAGAATCTCCGCTTCCTGCTTCAGTGAATTCTTTTGGCTTGCCTCCAGGGAGTATAACTCACGTCGCAGCGCCTGGATCTCCTGTTTGAGGAGATGGACATCCTGCTTCCAGCCGTTCGGAAACAGCCTTCCGAGAAGGCGACCCAGCCTGCTCCGTATGGATAATGGACTCACTTCGACACTCCTTCACAAGCCAACAACGTTTTCGAGCGACCATCACGGCGCGTTCGGCCCTTTCCGCCTTTGGAATGCGAAGGCTGAGAATGGGAGAAAGAATTGCTACATTGAGGCGGTTTTACAAACCCAGTACGGCTTTGCCTTGTAGTTTGTGAAACTCAATGCACGCCGTACACTTTCGATTAATTGTTGTTCATCCCGCATACTCATTGGGGAGTGTATTTATTTGTTCAAACCGACGCCGTCGGCGGTATGTGACCCTTAAACGCCGCGCATGATTGTGGTGATGGTTCACTTTGGCTCCCGCCGGTTGGCGGAATCAGTGAATGTCACAATTTCCCTTTACCAGCGGTCCTTGATCGGTGACGTATATTCTCATGGTGTCACGCTGTGGGATGATTCGTCAAGGCCTTTAGCACGGCGGCCCCGTCTCCTACGTCCTGTTCAGCGAAACTTTGCCGTACATCATCGAGGACCCTTGCCCGCAGGATTTCCTTAGCTTGATGTTCAATACGAAATTTTGCGCAAAACCTGACAAATGTCTCGGCGAGCTTGAGCAAACCCTCGCCGGAGAGCGGCCGGTTTTCCAAGGTCCAGTAGAGCGCTCGCAAGTTAATGCAATCCTCACGCGTGAGAGCGGGATTGCACGAGCGAAAATTGCGGTCACTGATGGCGATTGCCGTCGCCAATTGCTCGGCGCTGTTCTTCACCGACGCCTGACCGCCGTCATGCACGAGCCGGTATTTGTAGAGCGATTCGGTGAGTACTCTGGTGTTGTCTCTCTGCGACAACCTGGACCAGAGGTCGTAATCCTGCGCGTATCGCAGCGCTTCGTCATAATTGCCCACGGCGTTCACGGCGGATCTGCGAAACATTACCGCCCCATGACCGTAATTATTGTGGAATTGCAGCCGCCAAAGCCGATAAAGATCATCCACGAAGAGAGTCTTGCGCTCCAGTAAACGGCCTTGCTCATCAACGATATCGAAGCTTGCTCCCACGAGATCCACCGCCGCGTCAGCCTTAAACACGGCCAGTTGCCGTTCCAGTCGCGTGGGAAGGCTCACGTCATCCGAGTCCATGCGAGCGATCAGATCCGTGGTCGCCAACCGCAATCCCTTGTTGAGCGCCCTTGTCAGACCCATATTCGCCTGGGTGTGAACTCGAATTCGAGAATCCTTGTACGATTGCAGGATGTCACCCACCGGTTCGGTGGACCCGTCGTTGATGATAAGGAACTCGAAATCAGCGAACGTCTGGGCGAGAATGCTCTCTATGCCGTACGCCAAGGTGTCGGACCCGTTGAACACCGACATGAGCACCGTAATGACAGGTTTAGACCGCATACACACCTGGGGCTTATAACGCTTCTCAATCACCGCTCTGCAAAAGCCGTTGATAGAGCGCATGCTCCTGCTTGAATATGCTGTTCAACGCGAAATGTTCAAGCACATACGCACGAGCGTTCGCCCCAAGGGTCGCCGCAGCCTCGGGATTGGCAATGAGATAACGCAAGGCATCTCTAATGCCGTCGGCGTCCGGAGAGCACAAGAGGCCGTTCTCTCCTTGCTGGATGACCTCACGTATGCCGGGTGAGTCCGCGCCGATAACGGGTGTTCCACATGACATAGCCTCAAGCAGAGCCTTCGGGTGTCCCTCGTACAGCGAAGGAAGGACGAACACGCCCGCCGCATTCATGAATTCCGGAAGGCGTCCGTTGGGGACATTGCCCTCCCAAACCACTCGGCCGTCCATGGAGCCGTGCTCCTCCTGAAGCTTGAGTCGGAGGCGCCCTTCCCCAATGAGCGTAAGAGTCAAAGGCAGGTCGGTGACGGCCTTCAACAACGACGACAGGTTCTTTTCCCGCGCAATGCGACCCACAAACAGCACGGATTTCAGGTCACGAACGCCGACTATGGGCTGAAACAGGTCCGTATCCACATAATTGGCTATGACGTTGAGGCGATCACGTGCGGTGGGGACTCGCTCCGAGACGTCCTCCCTCATAGTTTCGGTGGTGACGATCACTGCGTCGGCATTCGAGAAAAGGCGGCGTTCGGTATCCCGCGCCAGCTCAGCTTGAGGGGAATCATAACTGTGCTCACGGGCTGCATTCGCCGACCACATATAGCCGCAGCGCGCAACCAGCGGCTTGTGGAACTCCCGCGCTAATTCCAAGGCCAAATCACCACCGTAGGTTTGATTTGTCTTAAAGAGATCGGCGGACCTGAAGTAATCTCGAAACAGAGTTGGAATGGCCGCTTCGTAGACATCGAGACTCGCGTCTTCGGTGTTGCAGAGTATTTCGATTCCCGCTACATCCTCGCGATAATCGAGATCAGAGGCGTTCCCGTAGGTCAAGAATGCGACTTTCCAGCCTGCTTCAAGGAAGCGCTTGTAGACCGCAACTTCCCGCTGAAGCATGCCCATCATGGCCCAGGTCTTGAGCGAAACACCACGGGTGAAGAACAGAAGCAAACTAGGGCTCATTAGCTGATGATTTTCCTGATGATGTGGAGATATTTCTCGGCGACGGCATCCATGCCGGCCACGGTGATAAGCCGCTGAAATGAGCCGTAATGGCTGACCAGACTTTCCAGCCTGCCGGGGATCTCCTCTTGTACGGAAAACGGCAGGCCGCCGTACGAAACCAACTCGGGGTGACCGCCATCGTCATAATAGAGGGCCGGCAACCCACAGGCCAGGGCCTCGATCAAGGCGTTGGAACAGGGATCATTTCTGCTGGCGGTGATGTAGATGTCGTGCTCGCGTAAGAGGTCCGCCAATTCCTCGGACGGGACCGGCGGAATATGCCGTATATGCTCGAACTCTTCGGAGGCGTTCCCCACAAATGTGTATTCGTATTTGTTCCAATCGAGATTTTGCTCGATCCACTTGTAAACAGGGCCGCCTTTGCGCTCGTTGTTCGACCAGCTTGTGGAGATGAGCCGCACTTTGCCTTCGCCCAACGGCCGCTTTCCACGGGCATGGAAGATGTCCGTATCCACGCCGTTGTGGATGATTGTGGGGCTCACCGGGCTGTAAGTCAGATCCGTTATGCGCTTATATACCCATGCGGATTGCAGCACGGTAGCTGAGGCGAACTTTGCGTTCAGCTCATAGCACAGCTCGTCTTTCTCCAGATCATAGCCTCTGATGAGGGAAATCGGGCCGTCGATGCGGTGCAGCACATTGAGCCGCCCGCGCTTACTAAATTCGAGAAAACGTTCCACATCAAAGTGAATGGAGTTCAGCACATACGCGTCAACGGACTCATCCAGGATATTTTCCACCACCTCGACACCTTTAGCGAGCAGAGACTTGCGCAGCCCCATCATGAACTGATTGCCCCCACCATAGGGTGGTTTGAAGAAGCTGTGCCAGAGACAGACCTTTATCTGGTTCGCAGCCTTAGGCGTCGCCGCGTAAGTCCGGGCTCGCCGTGGCTCATACCCGGAGTAAACGGGAACCGCATCTATGCCCTCGTAAATACCCTTAAGTAGGTGGATAACCGCAGCCGGCGTATGTTTCTCCAGAGCACGACGTCGATGGGTCTCGACACTATCTATGAGATAACCCTCGTCCATATCCTTGAGGATAATGTCCACAGCTTGGGCGGGATGTCTATAGACGCACTTCGGCTCTAGGGTCTCGGGGGCCATACCTACAGGAGTGCTGATTACCTTGCATCCTGAAGCCGCCGCTTCGAGGATAGCGTGGGGTCCCCCTTCGGACCTGCTCGCCACGATATACAGATCGAGGAGGTTGTAGACGAGGTTCAATTCCTCGCGCGGCAGTGTGTTGACGCGGAGGTCATCCCCTTCCGTCGCACGACCCAAGTAGGTGTAACTGATTTCGTGGCGCTCCAGCTCCCGTATGATCCAATTTCGCCTGGGACCGGCAAGCACCACGTAAAAGGCGCGCCCCTTCTCTTTCAACTGAATGAGGATCTCCAGGAGAATATCAGGCCCCTTCACGAGTTTCGGGGACGTGAGGTCGGCGCCCTCCGTGTCTCGCTGGAAACTCCCGATGAGGTAGGTGTTCTCGGGGATATTCCACTTCTTCCGCAGAGCGCCCATGTCGGGATCTTCTTCGGGGAGGGGCTTGAACACATCCACGTCCACCAGGTACGGGACCAATGCGGTTTCCACGCTGATTTCCCGCATTTCCGTTCGCGCTTGCTCCGTGCGTGTGATCCAGCGCCCGACAACGCGCATAGCTGCCGTGTGCTGCGGATCCGCCAAGTATCGAAACGGCTCACCGGGAATGTGGCAGAGTATCCGTTTACCGGCGAACGCAGCCATGTCTTCTCCGAGAAGACCGTACCAGTACACGGCATGCACAATGTCCGCCTCAGCGAGCGGAACAAGATCCACAAACGATTCGAGCGCTTGGGCGGCCAAACGCAAGTCTTCATCTATCGCCCAGCCCGCATCTTCGCCCCCGGTAATGTAAACTTTAGGTCGCTTCATTTCTTCCAATAGTTCGCCGGACGTGAGTCGTTTTTGCTCCCAGTGTACGGGAGCCGTTTTTTACCGCAGTGACTCCGAATCCCGTCGTGTACGCGGACAAAGAGTCATCTTCCGATTCCAGCGCCTTACCGTCCCACTTGAGGGCGGCTCTACGGCCTAAGCCAAATAAGAATTGCGCCGCTTTACCGCGAATGCCGCCCTTTCCGGCCACATCTTTCACGTAAAGATAGTCACGCGCTTCATCCAGCATCACGGACCAAAAAAGCCCTTGCTTTTCCACCTGAATGTCCGTGAATCCCGCACGCTCAAGGGCCTCGAGCCAGAAAAAACCCGTGTACCGACCATAGTCGCAGGGATCGCCATGGATTTTATTGAGGAAAGGCGCACACATCAGGAACTTTCCAGCCGGTTTAAGTGTGCGACAACACTCAGCAAGCACCAGCTTCGGAGAAAAGACGTGCTCGAGAACCTCCGAGCAGATTACCGCATCGAACACATCTTTACCGAACGGCATGGCCGCGCCGTCACCCTGAACGTCGGGACTCTTGGTCATGGAATAGTTCAGATTAATCACGTCGAGATCATAATTGGATATATCGAAAAGCCCTCTTTTCATGAGACGAGCGCCCCCCACGTCTAGAACCAGCGTTCCTTTCGGTAACTTGGCCACTTCGCGGAGGTGAAACTGATCCACAAAGTGACGGCGTAGGGTGTAGCCGATATTTCCCGCCTGAGCCCTGCTTAATCCCGGAAATCCTTTAGCCGTATGTTCTGTCATCTTACCCGTTTAGTGCGGTCCAAATGCGTTCGAGGCCTACCATGCGTCTCGGGCGGTATCCATGCTCATTCTCTTGCCGACAGCAATTCGTGAAGGTCGTTTCTGGAGAGGCGTTGGGGAGAAGCCTTCTCGTAAGAAAGCTCTTCCTCTATGCGTTCTTCCTTCCAGCAAGTGAATCCGCATTACTGGCCCGTCTGGATGCGTTGAGCGATTATCTCAACACCGGGCTCCGAGGCCGAGCTGCGGGTCAGTCGCCATTCACACGGACCGGCCACGATGCCCCTGGAGCGGTTCTCGCCGATAACGGCGAAGCTCACGATGCCTGCAATGCGCTCAAGGGTCTCGAAGGTGGCGCCTTCACGCACGGCGAAATGTCCCTCATACGCGCCGGACATGAGGTTGTTCTTGGGGTAGTAGATCTTTATTCTGTACCTGTCCGGATCACCGCCCACACCGATCAGGCCGTCTTCCTCGGAGATATTCCATTTGCAGAGGATACCGGCGGCGTTCAGCAAACCCATGGAAAACATGGGGCGTTTCAGCGGCCGATTGAGCTGGAAATCCACCTCGATGCCGAAGGGCTTGCCCATATGAACTTCGGTCAGGGTTTCGTCACTCTCGCCGAACAAACGGGCGCCGTAAATGTTGACTTCTTCGCTGGTGATGCGGTTTTTCACCCGTTGCGCCAGCCGCACTTGTTCAGACCTGAACACCAGCTTCTCGTAGGCGTTAATCGCTTCAAGAGACGTCCCGGAAGACAGCACGCGCCCCTGTTCCAAAAGTATCCCGCGGCTCGCCACAAATTGTAGGGTCTCCAAGCTGTGGCTCACCAGAAGGATGGTAGCGCCGCTTTCCCGCATACTCTTGATGCGTTCCAGGCTCTTGTTTTGAAACTTGAGATCACCCACCGCAAAGGTTTCATCTATGAGGATTACATCGCTCTCGATGTTGACCGCCACCCCGAACCCGAGGCGCCCCAACATACCGCTGGAGTACATCCTCACAGGCTGATCGAACCACGATCCCAGCTCGCAGAAGTCCTCAATGTGGGCAAGCTTGTCCTCGATCTCGCGGCGGGAAAGTCCCATGACGGCGCCCAGGAGGCGAACGTTTTCGCGACCGGTGAGTTCCTTGTGCAAGCCCGCATTCAGCTCGATCATGGGGAAGATGCGGCCCTTGATCTCCACCAATCCGCGTGTAGGCCCGGTTACGCCTGCGAGCACCTTCAGGAGTGTGCTCTTGCCTGCGCCGTTCCGGCCGACAATCCCTACCGTCTCGCCGGACTTCACCTCGAGATTGATGTCCTGTAGCGCCCATTCCTTGCCTTGCAAGCCTTGTGAACGACCGAGACCCTTGCGAACCGCGCCCACTCCCTTGGTCCAAAATTCCGGGATTGGGAGGCCGTATTTCTTCCAGAGCCCTTCTATTCGTATGGAAACATCACTGGACATGGAGCCTCACAGCACATCGGCAAAGTAGCCGGATAAACGTCTGAACACCGGCCACGATAAGGCCAAGAGCCCTACCGTCATGATCACCGACCAAAGCGCCGCGTCCGCCGGCGGTGGTTCTCCCTTGAGCAATACGGTCCTGAAGCCTTCCACCACTCCCACCATAGGATTGAGCGTGTACCAAAAACGAGAGGACTCCGGCACGGAACTCAGGGGATATATGACGGGCGTTGCGAAGAGCCAAGCCTGAGTAAGAAACGGTGTGGCGAAGATGAAGTCCTTGCGGAAGGTCCCCAGGCCTGCAATAAGGATGCCCACGGAAAAAGCGATAGCCGTCATCAGCACGATCAGCGGCACGAGCCACAGGAGCGCAAGCGTCACATGAATCTTATAGTAAAACATGAGGAGCGCCATAATGCCCGCGGACATGAAAAAGTCGAAGAGCGTGGCCGCGACGGCCGCAAGAGGAAACACCTCACGGGGCAGAGCGATCTTCTTAATGACTTCGGCGTTGTTGATGATGCTCGGACCACAGGCCGACACTGCGTTGGTGAAAAAGGTCCACGGCATAAGGGCCGAAAAACTGAACAGCAAGTACGGGATGCCGTCGCTCGGTATGCTGACAAAGCCGCGCAACATGTTGAACAGCACCATCAAGATCAATGGTTGCAGAAAAGCCCACCACAGCCCCAGGGACGAGCGTCTGTACCGACTGGTGATGTCACGCATCACGAGCGCATACAGCACCGAGAAGAACTTGGCGACCTTATGACCGCCGGCCTCGTTGTTTATATAAACACCTTTGGAATATGTGCTTGGAACAGCCAAATGTTTTCCTTCCGGCCTCCGGAATATGGGTAGAACTCAAACGCCCCGAAACGAAACGTAGCGCATGATTACGTCATACACTCATTCTACGTAAACGGCTGCCGTACATGACGAAGGACGCGGGGAAAGCAACCCACGCCGGCGCTTACTCGACGGGTTGCTCCTCGGCAGCGGCCTCATCCTCAGCCGCTTTGCGCCGCCTCTCAATGGGCTTGAGCATTATGATGCCCACCTCGTAGAAAAAGATGAGCGTCACCGCCATGACGCTTTGGTTGAGCACATCCGGCGTGGGCGAGAGCGCGGCCGCAGCCACAAAGGCAATGACGATAAAGTATCTACGGCCCCGTTTCAAGAGCGCTCTGTCCACAACCCCGAGCAGGCCCAAAAACACGATCACCATTGGTGTTTCAAAGACAATGCCGAAGGCCAGCATGAGCAAGAACACCAGGGACATATACTCCCGAATGCCGATCATAGCCTTCAGGTCCGGGGTTTGGTAACTCAGAAAGAAGGTGAACGCCGCCGGAAAGACCACATAATACGCGAACGCAGCACCGGCGTAGAACAAAAACGTGGCGAGCATGACGAAGGGCACGATAAGCCGACGTTCATGGGCGTGCAATCCCGGAGCGATAAACCGCCACAGCTCGAAGATTATATACGGCAGCGTGATCATGAACGCCACGAGGAAGTCCAATTTGAAATACGTGAAAAATGGGTCTTGCAGCCGAGTAAATATCAGAGGTGTGTCTTTGGGCAACTTAGCGAGGATGGGGCTCGACAATATCCGGAAAAGATCTTGACTAAAATAGAGCGTCACACAGAACGCCAACGTAAGGAGTATTACTCCCCTGATAAGCCGCTCACGGAGTTCTTCCAGATGATCAAAAAAATGCATACGGGCTTCGTCGGACGCCATATCAAGAATCCTCGCACTGAATGTTTCCGGCATTTTGCCCTAAGATCATTCCGGACGCAATGAGGACTGTACAGGCATACTATGTGAAGAGGAGATCTTCACAGTGGAAAGCGGAGGGCCGAGCCTGCGCTCGAGGAAGCCGCAGAGGTGATTCCTTCGCAGGTGAATAATCCGTGGCGCCTCCGCCATTTTTGCGAATCCTGGGAGTAGAACGCCGCCGGCCCGCTCCTATAGACCTTTTACTTTTTTGACTTGACAAAATAAACTATTCTTATACCATAGAAAGTAGGGCTTAGACAATCTTTTATTTCAAGAAATGCTTACCTTTTTTTGAAAGGATTCACAAAGCCCAAGGCTGTTCTTCGCCTACCCCGCAAAGCAGGACCCAGCGTCCCTATCCGCTCATTGGGAGAAGGAATTCAGCCCTGCGCCGTAATCGCAGCCAAACAGAGCCGCGCCCCCTACAGCGTTACGACGCCCGTGTCCTTCGCGGCTTGAGCCACGGCCTTTGCCACGGCAGGGCAAACCGCAGGGTCAAAGATGCTGGGGATAATGTGCTGATCCGCAAGCTCTTCTTTTTTCACTAGATCCGCTATGGCGCGCGCGGCCGCGGTCTTCATCGCGCTGTTGATTGTGCGGGCTCGGGAATCCAAGGCCCCGCGGAAAATACCGGGGAACACCAGCGCGTTGTTGATTTGGTTCGGGAAGTCGCTCCTCCCGGTCGCCACAATGCGAGCATACTCAAGGGCGCCCCACGGGTCAACTTCAGGGTCTGGGTTGGCCAGGGCAAAGACGATGGCGTCCTCGGCCATTACCTTTAGATCCTCAGGTTGAAGGAGATTGCTGCCCGAAACGCCGATGAACACGTCCATGCCTTCAAGCAACTCGTTCACTTTGCCCTGCTTGCGGTCCAGGTTCGTGATCTCAGCCAACTCCCGTTTCACCGAGTTCATGCCTTTGGGTCTATCGGGGTAAAGGGCGCCGGTTCTGTCGCAGGCGATGATGTGCTTGGCCCCCGCTTCGAGTAAAATATGCACGCACGCCACGCCCGCAGCGCCGGTTCCTGAGATGAGAATGCGCACATCCTCGAGCTTCTTTTTCACACGATGGAGAGCGTTGTGCAGCGCGGCGAGAACCGCTATGGCTGTGCCGTGCTGATCGTCGTGGAACACGGGGATGTCAACTTCTTCGGCCAGACGGCGCTCGATCTCGAAGCATCTGGGGGCCGAAATGTCCTCGAGGTTAATACCCGCAAAGTTGGGCACAATGGCCTTACAGACCGCTATGATTGCGTCTATGTCCGTCACGTTCAGGCATAGGGGAAAGGCGTTTATCCCTGCGAATTCTTTGAACAACAGGGCCTTTCCCTCCATCACGGGGAGCGCTCCCAATGGGCCGATGGCGCCCAAACCGAGCACTGCCGTTCCGTCCGTGACGATGGCCACGGCGTTGCCCTTCATGGTGTACTTGTATGCGTTTTTGACGTTGTGCGACGTGGCGAGGCTCACGCGACCCACCCCAGGCGTATAGGCCATGGACAAATCTTCTCGCCCGCGCAAGATACGTTTGCCGCGCACCTCTATTTTCCCACCTTCGTGGTACGCGAAGGTTCTATCGGTTATGAGGAGGATTTCAGTGTCCGGTAAAGAGCTGATGGCCTTGATGATAACGTTTTCGTGCTGCTCGTCTCGCGCATAAATGTCGATGTCGCGTATGACGTTATCTTTATGTATCTTTACGACGGGCAAGGAGCCCAGTAAACCTTCGTTGTCACCGACAGCGGCGGCGACTCTCGCCAGTGCTCCCGGTTTTCGTGCGATTCTTACTTGAATCGTGAGGCTGTGGCTTGGACCTTGGTTACTCATATGCACCCCTGCATTTGCTCTTCCATGCTATTTCAGCCGGCCGAAGCTTGTCGGAACGGCGTATGTGAATGCGCGTACCCGTTCACCAGGAACCATGTGTCCGGGTGGATTTGCGCATGAGGTGGTTCGGAAGGAAAATGACTCTTCCGTTCGGCTACAACCGGTCACACAATCCGCCCTAATCCGGTGAACCATTACGAATGCACGCTGCTGAGTGTGACCGGCGTGGGCCGCAAAACCGCGGGAAAGGCACACCGCACTTGTATCAAGGTCATAGAGGTTCACAGTGTGCGACTTTCGCTTTCGGAGGTGTTGCCGGCCGAAGGCCCTACAAGTAGAAGCATTGCGCCTGAGCGCATCTCCACCAAATGAGTTCCCGGCTGAAAAATGGACAATACCATTGCATTCGTGAGCAAAGCAATATCTTCGCCGGGAAGGCGGCTTTTTCCGATAATCGCTTGATGAATACCTTAGAACTCCTTGACGGATCTCGAAATTTTGAATTCCAAACCTTTACGATGGGAGATTTCCGTTGTATGAAAGATTCGGCTTGGTTGATCCTACCCGCTCAGAGCGACCATTGGAGGGCCATAAAGGGCGCTCGCTCTCAAGCCGTGGCAAAACAGACAAGGAACTCGGTAAAAAATCCTTTTATCTAAGAAGGAATACCAATGCAGACGTATTCTACTCTCCGTGGTACAATTGAGGAAAGGCGCTTCATAGTGGAGTCCGGGTCCCTCGAGATCAGCAGCGGGGCCGGAGGGTTCCCCCAAAAGCAAGGAGGAGGCCATGAGCCGAAAGATTCACATCCTCATCATTGCGCATTCCCATGAAGAAGCCATGAATCCCGTGCGCTACATCCAACGTCGAGGCTACGACTGCGACTACGCCACTGCGAGTCGGCCCGAGGAACTCATTGAGAAACTGGCCGCTTCGCACTGGGATCTGGCGTTGTACGACTATTCCATGAAAGAACCTTCCGCTACGGTCGCCTTACACACGGTGAAGCAGCGGCGGCCTGATCTTCCCTTCATCATTTTGGCTGATTCCATCACCGAGCACGACGCAGTTCAACTTATGCGGCAGGGCGCCGACGACTACTTACATAAGCGAAGCCTCGGCAGACTTATACCCATAATTGAGCGGGAACATCATCACGCAAGTATACGAAAAGAGAACACTCAACGGATCACAACACTTCAGATGATTCAAAAGCGTTACCGAGCGCTCGTCGAAAATATCAGCCTCGGCATTTTTCTTGTGGATGAAGATTTCAGGATTGTAGCGACAAATCCCGTTTTCCTTGAGCTGGCCGGTAAATCACGCGACACTTGCCTCGGCCGTCATTGCTACGAGGTGATGGAGCAAAGGACCACCGTTTGTCCCGATTGCCCGTGTTTACAGACCATGGTGACAGGCAAGATTTCCGAAGCCGAAAAGATTTGGCGTGACTCGCAGGCTGATCCACTCTACGTCAAGGCCATAGCCTTTCCCATTGCAGACGAACCGGGCGCGGACACTGGTTTTGTGGTGGCGCTGGAAAACAATACAGATCGCAAGCGCCTGGAACAACAACTGCAACGAGCGGCCCGCTTGGAGGCCGTGGGTCGTTTGGCGGGTGGTTTAGCTCACGACTTCAACAATTTGATTATGGCGGTAATGGGCTATTCCGGTCTGCTTATGAAAAGCGTCGGCGCCGACGACCCGGCCAAAGAAAAACTGTCGCTCATTCACAAAGCGGCCACCGAAGCGGGCAAGTTAACGCATCGGCTCTTGGCGTTCGGCCGCAAGAAAGAAAGGAGCACTGAGCCCCTTGATCTCAATAATGTCGTCACGGAATTCAGGTCACTGCTGCAGCGCCTGGTGGGCGACCATTATACGATTAAGGTAATTTCGGCGAAAAACCTTTCCTTGACCATTGCGGATCGTATGCAAATAGAACAGATCCTGATGAACCTCGTCGTGAACGCCAGAGACGCTATGCCGGGAAAAGGCGTCATAGCAATCACAACCGCCGGTGGGGACTGCGATTTGCCCGCGTGTAGTGATAGCGGAGAGATCCGGCTTTGTCCTTATGTCATGCTTGCGGTTGCGGATTCCGGCGCGGGCATAGACGCCGAAACAAAAAGCCGTATATTTGACTCATTTTTTTCCACAAAGAGTCAAGATAAAGGGACGGGCTTAGGTCTTTCCACGGTTCAGAGCATTGTGCGCGAGCATAACGGATTCATCAAGGTCGTCAGCGATCCTGGGGCCGGAGCACGCTTTGAGATCTACCTTCCCGCTCAAGAAGAATCCGCCGAGGACACAATACGCTCCGAAGCCGCCCAAGAGTGGCCGAACGGCAATGAAACCGTGCTCATTGTGGAAGAGGACGAAAGCCTC
Source organism: Desulfomonilales bacterium (assembly GCA_038205805.1). Classification (GTDB taxonomy): domain Bacteria; phylum Desulfobacterota; class Desulfomonilia; order Desulfomonilales; family Desulfomonilaceae; genus JBBSBY01. The sequence continues at coordinate 24,387 of JBBRBO010000031.1, forward strand.
AGGAATCTCATGGGCGAACTCTTGGCCTTCTTAGGCTACACAGTCATTCCTGTGGAGAACCCGCTTCAAGCTTTGAACACCGTACAATCGGGCGAGTACGGACTCCATCTCCTTGTAGCCGAAATGACTATGGCGCAAATGCAGGGTGACGCTCTTTTCAAGCTGCTGACTCAGACCTACCCGGCGCTCAAGGCGCTCTTTCTCACGAATGATCACCGCGCTGAAGCAGGGGAGGTCGTCTCAGTCGGTGAGACTGCGCGATACGTGGAAAAGCCCTTTGACTTACGGGATTTCGCACTGATCGTGCGCAAGATTTTGGATCACTCATAAGCGTTGGAGCTTTCGCTTCTCGTCAACCGTATGTTCAAGCTCCGGTGGACGCTCGTTTCAGGCGTAAGCCTTTTATCAGGGCTTTTCAGTCGGACATTCTTCTGGGTTATTGCCACTGGGCGCAGGCATCGTGCGAAAGCAGCCGACGCGAAATTTCATGAATTTCCACATTGCCCTTGCAATTTTTGGGAAATCGGTACAAAATTTTAGGTTAACTCACACACCCCGCTCATCGGGTGCGCAGAGGCGCGTCACAAGGGGTGGAGGAACAACCCGAAAAGGAGATATTTTTTGTCACTTATTACCATGAAACAGTTGCTGGAAGCAGGCGTCCATTTCGGACACCAAACCCGCAGATGGAACCCCAAAATGAAATCGTACATCTTCGGGGCACGCAACGGAATATATATAATTGATCTCCAAAAGACCGTCAGACTCTTCAAGAAAGCATACACCTTTGTGCAGGATACCGTGGCGAACGGCGGCACAGTACTCTTCGTAGGCACGAAAAAACAGGCCCAGGACGCTATCTTTGAAGAAGCCGAACGATGCGGCCAATACTACATCAACCAAAGATGGCTGGGCGGTATGCTCACAAACTTTTCCACGATCAAGCAAAGCATCGAAAAGCTGAATCAATACGGTGACATCCTAGACAAGCCCGAAGAAACCAATTTCACCAAAAAGGAATTGGTAAATCTGGGGAGACAGTACGACAAGCTTTACAAGAACTTGGCCGGCATTCGCACCATGAAAAAGCCGCCTGCCGCAATCTTTGTGGTCGACCCTAAGAAAGAAAACATCGCGGTCAAAGAGGCCAGAAAGCTCAATATACCTATCGTTGCTATCGTGGACACCAACTGCGATCCCGACGAAATAGATTACGTAATCCCTGGGAATGATGACGCTATCCGCGCCATACGGCTCTTCTCTTCCAAAATCGCCGACGCATGCCTGGATGGAAAATCTATGTACGAGTCTTCGTTATACGAAGACCCCGGTGAGAGCGACGAGGCCGTCGGTTATACCGCCGAAGAAGAAGCGGCCCAAGAAGCTATCCCCGAACCCACCCAAACCGGCACAAGCGAACAGTCCCCGGCAGCCCCGTAGATAACTCGCTCTCACGGCTAACGACGAATCTGAATAGACTTAATACTAGGCGGCTCCAAATCAGGGGCCGCTTTGAACGATAGGAGTTCACAAGATGGAAATTACCGCCAAGATGGTAAAAGATCTTAGGGAAAAAACCGGATTGGGTATGATGGATTGCAAAGCAGCCCTGGGAGAGACCAACGGCGATCTCGACCTAGCCGTCGATTATCTCCGCAAGAAAGGAGCGCTCAAGGCCGCAAAACGGGAAGGCCGCACAACATCCGAGGGTCGGATCGGCTCATATATTCACATGAACGGCAAGATCGGCGTAATGCTCGAACTCAACTGTGAAAGCGATTTCGTCGCCAAGACGGACCAATTCGCCCAGCTCATGAAAGACCTTTGTATGCAAGTGGCCGCCAGTTATCCTCGATGGATCTCGTCGGAAGAGGTTCCCGCGGATGTGCTGGATCACGAAAAAGACATTTACATGACCCAGGCGAAAGAAGCCGGTAAACCCGACAAGATGCTCGAGAAAATAGCGGAAGGCAAACTCAATAAGTTCTACTCGGAAGTATGTTTGCTCGAACAGCCCTTCGTAAAAGAGCCCGAGAAGAAGGTAGGCGAGCTCATTAAAGACTACATTGCGCAGTTGGGTGAAAACATCACTGTGGGAAGATTCTGCCGCTTCCAGTTGGGAGAGACCAAGCAATCATGACGGAAGCCTCGGGCTACAAACGAGCGCTCCTCAAGATTTCCGGAGAAGCCTTTGGAGGAGAGCGTCACTTCGGGTTCGATCGTGACGCTATCCTTCACATAGCCTCCGAGGTAGCTGCGGCCCACAACCACGGACATGAAGTGAGTGTCGTGGTCGGTGGCGGAAACATCATCCGAGGAGCGGATTCCGCGGCCATCGGCGCTCCACCGCTGGCCGGCGATCAAATGGGGATGATCTCCACGACGTTGAACGCCTTGGCTCTCCGCTGGGCGCTTTTGGGCGCTGGAGTTAAGGCCCACGTGATGTGCGCCTTTCCAGTCGCAAACTTTGTCGAGCCATTTCACGCCGAAACCGCTCGAGATTTGCTCAAAGACGGCGCCGTGATGATCTTCGCAGGCGGCACGGGAAACCCGTGTTTCACAACCGATTCGGCGGCGGCCCTACGAGCAGTGGAAACCGAAGCGGATGTGATGGTCAAGGCCACACAAACACAGGGTGTCTATGATAAAGACCCGAAGCTGTATGCGGACGCCGTCCTTTTCGATGAAATCACGGTTGAAGAGACCCTGGATCGTCGCCTAGGAGTAATGGACGCCGCCGCCGTCGAGATTCTGGGGCGCAGACGCATACCCATCATCGTGTTGGATCTTCACACGAAAGGGAATATACTGAAGGCGCTTCAGGGGAAAAAGATCGGCTCTATAATCCGGTGAATCAGTCGGCGCAGGCGCCTCAATGTGTACGGAAGCGTAATTCGCACCCGCTTGAGACACCACGTTGTCGAGCCGTCGATACATGGCTATGTGGCGCTTCACCACGAATCGGTCGGCGGCTTGGCGTCATTGTGAGGTGGTTTGGATGGGAGATAAATCTATCGTCCGGCCTTTACCGGCCGCGGAGCCGTCTCAAACCCGGTGAACCATTTCGAAACGCTTACCACATCTCACTCGCAATTCTCATGAGAGGGTAAAATGATTGACGATTTACACGAACAGACTAGAGTGTCCATGAATAAATCTATCGAAGCGTTGCAGAAAGACTTGCGACGCATCCGCACCGGACGAGCCTCCATTGCGCTGTTGGACGGCCTGATGGTGGACTACTACGGGACACCGACTCCCGTGAATCAACTTGCGACCTTGTCCGTGCCCGAGGCGCGGCAAATCGTCATCCAGCCATGGGATTCCCAGGCCGTGGGGGCGATAGAAAAGGCCATCATGAAGTCGGAACTGGGACTCACACCGTCGAACGACGGGAAGATCGTGCGTATCAACCTGCCTCCCTTAACGGCTGAACGCAGAAAAGAACTCGTGAAGCTTGTCAAGAAAATGGCGGAAGAATATAAGGTTCAAATTCGGAACCATCGTCGTGATACGAATGAAATGTTCAAGGAACTGAAGAAGGACAAAGAAATATCCGAGGACGATCTGCACAAGGCCCAAGACAAAGTGCAAAAAACCACTGATGAATTTATTGTAAAGGTGGATGCGGTGTTGGTGGATAAAGAAAAGGAGATCATGGAGATCTAAGGGTATAGGCGCCGCGCAACGGTTCACTAGAACCGTTACCGCCGGTTGCAATTACCTACAGGGCGGTCCGGAGGGGACATGAGCTTCCCCTCGGGTTCTCACGGAGCGCAGAGCCGCCTCAAGCGCTGTGAATGATTACGACACAGCTTCTCCATATCACGAAACCGCCCCAAATAGTCTCACCTGAGAACAGATTACCGTGTGAGGCGGTGGTTCGTCATGGGATAGCCGTCACTTCTTGAACGACAGCCACCAAGGAGCGATTTTGGTTTCCAATCACTCAGCCGACTTTCCTCGCCACATAGCCATAATAATGGATGGAAACGGTCGCTGGGCGAGGCGAAGACTCATGCCCCGGCTGGAAGGGCATCGCCGGGGCGCCAAGGCCGTTCGCCGCACAGTGGAATTTTGCCGCAAGAACGGAGTTGCAGTCCTCACCCTGTACGCCTTCTCGACGGAAAACTGGAGACGCCCCGAGAGCGAGGTCACCGGCCTCATGAAGCTGCTCTCCCAGTTCGTGGATTCGGAACTCGAGGAGCTGCACGGGCATAATATCCGTATTCGCATTATGGGTCAGTTGGACCGCCTGCCCGATGACATACAACATAAGCTCTCTACGGCCATGGAAACTACTCGGGAGAACACTTCACTCATCTTGAATATTGCGCTCTCATACGGAGGCAGACAGGATATACTGAGCGCAGCCTTGCGCCTAGCCGACGCTCTTCGCAAGGGTGACCTCGACCCACAGGCGGTGGACGAAACACTCTTCAGTTCCATGTTGGATACGGCCGAGTTACCTGATCCCGACCTCCTCATTCGCACCGGCGGCGAAATGCGTATCAGCAACTTCCTCCTATGGCAATGCGCCTATAGTGAGTTTTATTTCACGGATATTCTGTGGCCGGATTTCGACGACGAGGCTATTATGGTTGCTATAGACGACTACAAGAGCCGTCAACGTCGCTTCGGCATGATCCCCGAGCAAGTCGAAACGTAATGGATCCACTAGGAAGCATTTAACCCCTTGGGATTACCATTCACACGCCGGTAGAGAGATGAGTCTTCCCGCCGGCTTTACCGGGCAGAGAGCCGCCTTCAGCCCGATGGACCCATCCATCCCAACAGCGGAGCTTTAGCATGTTGCTGACTCGCGTCCTGACCGCTTTCGCCGTCATAGCCGTTCTCATACCCCTTCTTCTCTTCGGGGGCTACGGCGGAGTAGCGATCCTTGTCACGTTTTTCGCTATGATGGCCGCTTGGGAACTGACCAGCCGATTTCCCGGCCTGCCGAGCCCGTTTCAGAAGGCGCTCACGCTCACCATTTGTCTGAGCGTTGTGGCAGGATTTTACTCCCTACCCTACTTCGCCTTGCCGGCGCTCCTTGTGTGGCTACCCCTGAGCATCCTCGTGCTGCACCTATTCCTGTTCAACCACATAGGTAATACGCTGGATTCCGCGGCCCAGATGATCCTCGTGCCCTTCTACGCTGTCGTACCCTTGTGCCATGCCATGCTCCTGCGGCGGATGGAAAATGGTGTCACATGGATACTTTACGTGCTCATCGTGAACTCGTTAGGCGATGCGAGCGCCTACTTTGCCGGAAAGAGCTTCGGCAAACGTAAATTTTCCAAGAACGTAAGCCCCGGCAAAACCATCGAGGGATTGATCGGCGGAGTGGCCGGAAATTTTCTCGGCATGATCTTAGTGAAACTCGCAGCGCCAAGTTTGGCTTCCTGGACAAATCTGTTTTGGCTGACCGCTCTCATGGCGGTCATGGGTCCACTGGGCGACTTGTGCGCATCGGCCCTTAAACGGCGGCTCGGCATAAAGGATTACGGCGCCCTCCTTCCTGGACACGGCGGCGTTATGGACCGCGCGGACAGCCTTATCCTGGTAATTCCCGCTGCAACGTATTACCTCCTTCTTACGGGAATAGGTGGTGTGCGATGAAGAGAATCGGCGTACTCGGATCAACGGGCTCCATCGGTACACAGACCCTCGATGTGGCGCGTCACCGGCCTGAAAGCTTCAAGATCACCGCTCTAGCCGCCGGAGCCAATGTGGATCTGCTGGAACAGCAGACACGCGAATTTCGTCCGGCTATCGTGGGATGCGGCTCGGAAGCGGCGGCAACGGAACTCCAAAAGCGGTTGGGGCGCTCCTTCACCACGATTACGACGGATATGAACGCCGTTGCATCCTATGACGATACGGACCTAGTGGTGGGCGGCTTACCCGGCAGCGCAGGGCTGGAACCAACTTTTGCCGCAGTTCGGGCCGGCAAGGACATAGCCCTGGCCACAAAAGAGGTCCTGGTCATTGCCGGAAGGCTCTTCATGCGCAGCGTTCGGGATAACGGCGTTAGACTGCTGCCTGTGGACAGCGAACAATCCGCCATCTTCCAGTGTCTTCAGGGATACGGGCATCTGCCGTTCAGACGGATCATCCTGACTGCGTCCGGGGGGCCGTTCCGGAACATGACTCGCAGCGAGCTATCCGGGGTGACTCCTGAACAAGCGCTCCATCATCCTCGCTGGAAAATGGGACGCAAGGTCACCGTGGATTCGGCCACCCTGATGAATAAAGGCCTCGAAGTCATCGAAGCGGCGTGGCTCTTTGAAGCGAGTCCGGATCAGATTGAGGTGGTGATTCACCCGCAAAGCATCGTCCATTCCATGGTCGAGTTCATGGATGGCTCCATCATCGCTCAGCTCGGACCTACGGACATGCGCATCCCCATATCGTACGCCATGGCATACCCCGAGCGAACGCCCTCGGGAGTCGAGCCCTTGGATTTCGTCGCATTGGGATCCCTTACTTTCGAGCGGCCGGACATCCTCAGATTCCCGTTGTTGAAGGCCGCGTATGATACCTTGAGGGATAGCGGCGGTTCCGCTGCCGTCGTTTACAACGCCGCGGATGAAGTGGCCGTGGACCTTTTCCTTGCGGGTAAAATCGCTTTTGACGCCATTCCCGTATTGGTGCTTGCCGCGCTGGAGAAAATCGGTCCGCGGGAACTGGACTCTCTTGAGGCCATAATGGCTTTCCACAGGGAAGTGACGGACTATTTTCGCTCCAAGTGGTTATAAACCGCTAGAGGAGCGACCACGGGAGACAATGTCATGAGACTCGTTACACTGACGCTTTCCTTAATGCTCTCTCTCCTGGTCATTGAGCAGGTTTTCAGCGGCGGGGCCGTCTTGGAAGTCATATGCAAGGCAAGCGGCCACAGGGATCGCTTCGTCCAGGGCTCAACACGGGAAGAAGAAGCGGACAATATCCAGCAGATCGTTGTGGTGTGCGAGCGCGCCAACGAAATCCGCAACGTAAAAACTCCCATTGACCCCAATAAGCCGACCGGAAACGAGCCCTTGCTTGCGAGGCAATTCGGCGAGGGGCGATCAGACCTGCTGGGAATTTCCCTGCCGCGGTTTCTCGTGCCCGGAAATACATGCCCTTTGTTCCCCATTACCGCTTACCTGGATCACAATATATGCCCCATTGACGGCTCGGCGGGATTCGCAGTGACCGTGGTGGGATATTACGATTAAGTTTCGGCCGCCGCAGTCTATACCAGGAACTGACATTGGTGGTAAGGCGCGCCCCCTGGATTCAGAAAATTACGTGAAAGGGTAAACATGAAAATTTTGTTTTGTGGTGAGACCTTTCCGAAGGCCTACGAACTCTTGAAAACATTAATGCCCGAAGATGATGTCTTCAACTGCCCGGCGATGGATGTGGTAAAAGTGGGAGCTGACGTTGACGCGCTCGTGCCGCTCATGCACCATCTGGCGCCCGAGCTTATCGAAAACACACGCGCCGGCCTTATTCAGCAGTTTGGAGTAGGACTCGAGGGAGTAGACGTGAATCTCGCCTCCCGCAACGGCATTATGGTGTGTAATATCCCATCATACCTGACGCCAAATGCTGAATCTACGGCTGAACACGCCGTGTTTCTCATGATGGCCGTTGCCCGCAAGATCCATCAGTGCTTTGCGGCGTTTCAT
>JBBRBO010000032.1:0-31338 GCA_038205805.1 Desulfomonilales bacterium
GGAAGATTAAGGTCGCGCAAGATCCCACACCCGCCGCTCAAGGGGCTCTGGTCAGCATTGAGAACGCCACGGGATACGTGCGCGCAATTGTAGGCGGCGCAGGTTACGAAAAATCTAACTTCAATAGGGCGACTCAGGCCCTGAGACAGCCAGGTAGCGCCTTCAAGCCCGTAGTTTACGCAGCGGGCCTCGAATGGGGCGGATATTCTCCCAGGACGGCTCTAGTGGACGAACCCATAGCGGTGACCATCGGATCCACTGATGAAGAGTGGATCCCTACGAACTCGGATAATCGGTTTATCGGTCGCACGACACTCCGCAACGCCTTGGTGCAATCCAGGAACATCGTTGCCGTAAAGCTCCTCATGGATGTGGGCATTAAGCGAGCCGTAGACATGGCGCGACAAATGGGAATGCAATCCCCTATTAAAAGCCATCTCTCTGTGGCCTTGGGATCCTCGGAAGTTACTCCGTATGAGCTTACTGCGGCATATACGATCTTCCCCAATATGGGAATCCGCGTACGTCCTACCATGATTCTGAAAATTTTCGACCGAATGGGTAAGCTGTATGAAAATAATACAATGCAGCCATTGGGCGTGGAAGATAGGGTCAGGTTCCAGCCGCTGGCCGATTACTGTCTACCGAATGCAAGCGACAATTCTCGTGGAGAAAAGAAAGACGTTCACCTGATTGCCGGTAGTTTGTCGGGCGACCTGGAACGCTTTTGCAGCGTCTTCCAAAATGACGCTGGTCGTGTTTCGCCCGCTATGAGTCCGCAGACCGCGTACCTCATGGTAAGCATGCTCAGGGAGGTCACGGTGAGCGGCACTGCCTCAGCTGCGGCCAAGTTGCGACGCTCGGACATCGGCGGCAAGACGGGCACTACGGACGATGCCACGGACGCCTGGTTTGTAGGCTTTAACCCCAAGTACACCACGGGCGTGTGGTTCGGGTACGATACGCGTACTTCGTTGGGTGAACATGAGGCCGGCTCTACGGCTGCGCTCCCGATTTGGATAGACTACATGAGTGCGGCGCTGGCTCACGAGCCCATGGGCGTGTACCCCGTGCCGCCGGGAATCTCATTCCACCAGACGAAAAAACCCGAACGTGTTCCCAATAACAAGTTACTTGTTTCTCAACCGGACTATGAGGCGGATCATGAGACGAAGAAGTTTTCCCCTATTGACGCCGTGATCTTGTCCTCACGACCCGAAAAGCAGGAGCCCGTTCAGACGGCAGGAGCCAATCCTTATGCTCCCTCGTATATACCCGCAGTAGGCGCCTCTCAACCGGCGGTCAAGAACATGAGCGCAGTCCCAAAGCACGCCGGCCCCGCCAGGGCTCAGTAGTGGGTGGCGAGAAACAGTACGCGTGGTCAATAACGAATGGGTTGCCGACAGCTCTTGTCCACTTGAAAGCGCATCCGGAAGATGAAACCGGTCAAGCCCGCAATGTCAACAGGACGGCTCAACCAGCGGCTTTCACCTCCTCTATTATATAGTAAGGTCTCGCCGGATGTGGCAAACGTCGCGTGCTCCCGATTTTGCATAGGTATCCCTTATTTCCGCCGACCTGCCCAATGGGATTCCAAGATTGCGTGTCTGCCGGCAAACTACTTTTCTATTCTGAACAGGGCGGCGCTCCCCGTAAACCGGCGTTGGAGGCTATTCTCCAGGGTAAATGAGTTCATACTGACCGCTACCACATTAATAACGGAGAATCTATGGGTTCTCGAGACATACTAAAACGCAGCTTAAAGTGGGCTGTAACAGGCGCTTCCGTTTTGTCGGGACGAGGCCTTTTTTACGGGCGCAGCCCTGCGTATCGAATCATCAATTATCATAAAGTGGAACCTGTTCCGCACACTTCTCATGGGACCAGCTCCAGGGATTTCCAAGAGCACGTGCGGTATCTTTCCGATCATATCAACGTCATACCCGTCACCACTATGGCGGACCTCATAGCCCGCTGTGTGGCTCCGAAAGAAACCACGATAGCGCTTACCTTTGACGACGGCTATTCGGAAATTTCAGAGGAAGTTGCAGAAACCCTGTCGACCTGCTCCATTCCTGCGACCTTCTTCATCATTACGGGAGTAGTCGATGGATTCGTTAGAATGCCGGGGGCATTCGCAGGATGGCCCAAGCTGCGCGAACTCAAACGTGCGGGCTTTGGTATTGGTTCCCATACGGTATCTCACCGGAGTTTAGCCATGCTCGATCTGAACGAAGTTGAGCATGAGCTTAGTGAATCCAAGCGACGCATTACCGAGGAACTGGGAACCCCACCCGACGGATTGGCTTATCCCTACGGCACTGTTCGGGATTTTTCCTCCGCTGTGGGGACGCTTGCCGCACGAGTTGGATACGAGTTCGCCCTCACCGCCATCCATGGTCCGAATGAACCCGGCGTGGATCTCTTCACGCTGCGCCGCGTAACCGTCACGGCCGGTGATGGTCGCCGGTCTTTTGCGCTGCTGTGCGCCGGCCATTTGGACTCATGGCGATATGTGGATCACTTCGGGTACAAATTTCAGCGCACGAGCGTGAGGTAGCCGCTTGCCGTTAAGTGGTAGTTAGAGTCCCATCGACCAAACCGTCTCACTAGTCTCCGAGTATGTAGCGACAATTCTTTACTTACTTTCGATCTACCCCCGCTCACACCTTCTTACCATTCACGACAGTTGTATACATTTAGGTAGCTTATTTTTGTTTAAGCTACGGTCTCGTGTGATTCAGCCGAATCGCTCCTGAACTTTAGTTCGTTATTGCAGTCACTTCTCGTTCAAACCCATATTCTTTCTCCGCGGCACAATCTTCGCACATCAAAATATCATTGCACTTCCGGCGCCGTTCAGGGTGTAGAAATACCCTCTCGGGCTAATCCTGAGGCGTAAAGTCACATCGAGTGCGGCGACACATCGCGAGTGGTCTCAGTATTAAGGCATAAGAATGATCGACAATGTTTGGATAACCGACACCACCTTGCGAGACGGTGAACAGGCTGCGGGAGTAGCTTTCACCACACAGGAAAAGGTGGAGATCGCCGTGCTTCTCGACCAAGCAGGCGTCAACGAAATCGAATGCGGCATTCCCGCCATGGGCGGCGCGGAAAGAGACGCTGTAAAGGCAATAGCCTCGCTGGGTACGAAGGCGCGTGTCAGCTCGTGGAATCGGGCGGTGATTACGGATATTCAGCTCTCGTTAGATTGCGGTGTCGGCGCCGTGACAATCTCCCTCCCTGTTTCCGATTTTCAGATAAACCGAAAGCTTGGAAAGAGTCGTCATTGGATACTTACCCAACTCACAGCCGCCTTGGACTTCGCTAAAGAAAACAATTTGTTCGTATGTGTAGGAGCGGAAGACGCCTCGCGAGCGGACGAAGATTTTTTAACGTTGTTCGCTCAGTCGGCTCACGATGCAGGAGCCGATCGCCTTCGGTTCTCCGATACCCTGGGTATCATGGAACCCTTTGCCATGTACGAGCGGATACTCTGCCTCACGGAGGAATGCGCCCTCCCGGTGGAAATTCACACACACAATGATTACGGACTTGCACTTGCGAACAGCCTAGCCGCCGTGCGGGCCGGAGTCCGTCACGTGAGCGCCACCGCGCTGGGTCTGGGAGAACGAGCCGGCAATACGCCTCTGGAAGAACTGGCGCTGGCTATCCAACGCTTGCTCGGGATGAAAACTGATGTACGGCTTCATACGCTCCCTCGCCTTTGCAAGTTTGTCGCTCAGGCCTCCGGACGTTTAATAGCGCCCGGTAAACCAGTCGTAGGGGCCAAGGTTTTCTCCCATGAATCAGAAATTCACGCAGCGGGAATGTTACTGGATCCGGGCAATTACGAACCCTATTCACCAGACATACTCGGCTTGCAACGTGAGATCGTCATCGGCAAGCACACTGGTAAGCGGGGGCTTGCCCACACGTTGACGGATATAGGAGCCCATGTAAGCACACCCGAATTACTTGACATACTGCGAACGATCCGTGACCTCAGTCCACTGCTCAAACGCAATCTCACCCGTGGGGAACTGCTGCTACTGTGCGGCCTACGCCGGCGAAGCTGAAGAGTAGGACTAAGAATCCGTGAATTGCCTAATGATCAGCAGCTTAGCATCACATTGCGGTGGCTGTAGGGGGATGAGCGGATCCCCCACGGTCTTCACCTGCGCAGAGGCGTCTCAGCCCTGTGAACCAATAGAGGAGTGATGGTATGGACGCCAGGATAAATCAACTCGAATTGAAAGTCCTTTACGACATTAGCCGTTTGATTGGTCGAGCGCTCAATCTTGACCATACCCTAGAAGAAATTCTGGAAATTCTTTCCGATATTCTTTGTATGAATAGAGCCACTGTCACCCTCAAAGATGAAGCCGGCGATACCTTGTCCATAAAGGCCTCTCATGGGCTTCTGCCTTACGAAAAGAAGCGCGGCGTCTATAATTTGGATGAAGGGGTCACCGGGCTCATCTTCCGAAGTGGGAAGCCCTTTGTGGCGCCGGACATCGGTAAGGAACCTCTGTTTCTCAACAAAACTAAATCACGAGAAATAGAAAAAGACCATGTTTCGTTCATCGGTGTTCCCATTGTGCTTCAAGGTCGACCCGTGGGTGTGTTGAGTGTAGACAGGCTCTTTGACCAAGACGTTTCCTTTGAAGAAGACATACGATTCTTAACCATTGTGTCAGGTCTGATGGCGCAGTTGGTGAGTCTCAATAATCAAGTGGAAGAGCGAGAAAGCCATCTTATCAAGGCGAATCTATCGCTTAAGGCCGAGCTTTCCCGCAAGGCAACCAACTTTTTCGCCGTAGGATCAGGCCCTAGTATGGCGGAGGTCCAGGACCTGATCAGGAAAGTGGCCCCCACTAAGGCCGGGGTGCTTCTACTGGGTGAGTCAGGCACGGGAAAGAGCCTGGTGGCAGGTATCATTCACGAACTAAGCGAACGAGCGCGCGGACCTTTCGTAAAGATTAACTGCGCAGCATTGCCTGACAATCTATTGGAATCTGAGCTGTTCGGATATGAAAAAGGGGCGTTCACAGGAGCCACGGAAAGCAAGACCGGCCGCGTAGAAGAGGCCGATGGCGGAACCATTTTCCTCGACGAAATAGGTGAATTACCCATGACGCTCCAGGCCAAGCTGCTCCGCTTCCTGCAGGAACGTGAATTCGAGCGTTTGGGCGCCTCCAAAACTAAGCGCGTAGACGTACGCATATTGGCAGCCACAAACAAGGAATTGGCGCAAGCTGTGTCGGATGGGTCATTTCGAGAGGATCTATTCTACCGTTTGAATGTGTTTCCCATTCGAGTGCCGCCCCTGCGTGAACGACGCGAGGATCTATTCCCCCTGATCACCTTTTTTCGCGAAAAAATTGCGCTGGAGTACGGCTATGCTCCCCAGTTCACCGCCGCTGCTATGGAGAATTTAGCGGCATACTCCTGGCCGGGAAATGTGCGCGAAATGGAAAACCTCATCGAGCGGCTGGCCATTATCTTCGGGAGCGGTCTGGTGAGCTCCATAGACCTCCGCCCGTACTTGGAATACGTTCACGCCGCCGGCGAACGGCACACAGCTCAGCAGGGCGCTCTCAGGGAGCGGGAGCGCCAAGATCTTATCGCCGCCCTTGAGAGGCACAACGGCACGCAGTCCAGAGCAGCGAAGGATTTGGGCATCACGCCGCGACAAATGGGGTATAAGATTAAGACCTTTGGACTAGATTACCTCGTAAAACCTAAGGCGAGGACTCAGCGTACCACCGAACGGTAGTCTGCAGAAGAATAGCCTGCATGGGCCGGTTCTCCGGGTGAAGGCGTTGACTCCCCTTGACCCTATTTCCATTCGCTGTCGAAACTTGTAATCACGGAACCGACCGACCAACTTCACTATGCCTCTTGAGACACATACCACGAACCCGGTTTTCTGCAGACGGCCCGCAGTTTCGTTCTCCATACTGACGTCAAACTATCCGGAAAATACAACGCGACGCCCTCACGTGAACGCAAAGAGGGCGGCCCAATGGGCCACCCTCCGGCTGAAACGCACTAAAAGTTATGACGTTAGTGTGGCGCCTCTCCCACTGATTCTTCTTTCACACCAATGGCCACTTTGTAGAGTATGGATAGAATGATGAATCCCAGCGCCCAAACGCCCAAGGTTATGGCAATTTCCGTTGCGGTGGGATGATACTCTGTTATTGTTTCCAGAGGGGACGGAATATAACCGGTGAGCACCAAGGTCACACCCTTCTCGATCCAGAGTGCAATAAAGACTGCTCCACAGGCTATCGCCAAGGTGGTCGGATTTTCTCGTGTGCTTGGGTTAATCAGCAAAGCCACCGCGAGCAACGCGAGCACAACGGAAGTCCACGTCCATGGCACAAGGCCGGCGTGTCCATGCAGACCGGAGAAGAGATACGTGAAATGCATCATGTGTTCCGGAATTTGGCTGTAATATGCCGTGAACAGTTCGCAGAGCACGAAAAAGATGCTGATGAGCATGGCGTAAGTGATTATCTTAGCCAATGTCTGAATCGCTGTCCAACCGGCGTCGAACTTGGTGTATTTTCTCAGGAAGAGACATATAAGCACCAATAGCGAAGGACCGGACGCGAATGCCGAAGCCAAGAATCTAGGGGCCATAATGGCCGTCAACCAGAAACCACGACCAGGCAAACCCGCATACAAGAATGCCGTGACGGTGTGGATACTAACCGCCCAGGGTATGGACAAATAAATGAGCGGCTTGACCCAGCTCGGCGCCGGGGCGCCTTTCTTCTCTGCGCTTAGAACGGTCCAACCCACGATGATGTTCAGGAAGAGATAGCCGTTGAGCACTATCATGTCCCAAAACAGGATCGAATTAGGAGTGGGGTGCAGCAGCACGTTAAAGGCGCGGTCAGGACGTCCAAGGTCGGCCACGATAAAGCTCAAACACATGGTCACGGCGGCGACGGCGAGGAATTCCCCCAATATGGTGATCTTGCCGAAGACCTTGTAATCATGGAGATAGTAAGGGAGCACGAGCATAACGGCGGAAGCCGCTACACCGACCAGAAAGGTAAACTGGCCGATGTACACGCCCCAGGATACGTCTCTGCTCATACCGGTGACGCCCAAACCAATTGACAACTGCCTCAGATAGGCCAAAAATCCAATGCCGAGCACCGTCAGCAGGATGGCCAACCAAAGGAAGTAGCTCTTGTTACCTGTTAATGCCTTTTCCAGCATACGAACCTCACAGTATGTAATAAACCTGGGGTCTTGTTCCTAGGTGCGGTTTTCGGCGAATAGTGGGCTGTGTGCGAAGAATCTGTCGGATCTCCGAATTAGGATCATCCACATCTCCAAAGATGAGGGCTTTTTCCTTGCAGGATTCCACACAGGCGGGAATTACACCCACTGATAGACGTGAAAAGCAGAAAGTGCACTTTTCGACAACACCACGTGTTCTTGTAGGATATTCCTTGTTTACCTGTCCGATTTTCGGACGGGGATCTACCCAGTTCAAACTACGTGCGCCGTAAGGGCAGGCTGCCATACAGAATCGGCAGCCGATGCAGCGATGCTGGTCCTGCATCACGATGCCGTCACTGCGGCGGAATGTGGCCTGAACAGGACAAACTCGAACGCAAGGAGGATTATCGCAATGGTTGCATAGCACCATTATGGGCGTGCCCTTCAGTGTGTCCGTGATATACTCATCAAGGAAACGATTCTCCTCGCCTGGGAACGCGTTCTCTAGGCCCGTTTGCCAGATCCACTTAACTTCGTGTTGCTTACTATCAAAGGAAGGAACATTGTGAGTGTTATTGCAGGCAACTACGCAGTCAACGCACTTTCTCTCCGAGGTGGCCTTCGAACATTTTCGAATATCTACAATCATGCCCCACCGTTTAGCGGTCAGCGCTTTGGGCGATGGAATCGCTTCGCCGGGCATATCGTCCGCCGCGCAGGCCAGATGGGGAGCGGCGCCGATGGCCAGGGCCGAGAGCCCCGCTACCTTCAGAAAATCTCGTCTATCGCGATCCATCAGTTGCTACTCCTTCGCCCTGTGTATGCGCGTTGTAGGCCGTTTGCTGCTGAGGGGGCGTTTGAGGATTGATACCCTGAACGGGGTCTATGTGACAGGCCCAACAGTTGGGCGATACGTTAACGTATGTATGACACCTATCGCAGAACTGATCTTTTTTGATATGGCATTTCGTGCATGTGTTTTGCAGGCTCATGTCGTAGTGTTTGCCGTTTAACTTGCTCACATATACCCGCTTACCGTCCCTGACCACCGCATCACGCCACTCGTCCAACAATTTCATGTGGCTGGTTTTCATGAACTCGGTTTTTTCCACGCACTGCTTTTCCGTAGTGCCGGTGACCAACACCGGGGCCGCGGTCTTATTGCCGAGATTCCCCCAGAAAGGATAGGTAAACAGCACGAGAAAGATGATAACTCCCGCCACAATAGACGGCATAAAGTAACCTGCTCTTGACATTAGGTTTACTCATCCTCCTCTTTAAAAGGTTCTCCACGGAGATCCAGGGTTCGCTCGTTTTCACCATCCATTATCAGAGCATTTGCCAAGAGTTCATGTATTCCCCCGACTTCCACATCCGGCGCCCAGTAGTGCATCATCGCCGTCAACGTGGCGCGGTCGATGGCGCACATGCATGTAAGCCGGTTGACTCCGTAGGTGTCTCGCACGTGTCTAACGGCGTTGGCTCGAGGAAATCCACCCCGCATACGCATATCCATATTCTCGTCGTTACCGAGACCCGCGCCTCCTGCACAGCAGAAGGTTTGTTCACGGATGGTGTTCTCAGGCATTTCATAAAAATTATTACAGATTTGCTTGAGTATGTAGCGGGGCTCTTCCAAAATCCCTGCCGCCCTTGCGGGGTTACACGAATCATGGAACGTAGTGATGATTCTGTCGTTTCTGCTCGGATCCAGCTTAAGTTTGTTGTTTTTCAGGAGATCAGCGGTGAATTCAGTGATGTGCACCATCTTGGAAGATCGGGCGTTATCGAATACCGTGCCGGTGATGGGGGATTTGGGCACTTCCAGGAAATTGGCGGGTCCGTTCATAGTATCCATGTACTGATGGATGACGCGCCACATATGTCCGCACTCGCCGCCAAGAATCCATTTGACGCCGAGTCGCTTGGCTTCTTCGTAGATCTTTGCATTCAGGCGCTTGATCATGTCGTGAGACGTGAAAAGCCCAAAGTTGCCGCCTTCCGACGCAAAGGTGCTCCAGGTGTAATCCAGACCCAGCTCGTGAAATAACATGAGGTATCCCATGCACGTATAGGTGCCCGGGTCGGCAAAATAGTCACCGGAGGGGGTAACGAACAGGATTTCCGCTCCCTTTTTATTGACGGGGAGGCCCACGCGGACGCCGGTAAGTTCTTCAATGTCGTCCACCATGAATTCCCACATATCTTTAACGCCGTGAGGGGGGATTCCAAGGTGGTTACCATACTTAAAACAGTTGGCCACAGGTTCCATAACCCAGTTGATGTTTAAACCGAGTAGGTTGAGGAGTTCCCGGCCGATCATCGTAATTTCGGCTTGGTCAATGCCGTAGGGACAAAATACCGAACATCGTCGGCATTCGGTACACTGATAGAAATAGTAGAACCACTCCTTGATAACGTCCTTGGTAAGTGGTCTACCGCCTGCGAACTTGCCGAGCAGTTTACCGGCTAGGGTAAAATCATTTCTGTAGATTGATCGAATAAGTTCGGCTCGCAGCACGGGCATGTTCTTCGGATCACCGGACCCGATGAAAAAGTGGCATTTGTCCGCACATGCGCCGCATCTTACGCAGGTATCCATGAACAAGCGGAAGGAGCGGTACTTACTTAGACGCTCCTCGATACCTTTCATGATGATTTCATGCCAATTTTCGGGCAATTGCCAGTCTTCGTCCGTAGGGGACCACACACGGGGATTCGGCATATCCAATCTTCTGAGGTTTTTGGGAGCAGCCGGGTAGCTGTAGGTTCCCTCTCGAAAATCGACCTTCTTATCCATCCAAGGCGTCTCAGGGGGCTCGTTAAGTTTGACGCCTTTGATCAAATCTTCCGGTTTTGGAAGTTGATGTAGTTCCATGTTTACTCCTTCTTGTCCACCGGGATCCCGGCCTCTATCATCTTGTCCCTGAAGTCGTCCTCGTATTCAGCGTAGGTGTGGACTTTCACCGGATGGTTCCAGGGGTTTATATAGCGCTCGCCGCGATTGTTATTGGCGAGATTACGCGTCGGGCTCAAAAACACACCGGGCGCATGCATAAGTTTGCTGAACGGAAAGTAGGCGAACAGCACGCTTACGAGAAACAGATGCACGTAAAAGAGGGGGTTTATTCCACCAGCGGGGATGAAAGGCGCAAAGGTAAATAGTCCGGTGGTCAGTTGCTTTACGCTCAATATGTCAACTTTATATACCAGTCGCATAAGAATTCCGGTTATACCTATCGTAAGGATCAGGAATAACGGGAAGTAATCCGCCGGCAACGATATGTAGCGCACCTGCGGGAGGAATATTCTTCTTGCGAACAGAAAGAGCACCGCTCCCAGAAACAGCAGGTCCGATATGAACAGCGTGGGCAGCATGATTTGAAAAAAGCCGTCCACGGAGGACAGAATGTCCACGAATTGTGGAACAGGTTCGATAAAGAATCGGAGATGCCTGAGTACTATAATCAGGAAGGAGTAGTGAAACAGGATTCCAAAAAGCCACAGCCACTTTGTGGATATCCATGTAGCCTTGGGACCGGGCCAGATTTCAGTTTTCGTGTTCCTGAACAGCGTGCGGAAGAACAGCACTTCCAGCAGCATTCGTCCTATTACACCCCAAGTGTTGTAAGGACTTTCGAGGTTATTTGCCTTAATCCAGGGCAAAGATTTACCTTGGCCGCATGTTGTCGGGATTCTGAATGGAACGGGGGCTTTGGCCCATACCATAATTCTATAGATCATCCCTCCAAAAAATATGGCCATGGCTGCGTAAGGGATATAGATCCCAAATACCGTTTGCAGTCCCATCGATCCTGTTCCCAGATATGCGATCAGCGAAAGGCCGATCACGATGAACAAGGATGCGAGTAGGGAAAACCATGCGTTCATCTGCCATCACCTCAATCTTTGACTATTGGGTTAACTTATCTTCATCGGAGTCCGCCAATTCCGGCGGTACACCGTACTTCCGACATACCCTTTCCCAAATTCTGGACGTTCTGCGGTTGATTTCGGCTATTCTAACGTTGCACAAATCCTCACGGCAACCCATGTAGATGTTGAACGCAAGCAGAACAAGCGAATCTACCTTGGATTCGAACTTCAATAGTTCTTCGAACAATGCGTACTGGTTTATGTGGGGGGCAAGGATTTCTCGCACCGCGTTCTTAATATAGAAAAGGAAAACCAACGAGTTTGCAGGCGTGAAGTCTTGAACCGCTCGAATACGAATGACCTTGTCCAAGAATTCAGAAAATTCGTATGCGTCGTTATCGGCGGCAAGCAAACCGTTGAAGAGACCTTCCAGTCCCGTGTGCAGATCGGCGCTGACAGGATTGGCAAATCTGTCGCTCTTGGCGGCTAAGAGTCGTTTTGTGTCTGTCGGATATGTGTCTATAACAAGCTGAAACCACTTCTTTAAGATGGCTTCTTTATGGTCTAGGAGTAGTTTATCAAGCATATTTCTCCGTTACCTATATGCAGTCGAACATGGATAGAGAAAAGCGGCAAGAGACCCGCGCGCCGGCTGAGTCGCTCGGCAGCGTGTTCAAGAGCACTGACCGCCCGAATGAATGGATTCACATGATTTCAATAAGCCGGCATTCACCACCATCTTCACTGGCCGCGAGCCTTACCACACCAATTGGGATGCGAACGCACAAGCGCCTTACGGGTCCGCAGGTAACTTCCCATACGTTTAACAAAACGTAAACGCATATCTAGGAGACACAAACGGCGTGCTCGCTAATTTGTCGTCACCCACTTTACGTATTCGATTGCTCCGTGCTCTCGCAGACCCTGCGCAAAGCGCCAGCGTTCAAACGGTTCACACGCGCCGAAGTCGTCTTCGAGAAGCGAAAACCCAATCAATTCGTGATACATTATTTAAAAAAACCGGGATGAAATTCGGCTTCCAGTCTCTTTTTCCAAAGAGTGCATGGAAATAGATGCCTGGAAATTCAAAGTCTTATAGGTAACACCAGCGTGCCCGAAATGTCAAGGTTTTCCCATAGGGTAGTTTCGATTTTCGGCGCTGCGTGGATCTTTTGTACAACGATGAAGCTCAATATCTTAGACCGTCGTGGTTTAGGACAGTATCCATCTACCGCATACCGGAGAGCACATCCCTCTTCCATGGTGTATGCGTTGGGCGCGAGTCCCGAAGAGGGCATATACTCAAAGGGCCACTTTGTAGTTAACTCAATATGTTCACTTCAGCCGCAGAGGTGGGTAACCTCCACGCAGACAGCAGCCCCAGTGCGGCGCATTTCGCTGCGAACCTTTTTCACTGCGTATGTCCTGATTATATTAGGATGAAGCCGGTTCACCCAGATGGAAATCTTTTACGCGCAGGCGCTTCAACGGTCGGTTCAGCGAGGATTATCATGAAATTCACGGCTATTAACCACGTCGCCTTAGTGACGGGAAACCTAGACCTAACCATCCGTTTCTGGCGAGACCTTTTGGGGGCAAGAGTCCTTATTACTATGGGACGGAACTCGTATAAAACGTACTTTTTCGAAATTTCGCCCCATAGTATGGTCGGTTTCTTTGAATGGCCTCAAGTTACACCGGGTCCGGAAAAGGACCACGGGGTTCCCGTACAAGGGCCGGTGGTTTTCGATCATGTGTGCATCAATGTCGAAAAGGCCGATGACTTGTGGGAACTGAAAGCCAAACTAGAAGCGGGGGGATTTTGGGCGTCGGAGGTGGTGGATCACGGCTTCATCTGGTCTCTCTACTCCTTTGACCCAAACAACATTCCGTTAGAGTTCAGTTTCCCCATATCGGGCAAAGATCCACACCGGTGTACCGTGGTGGCGGATAAGCACCCTACGCGCATAGCCTTAGAAGGTGAGTCGCCACAAACGACTGCGTGGCCTCATCCGCAAGAGCCGATAGCAGAGTCGGACAAGGTCGTATACCCCGGCTCGGACATGGAGCTATTCGACCGAGGAGACTGAATACGGCTTTCTTAAATGATGTTAAAATCCGGGGGTTTTTTGAAATGTCGGGCACCTACGGCAAAGCCCTTAAGCTTCACGGAAATCAGCTCTCACTTGATGATCTTCTGTATTGCCTTAAAAGCGGGGTGTTCCGCAGTTACAAGCAACTCGAAGAGAGCGGTTTCCACGCTGCTGAGGAGAGCGCCCTCACTCAGGCACTTCTGCAATCCCACAGCTTTGTTTGCGGGCGTACGGGAAGACACGGCGTCACTGATGACTTCCACTTCATAGTCCGACCTCCGAAGGTCAGCGACACTTTGGTAGACGCAGACGTGGGACTCAATGCCTATCACGAGGATGTGCGTACGCCCCAGGTCCGCTATTTTTTCGCGGAATGCGGGCGCTCCCATGGCGCTGAAGGTCATCTTTGCAATCGGCTCATCGTCTGAAAGGAGTTCTCTGAGTTCGTCTACGGTCGGCCCCAATCGGCTGGGGTTTTGTTCCGACCAAAGACAAGGAATTTTAAGACTTTTACAACCCTCAATGATTCGAGAGGCGTTTTTGACTATTTCCTCGCGTTCGTGCGTGGCCGCGACAAGCTTTTCCTGAAGATCGCAAACGAAGAGAGCTGAATTTTCGTGAGTGAGCATATCACTGGCCCTATGAAGAAGCGTCCGGCTTTGCGATTCTAGCTATGATTTCTTTACGCATTTTGCTGCTAGGATTTAAAACCACTACGCCCGCACAATTACTGCATACCCGTCCACGCAAGCTTTCCGTTTGATTGAGAAGCTTAGTGATCTTCTTGTAATCGGTTCTAAGCAACTTCATCCCACAAAAAGGACATTCCATATAGATGAAATCCGGCGTGAGATTAATTACGGCTCGTTTAGCTTTTTGTTGCATACCCAGATCGCCTGCCTAAGCGGGAAAATTTTACGTCACTGGTCACGAAACCTTACACCGAGCGCTCTTCTTCCGAACTCATCGGCCCACATAAAGGACGCCGACGGAAAGCGGATAACATCCCGGCGGGGAAAATGTCAACCGATGGTATCCGCTCGTCCTTTCGATAATATGTTCACCGGCTGCCGTCAAGTACCGTCTTGCAGCTTAGGCTCTCGCCGCCTCGCCTCGCCTAATCGTTTGCCGCGGTGTGGCCGGGGTCCGGACCTAAGATGTTGAGCGGTGATTTCCCGTCGCTTTTTTCACCCGTAGTGTAGCCGAATTCATCCTGAACGATCCCGGCCACTTTCTTGTAGAGGGTTCGCAAGGGGATATTGGCTGGGCACGCTTCCGTGCATAGATTACAATCTATACAGCGGCCGGCCATGTGAGCGGCTCTGGTCAAGTGAAACATAGGATTTTCGGGTGGAAGATCCCCTGTGCGAATGAGATTATCGTCTTCGAGAGAACACACATTGCAAAAGCACACCGGGCACACATTGCGGCAGCCGTAGCACTTGATGCACTTATCGAATTCCTTGATCCAGTAATCTAAGCGCGTCATGAGATCCTGAGAATCCAGTTCTGAAACGGAAACGGCCGCTGCAGGAGCCGCTTTCTCGCCGGCGACGATGTCCTCGGGATATGGTTTGCGGCATTCGTGTCTGTCGGCAAGCTCTTGTGAGCACGCTATTCCCACTTTCACTATGCGATCCGGTGATTGCCCCTGATTCCACCGCAGGAGTTCATTGATTGCTCGATCATCGCATCCACGCAGCAACACGCCATAGGTGTTCTCCGTATCGGCCTTGAGAATGGACATGAGGATTCGCGACAGCGGATAACGTGCATCGGCCGTGCCCTTGAAATCACCGACGCTGAATCCGTTGTCCAGCTCATCCGCGATCTTGTACAGATGAGGCGTTACAACACCGTCCTGGTTTCTCAAACCCAGGAAACCGGCGATTCGGCCTTCATTGAAGAGCAATTTTACGTATTCTTTCACTTGTTCATTCATATTTGGATCTCGCGACGCCCTGTGACGAAGTTTTTACATGGGGAGTTCAGTAGCCCTGTCAACCCGCTTTCTTCACGGGGGAGTTGGCCAGCGGCGATGGGCCGAGTTCCCGCACCTTCTCGATGAATTCCGTGACGACTTTAGCAAATCGCGGACCTTCCGCCGAAGAGACCCATTTGAGCATGAGACGTTCGGGGTCGACGCCCGCAAAGTTGAGGAGCTGTTTCATGAAGTCGATTCTCTTGACGGTCATGTAATTACCATACAGGTAATGGCAATCGCCGATGTGTCAGCCGCCTACGAAGACGCCGTCAGCGCCTTTCTGAAAGGCCTTCAGAATCTGATGAGGTCCTACCGTAGCTGAACACAGGGTACGAATAGTGCGCATATTCGCCGGATATTGCAAACGACTTACACCGGCGAGATCAGCCCCTGCATACGCGCACCAATTACATAAAAACCCCACAATTACGGGTTCGAATTGCTCCGACATTCTGTTCTCCTCATGCTGAGCTTCTTATGATGGCGCACCGGAGAAAGACTCAGCTCCCATCCGAACCACCCCATAGTGTTTTCTAAGCGGTTGGATCGCTCTCGGTAAATATTAGGAGAGCCCTCTCACGAACGGCAAACCGATCTCCGCTACCGAAACATTCTTACGCCGAAAGCGCTTGCTCAATCTGCGCAATGAGCTGATCCCCGGAAAAGCCGTCCAGTCGGGCGCTCCCAGAGGGGCATGTCGCCGCACAGCCGCCGCAGCCCTTGCACAGCACCTTGTTCACTTGACAGACGCCGGTCTCGGGGAAGAAGTTGATGGCGGCGTACGGGCACACCTCGACGCATCCCAGGCATCCGCAGCAGGTCTTGGCGTTAATATCGGCCACGATGCCGCTGGTGTAGAGGGCGTCTTTTGAAAGAACCCCGGCCGCTCTCGATGCGGCGCCCAGGCCCTGAGCCACGGCTTCACGTATGGTAGATGGAAAGCGCGCGTTCCCGCACAGGTAGATTCCGTCCGTGGCGAAATCTAAAGGTTTCAGCTTAACGTGACCCTCAAGAAAAAACCCATTTTCATTTACAGGGACCTTGAGCATCGTAGAGATCGAGCCTGCATCCTCCTGAGCGATGAGTGGAGTCGATAGCGCGACAAGATCCGCGTTGAGCGTGAGTTCTTTTCCCATTCTGTTGTGGTAAATCTTGACCTTTCCGCCTTCCACAACCGGAGGGCGCTCAGGAGAGTACGTCACGTATCGGATACCAAGCTCCTTCGATTTGCGGAACATGTCCTCGTTTTCCACGCCGTACATCTGCATGTCACGATAAAGGATGGTTATGTTGCGAGTGGAATCCGCTTCCTTCAGAAGAATTGAGTTCTTCACGGCAGTCATGCAACAGATACGTGAGCAATAGGTTCGCTCGGGAATTCGGGAGCCTGCGCACTGTATCATGACGATGTCTTTGGGGAAATCCGCTCCCTGACTGAGCATCGCTTCCAGTTCGATATGGGTGATGACCTTGTCGCCGTCGTACCCGAACAGGTTTTTCGGCTTGAGCACTCGTGCGCCAATGGCCACAATAATAATGCCTGCCTTAGCTTTCTGAGATTCGCCGCCTTTCTCGATAGTGGCCACAAAGTTACCGACATAGCCCTCGAGCTTTTTCATTTCGGCGTTCGTGTGAACGGTGACCTTGGGATTGCTCTCGATACGTTGTTTAAGCTCGTTCACCAAGCGTGTGGCCGGCTCATTCTGGGGGAGAATATAGTTCAGGTCGTTCAGTAGACCGCCCAGTTTGTCGGCCTTTTCCACCAACTCGACCTCATAACCCATGTTGCCCAGGGCCATAGCAGCCGACATTCCCGCCACGCCCCCGCCGATCACGATTCCGCGATTGGTGAGTCCCAGCTTAATCCTGTTTAGTTCCCGCAAACGAGCGGCCTTGGCCACAGCCATTGCGATTTGGCCCTTGGCCCGCTCAGTGCCGGCCTCGCCATCTCTCATATGGACCCAGGAACACTGGTCACGAATATTGGCCATTTCAAAGAGATACGGGTTCAGACCGCCTTCCTCACATGCGCTCATAAAGAGCGGTTCGTGGGTTCTGGGCGTGCAGGAAGCCACAACCACACGATTCAGGTTTTCCCTTGGGATGGCGTCCTTGATCTCGTTGATGCCGCCTTCCGAGCACGTGTACAGGTTTTCCTGTACGAACACCACGTTGGGTAGGTTTTTCGCGTACTCCACCAATTCCTTCATCTGAAGGTATCCGGCGATATTGGAGCCGCAATCACACACAAAAACACCTATGCGAACGTCATTCGATTGACTTTTCAACCTGGCCCTCCGTTAGACCGCAAGCGCTCTACCGCCGCTTAATACTGTTTCCGCCGCACGAGCCGCTGCGCTGCTTGCCTGGGCGACCGACTCGGGAATATCCAACGGGCCTTGAGCGCACCCACAGGTGAATATCCCTGGAATATTGGTGTCAAGTGGATTGCTGGGATCGGTCTTGACGAAATTGTTTTCCTCGAGTTCAACACCCAAAAGGTTCGCCAGAGCGGTTGTTCCCTTGGGAGCCGAACACGCGTTCGCCAAAATAACCATGTCCAGCTTCATGCTTACCACTTTGCGCTGCTCGGTATCTTCATAATGCACAATGGGATTAAGGTTTTCATCCTGAGTTATTTCAGCCACTCTGCCTCGAATATACTTCAGACCGGACACGTCCGCCCCGCGCACCTTGTATTCTTCGAACCCTTTCCCCACAGTCCGCAGGTCCATGTAAAAGACGAACGATTCCGTCTCTCGTTCATGCTCCTTCGCGATGATGGCTTCTTTTATTGCATGCATGCAGCAATAGCTCGAGCAATACTTATGAAAACGAAAGTCACGTGAACCCACACACTGTATGAAGCCCAGCTTTTTCGCTGTGTGATACGTGTGAACCTGGTGCTCAAGCCGCTTGGTTTCCTCTTGGAGAGCGGCCACTTCCTCGAGTTTCTCCGCTTTTTCCGCTCTCTTGATGAGCTTAGGCAACTCTTTGAGGCGCTGTTCACCGTGGACCACCGACGGCCGTGAGAGATGGCCTTTCGTGGGGCCACCGGCGCTAAGAAGGCGCTCCATTTCCAAAGATGAGATCACGTTCGGGAGCTTACCGTACCCGTATTCAGGAATTTGTGTGGCGTCAAAAAGCTCATACCCGGTCGAGACAATTATCGCCCCCACATTGAGTTCCAAGTCCGTGGGCTGCTGCTCGTAATCAATGGCCTTTGCTTGACAGACCTTGGCGCACACACCGCACTTGCCGCCTTTCATCACCTTGCAGTATTCAGGGTCGATGGTGAACATCGAGGGAATGCCTTGCGCGTAATCCTTATATATGGCCTTACGTTGATCCAGCCCGAAATTAAACTCATTGGGTACTTTCGTGGGACACTTTTCCGCGCATGCGCCGCACGCGGTACACTTTGAGCTGTCCACATATCGAGGGCGACTATGGACCTTCACCTTGAAATCACCGACTTCTCCCGAAAATTCCGTTACTTCGCTATACGCAAGCAAGTTGATGTTTGGATGCCGACCGACATCCAATAACTTAGGGGAGAGAATTCATATCGTGCAATCATTCGTTGGAAAGGTCTTGTCCAACTGGGCCATTTTGCCGCCAATACTCGGATTTTTTTCCACAAGATGGACCTTCAGGCCCATGTTACCGAGATCGAGCGCGGCTTGCATTCCTGCGATTCCGCCGCCGATAATGAGAACTTCCTGTGAAGCCATATTTTGTATCCTTCGTAATGGTTCACCGAGCGTGAGCCGACTCTGCGTCCGGTGAAGCATGGAGAAGCTTAGCTCTCCTCCAGGCTTGTCCATTGTGTTTCCAGGTGTGTGGACCAGTCCCGTGAACGGCTACCATCCTACGCTCGGAAATCGAATCAAGCGCCGTCGTCAGCCAATAATTATCGCTTCAGCCAATAACGCGTTGAGATCCTTGATCTGAATGTCCAATTCCATATCGCGTAGCGCGCAGTTTAGGTGCATTCTACACTTGGAGCACGCCGTCACCAGCGTTGACGCTCCCGTGGCGACCGCCTCGTCGAGACGCTGTTTCTGCATTTCCTTAGAGCATCCCGAGCACCCCATCCAGGCATTTGTGCCGCAGCATAGAGCGCTTTCTCGATGGTGAGCCATTTCCTTAAGAACCAGCCCCGGAACCGTACCCAGCAACTCCCTCGGGGCGTCGTAAATACCTGCCTGACGACCGAGCCTACATGGGTCATGGTAGGTCACGACATCTTCGACAAGGTTCATGCGGAAAGCCTTCGTGGCGTGCTCATCCTTGAGGAGTTCATAGAGATGCACAATCTCGAAATCGAGTTTGCCCACAACTTCGGGATAGTCCCTCTTAAAAGTCATGTAGCCTTCGGGGCATTGGAACACCACCCGCTTGACTCCAAGACTTCTAATGAGTTCCACATTCTTCTTGGCAAGTATTGCAAAGTGCTCCCTGTCGCCGTTCCACAGGAGATCATGGCCGCAACAACGTTCGTCGTCATGAACCACGGGCTCGATGCCGATGCTGTTCAAGAGCTTAAGCACGCCTTTGGGCGAATCCATAACGTCCAGGTTCCAGTCGTCTTTGAACTCCACATCAAAGTAGGGCGCGCACCCCACAAAGTAATATGTGTCTCCACTCTCGGAAATACGACCGGCGGTACGAGCCCACTCGGTCTTACTCTGCTTTACGTCCATTGTCTGGAGACGCATGATGGTCTGGAAGAGACCCCGGTGCGCCGGAACCCCGCCCTTCCCTTGCCTGACCGCCTCTTGCCTGACCATGCGCACAAATTCCGGGTAGTTAATGTTAGCCGGACACCGCGTGCTGCACTGGCCGCAGGACAGGCATGACCAGATATTCACGTCTTCGAGGGGGTTTTCCTCCTGATCCATGAGCACCTTTTCCACCATTAATCGTGGTGAAAAGTCGGGTATAATACGAGACACAGGGCAACTACCCGTGCATATCCCGCAATCCAGGCAATAGAAGGCTTTGGTTTCGTTTACGATTTCCGGTAGATTCATGCAGCCGTCTCTCTTTTGGCAAGGGGATTCTTTCCCAGCTTGCGAAGGTCTTCCGTGAAGTCCCGGATTACTTCCGCGAATCGAGCGCCTTCAGAGGCCGAAATCCATTCACGTCGCAGGCGAGTGTCGTCAATACCTAAAAGCTTCATCACTTTTCTGGTCTTTTCTATGATCTTGAGGGCCTTTTCATTACCTTCCAGGTAATGGCATTCACCGATGTGTCAACCGGTGACCAATACGCCGTCGGCGCCTACCTCAAAGGCCTTGAGTACGTAAGCGGGGGCGAGCATCCCGGAACACATAAGTCGAATAAGCCGAATGCTCGGGGGGTATTGCATTCGCCCCACGCCGGCAAGGTCGGCGCCGGCGTATGAGCACCAGTTGCACGCAAACGCGACAATCTTGGGTGTAAAATCGGTGTCCATAGAGTCTCCTCGACAAGGAGTTGTTTACGTTACAATGATAACGCGCATCCTGTGTGGTTCACCGAGTCGAAATACTCGTCTCAGCGAATTCCGGAGGAGAAAGTCATCTCTCCTCCATGTCAAGTATTAGGCCATTGCCGCCATAATCATGTCGCCTATTTGCTCATCCTTGTAATGGCGGATTTGCGCCGCGCCGGTGGGACAAGCCACTCCGCAGGCCCCGCAACCCTTGCAAAGGGCGGGATTGATTTCCGATTGCCAATGACCGGGGCTAACCTCTCGCAGTTCAGGGGCGCCGAAGGGGCAAACCGTCACGCAGCGGCCGCATGCCCGACAGAGCGCCTCATCCACCACGGAAACCATTCCGGACGCGTTGACGAACCCGCGGGCCAAGATTTGCGCCGCATGACACCCGGCCGCTTCCGCTTGGGCAATCGTCTCGTCCAAGGGTTTTGGATAATGGGCCAATCCCGCGAGGAAAATACCATCCGTTGCGAAATCCACGGGCCGCAACTTCATGTGGGCCTCAAGGAAGAAGCCGTCCTCGTTGACCGAGATCTTGTAAAGCTTGCTCAATTCCTTATTGTAGTCGCTCGGCACGATAGCCGCCGCCAGAGCTACGCTGTCCGCTTGGATGTTCAGCGTACCGCCCAGGGCTAGATCCGGAGCCTTCACCGTAATTTTGTCACCCAGGGTGACTTCGGGCGGGTTGGCCTGCTCATAACGTGCGAAGATGACCCCGAGCCGTCGAGCCTTTTCATAATAGGGCTCATTCAACCCAAAGGAGCGCACATCCCGATAAAGGACATAGATTTCGCTCTGCGGATTGGCTTCCTTGAGCGCTATGGCGTCCTTAATGGTATGATTGCAGCACACTTTGCTGCACCAGGGCCGTTCCTTCGTCCTGGAGCCGACGCATTGGATGAACACCGTCGTCTTGGCGTCGATCACGGAGGGATCCTTGGCGGCCAGAGCTTGGCTGTATTCCAGATGCGTGCGGATGCGAGGATCCTGGCCATAGCCATAGATGTCGGGCTTCCATTCGGAGCCGCCTGTGGCGATAACGGTTACGCCATGCTCTATTTCCTGAGACTCGGAACCGTTGGAACGGATCTTAGTTTTGAAATTTCCAACAAAGCCTTGTACTTCTTCAATACCGGCGTTGTAATGCACCTTTATGTGTTCGCTGGTTTTCACTTTGTCGATAAGCTCGCTCACAAAGGGTTGTATGGGCTCGCCCTTGATAGTTTCTGTAAGCTGAGTCGCGACGCCGCCCAATTTGTCGGCGCTCTCCATCAGATGAACATCAAAGCCTTGGTCCGCTATGTTGAGGGCCGCGACCATACCGGCCACACCGCCACCGATTACCAGGGCACGCGGAGACACCGGCAATTGCTGATCCTGAACCTGCTCCAGGAGTCGCGTGCGCGTTATAGCCATACGGACCAAATCCACCGCCTTATCCGTGGCCGCTTCCTTCTCCTGCATGTGAACCCAGGAGCAGTGTTCCCGAATGTTGGCCATTTCCACCAGATACTTGTTGAGGCCGGCCTCTCTGGCTGTGGCTTGGAACAGCGGTAAATGTGTCCGCGGTGTGCAAGACGCTACAATTACCCGGTTGAGATCGTTTTCCTCAATGATCCTCTTGATGGCTACCTGGGTATCCAGCGAACACGTGAAAAGATTCTCACCCGCGTACGCCACCCCCGGTAGATCCTTAATGCGATCCACCACGGTGGGGACGTCCACGGTTGCGGCTATATTGATTCCACATCGACAGACGAACACGCCCACCCGCGGTTCTTGGCCCGTGAAATCCTTCTCGGGTGGGGGGTCGATCTTGGTCGTGAGGGTGTTCCTTTCGTCCGAGAGCAGACGAATGGCCATTCCCGCGGCCGCCGAAGCCTCCGTCACGGTTTGAGGAATATCTTTGGGGGCCTGAAATACGCCCGCTACGAGTATGCCCGGTCTCGAGGTGGCCACCGGCGAAAAGGTATTCGTGTCACAAAATTTGTTTTCGTCGAGCTTCACGCCGAATTTTTCAGCCATGCGAACCGTACTTTCCGAGGGTTTGATTCCCACGGCCAGCACAACCATGTCGAAGGTCTCTTCGGTAAGAGAACCGTCTTCCGCCAAATACATCAGCCGAAGGTCGTGGGTAAGCGGGTCTTCCACCACCCTGCTGATCATAGACCGGATGAAGCGAACGCCGGCTTCACCCTTGGCTTTCTCGTAATACTTATCGAAATCCTTACCGTAGGCGCGTATGTCCATGTAGAAGATAGTCGGCTCTATGGATGAGTCGTGCTCCTTGGCGATAACCGCTTCTTTAATGGAGGCCATACAACACACGGAACTACAATGAGCCATTCCCTTTTGGCGATCCCGTGAGCCTACGCACTGAATCCATGCCACCTTTTTCGGATGGTGTTTGTCCGAAGGACGCAGAACCTCACCCGCATTGGGACCCGAGGCGCTCAACATGCGCTCAAATTCCATATTCGTGATGACGTTTTGAGCCGATCCGTAAGCATACTCCTGACGAACGCGATCAGCGTCGATCAGCTCGTATCCCGGTGATAGGATCACCGTGCCGACCTTCACCTCCATGAATTCATCGGTCATGGAATGATCTATGGCCTCCGCTGGGCACGCCTTGACGCACTCCATACATTCCGAGCAGACGCCGCAGTTTAGGCAGCGATTGGCCTCTCGTTGCGCTTCACCCTCACTGAGGGCCAGCTCGACTTCTTTGAAGTTCGAGCGCTCAGTGACGGGAATCTCGGGGTTGACTGCGCGAGCTTCCGCCTTCATTTCGGGGATAGGAGGGTATTCCGGGTTTTCGGGGTAATGGAAGGGACGTCCTTCGGCGAGGTCTTGCCCTTTCAAATAGCGCTCTATGGACTCGGCGACCTCTCGGCCGGCGGCCACGGCTTCAACGACGGTAGCCGGTCCCGTAACTGCGTCACCGCCTGCGAATAGTCCCGGAACACTGGTCTCGTAAGTCACCTTGTTGTAGTCGATGGTGTTGCGCCGAGTGCGGCCCACGCCGGTCATGTTCTCCCAGAAATCCGGGTCGATAACTTGGCCGATGGCGGGGATAATGGTGTCACACTGGACAACGAACTCGGAGCCTTCCTTGGGCACGGGTCGCCGACGACCGGACTCGTCCGCCGGACCAAGTTGCATTTTTACGCATCTCAGGCCGGTGACCTTGCCGTTCGTGGTCATGACTTCCACGGGAGCGGTCAAGAATTGAATTCTCACACCTTCGTGGAGTGCGGCGTCCACTTCCTCGCCGAAGGCCGGCATCTCTTGACGTGATCGCCGATAAAGAATTGTGCTGCCGGAGCCCAGACGCTTGAGAGTCCGAGCCGCATCAACCGCCACATTTCCACCACCGATGACCACAGCCTTCTTGATGTCCCCTTGGACCTTACCTTGAGCGGCGTCCTTGAGGAAATCCACACCCTGGTAGACTCCTTCGGCGTCTTCACCGGGAATGGCTAAGCGAGCGCCCTTCTGGCAGCCTACCGCCAAGAACACGGCCTTGGTCCCTTGATCCGTGAGATCTTGATACGAAATGTCTTTGCCGAAAGTGACACCGGTTTTCGTTTCCACACCGAGCTTCAATATGTGATTAATCTCGGTTTCCAGGACATCACGAGGAAGCCTGTACTCGGGGATGCCTACGCGCAGCCAGCCTCCCAGCACGGGCGCGGACTCGTAGATGGTGACGCCGTAGCCCTTAAGAGCCACGTAATATGCGGCAGACAATCCAGCCGGTCCTGAACCGATAATCGCGACCTTTTCTTCCTGCGGCTGGATGACAGGGATGGTAAGCGTCGAGTAATCTACTTGGTCTGCGGCAAACCGTTTGAGTTTACAAATCGAGATCGCTTGATCTTTTTCCGCCCTACGGCACACCTTTTCACAAGGATGGGGGCATACGCGACCCAATACACCGGGCAGGGGTAGATTCTTGTAGATGAGTTCGACGGCTTCCTTGTATTTCCCTTGAGA
This sequence comes from Desulfomonilales bacterium, assembly GCA_038205805.1. Classification (GTDB taxonomy): domain Bacteria; phylum Desulfobacterota; class Desulfomonilia; order Desulfomonilales; family Desulfomonilaceae; genus JBBSBY01. Next base: position 24,686 of record JBBRBO010000032.1, read on the forward strand.
AATCAATTGCACATAACCCTGCGCATTGATGTGAGCGGGACACGCCACTACGCACGGCGCGCGGTCCGCTTTCTCGATGACGAAGGTCTGGGGAATGGTCTGGGGAAAGAGCCGGTATGTGGCCTTACGATCACTCAGCGACTCATCGAATTTATTGGGCGCATGAACCGGGCATACCGTTGCGCAATCGCCGCACGCCTTACACTTGTCTTTGTGAATGTGGCGCGATTTTAGGCGAATTTTTACGCTAAAATTGCCCTCTTCCCCTTGGATATCCTCGACTTCGCTGTAAGAGAGCAATTCGATGTTCGGATTTTGGCCCACCGTGACGAGTTTCGGCGAAAAGATGCAGGTAGAACAGTCGTTGGTGGGAAAGGTTTTGTCGAGCTGAGCCATGCGGCCGCCGATACCTGTTTCGGATTCCACGAGATATACCTTGAAACCGGATTCGGCCAAATCCAGCGAAGCCTGCACCCCCGCTATTCCGCCGCCGATAGTCATGATTGCGCCGATTTTGTTACCGCTCACTCTGAAGCTCCGTTTTTTGCTCAGGATTGCGCCCTCCCACAAGTCCGGATACGGTGGAAAGGAAACGCATCCATCAATGTTTTACGCCCCGAGGTGAAATGCCGTGTCGAGGACCCGCGAACAGCAGCGCGGAATTGAGGCGCCGCCGCGCAGCTCCCCCTATCCCGCTTTCCTATACTAGGTCCTTACGCGAAAGCATAGCCTCGGGTGAAATGAGATGTCGTGACCACCAGGTTTTGGCCTTGGGATCTCCCAGAGCGATGCCCATGAGTTCCGTGAGATAGAGAATAGGCACTTGGTACGACCGCCCGGTCGCTTTTGAAATATCATCCTGGCGAGTGTCGAGGTTGGCCTGACACATGGGGCACATGGTTACGATAGCGTCCGCTTTAATGCTCATCGCCATGTCCAGCAGCTTTTGGGAAAGCTTCAGGACCATATCCGTCTTGGTGAGCGCAAGAGACCCCCCGCAGCAGTCGGTCTTGTACGGCCATTGAAGGACTTCAGCGCCGAGGATCTCGAGCACGCGGTCCATTTGTTTGGGGTTCTCGGAGTCCTCCGGTTCTACCACTTCCACGGGACGAACGGCCAAACAACCATAGTAAGGAACCACCTTCAGACCGGCGAGAGGCTTCGTAACTCGCTTCTTCAGAGCAGCCAAAAGCTCGTTGTTAACGAAGAATTCCGTCCCGGAAAGGATATTGATATCACCCTTCAGCGGAAATTCCTTGCCCAAGGATTCGTCTGCAAGGACGTGCTTCTGCGCGGCTTTCCAGCGAACATGACATCCGGCGCATGGAGCGACCACATCACGGCCGATACGCTCTGCGGTGACGAGATCTCGGGCCGGCAGCGCCGTTTCCAAGTAACCGTCAACCATATGCGCGGAAGATGCTCCACAGCATGTCCAGTCGGGTAGTTCTTTAAGAGTGACCCCTAGCCTTTCAGCGGCCCCTCGAAATGACTCGTCCAGTTCTTTAGCCGAACCCGTAAGCGTGCATCCTGGGTAATAGCTGAATTCCATGTTGCGTCCTCGTACTCTATCCTTTGAATGATGAATTAGGCCTGACTAGATGAAGTGTTCACATGCGGGAAGAAGTCGCCGCATTGCATGACGGTAAAGACGAGCATCCCTGCGCCGGCCGGGGATTCATGCCGTCTACTGTCTCGGAATTCTTGATGTTAATTGATTGAAATCGGAAAAATGCTGTTGTTCTTAGGATATTAGACCTCCTTCTATATTCTGTCAAGCCAAGATTCCATAGAAAATTCCCCGCCTGATTTGTCGAACCCTATTAAAAGTTCTTCGGATGAAAAGACTTCGGAGTGAAAGCCGTCCCGCCCAAACCGAGCCCTTCAGAGCAAAGTTGAGCTACAGAATCCGAATAGAATGTCGGAGACACACCGCGCGCGAGTAATCCGGCGCCAAGGAGCTACGGCCGGTTCAACCCTCCACCGCCAATGATTTCTACTGCATTTTCGAATCTGCCCTTGAGTAGCGGATTGCGTGTAAGATCCACCGCTTTAGTAAAGAGTTCCACGGCTAAATCACGTCGCCCGCAATCCTCAAAAAGCGCCCCAATCATAATAACGGAAGCCGTAAGCTCCGGTTCGAGTTCCAGCGCCATTGCGTAGCCTAACATTCTCTCTTGCGAGAGGAGTAAGAAGTCACCCGGACAATAGGCGTACGCGAACGGCGGCGAAAACTTGCCGGCCTTGTGCCAGTCCAGCACTCCGTTTAAGACGCTCCCGGTGAGCCAATAAGCGCTCCCTCTGTTCACCAGCGCAGGGTATGATTGTGGATGAGTTTTAAGATACCTGCTCCAAAAGTGAATAGCCTGCTGAAAATCGCCGTCACGAGCTGCGTTCATGCCTCTGTCGAAGGGATTGGCCTCGCAGTCACCCCACACCGAGAGCACACACACCAAGCACGCAAAGACAATGATATTGCAGGTACGAACACGCAACGATCTTTTGATCCTTCGTCGTGCGCAGAGCCGTCTCAGCGCAGGGAACCATCATGATATAAATTGACTTAGATTCACCCGCCATGATACTATAGGTGACCATTACAAATACAGGGCTGATGCAAGAATGACAGCTCGGCGATTCACCTGGACACAGATTTGAAAGCCGGGCTTTTGTTTGTGCTTTTGCCGTAAAAGTGACCGTTCACCGGAGATCGGATCCTCTGATAATCTCGATGGGCGGATTACAGGGGAGACGAGTTTCCCTTCCGGATTCTCACCGGACGCTGAGCCGCCTTGAATCCGCCGAACCATTTCTCTCAGGAGTTGAGCTATGCCTACATCCGAAAAAATCGCTGCATTTATCCAAAAGTCGTCATGGATTCGCAAGATGTTCGAAGAAGGGGCACGGCTCAAACAGCAGCACGGCGCCCAAAACGTCTTCGATTTTAGTCTGGGTAATCCCAATCTGGAGCCCCTTGCCTCGGTCCACGAGGCGATAAAAGCTGCGGCGTGCGACACGTCGCCCGGTGTGCACGCGTACATGCCCAATGCCGGAATTACAGCTTGTCGGGCCGCTGTTGCGAAAAAAATCAGCGATGAGGAAGGCGTAAGCATCGACGAGAAACACATCGTCATGACCGTGGGCGCCGGCGGCGGTCTGAACGTTGCCTTGAAAACCGTCCTGAACAGCGGTGACGAAGTCATCGTCTTAAAGCCCTACTTCGTGGAATACGGCTTTTACGTCGATAACCACCAAGGCGTCACCGTCTTTGCGCCTACGAATGACGATTTTTCCTTGAATCTCACCGCTATCGAAAAGTTCATAACCCCTCGAACAGCGGCGATTCTGGTGAATTCGCCGAATAACCCCACAGGTAAGGTGTATTCTGAAGAGGAAATTCAGGGACTCGGTAAACTCCTTACGCGCAAGAGCGTAGAGATCGGTAGACCCATAGTCCTCATCTCCGACGAGCCTTATCGCGGCATTGTCTACGACGGCGTGCGGGTTCCCAGCATCTTCAAGGCGTACAATAACTCACTTGTGGTGACTTCCTTTTCCAAGGACCTATCCCTACCGGGAGAACGCCTCGGTTACATAGCCATGAACCCGGCCATGGACAATCCGCAACTCACCATGGACGGTCTCGTATTGTGCAATCGCATCCTTGGCTTTGTAAACGCTCCCGCTCTTATCCAGCGAGCGCTCGTGAACGTGATGAAAGACGTGGTGGACGTCCAGGTATACAAGCGCAGACGCGATCGACTCTTTAACGCTCTCACCGAGTTCGGCTACGACGTGATAAAACCCGAGGGCGCATTCTATTTGTTTCCTAAATCTCCGATACCGGACGATGTGCAGTTCGTGGCTATGCTACAGCAGAAACTCGTGCTCACCGTTCCAGGCACGGGGTTTGGGGCTCCAGGTTACTTTAGAATTGCATATTGTGTATCGGATCAGACTATCGAGGGATCGCTACAGGGGTTCAAAGAGGCTATTCGAGAAATATAGCGCGTTACGAGGATGAGAGTCCCGGTGGAAATGCCGAACGTGACCTTTCCGAATGAACAGAAGAGAAGAGCCGGCCTTTACGCGCCGAGGGTGAACTATCTCATGGACATGCTGGGGCGGCCTCCGGAATAATCCGAGCCGGTCCTAAAATGCTGTTGGACTTCGTGCATCTTAGATCCCATCTCGAGCAGGTAGGCCTTTTGCGCGGATACGATGTCCTCTAGTTCTCTCACACGTTTAACGAGATGCTGCACATCCTTGGAGCCGCCTTCCGCTTGAGCAGGTATCTGATTGCGCAAGCCGGCCAAGGCTTTTTTCTCGTTGTCCACCGCCGTCTTGAGTATCGCAACGCTTTGTTCCAGCGGCGCCAATTGTGACTTCAAATCGGCCACCGCGGCTTCTTTCACCTTGGGCAAAGTCTTTTTTACAGCCGCAATAACTCGCTCGTTGTTGTCATGCAGCTCCTTGCGAACCTCTCCAATGGACTTGTTGGCGTCTTCCGCCGTCTTGAGCGCCAGGGTCATCGCTTTTTTCGCCGCAGCCGTGTCTTTGGCCAACTTGGCCGTCTCCTTAGACTCGGCGTCCATGCGTTTTTGTAACTCAACGACCGCTTGTTCTAGGGTCTTCGCTTTTTTCGTGGCTATTTCGCGTTCTTTCTGAGCCTCCTGAGCCCAGTCCCGGAATTCCTCGAGGCGTGCGTTGGTGGGTTCAACTTTTTCTTTTATGGTTTGCTGTATCCGATCCTGTTGATCTTCCATACGTTGAATGTCTGCGCTGAAGTCTTTTGCCGGTGAGAATTTACTCGCGAATTCCCGCACGTCCTTTTCTTGCTTCTGCAAGCGCTTTTCCATTTCCGCGATTTTTTGCTTCAGTTCAACGCTTTCATCGGAACACCCCATGAGCAAGCCCAGCGTAAAAAGTAAGGCAAGTATGGTAGTAAGGCGTATATGGCTCATGGGAGACCTCCCGGAATTCGATTAACCGCATGATACCAAAACCAATCGTAAAGGCAAGACATAAAAGGGAATGAATCGCGCGGATTAAGTCATAAGTGTAATCCATTCTATTAACATTAGCAATCGGCGCCGCGCCCATTAAGCGGGTGGAGTCTTCAGCTTCTCCATATCTCACGAGCAAGCCGTACGTGTAGCCGCCAAACGTACTGGATGCGCAGGTTCATATCGAGTAAATCGCCGTGCTATTTGCGGAAGTTTCAAGCCGGGCATTCCATGGATTTACAGGCACTTAGCACCGCACGCAGTCGAGGCGCCGTTCCCGTACGCTCTCCCGTTCGGGACCTTTCACCACATAAGGTGTGTATGATGACAACAGCGCACTAGGCCGTGTAGCAATTCTGAGGCAACGCGGCTATTCTCTACCGAATGCACGCCTCTTCACCAGGCGGCGCATCACTTACACTATATAAGAAGCAGCTTCCGTTTCACCCTCTTGAGACGGCGAGCACGTCCAATCAAACTGGAGGAGTCAATGGCGGAAATACCCACCGTATTAGCGGGAGACATCGGCGGCACGAAAACGCACCTCGGACTGTACTCCATGGCGAACAAACGGCCCGCTCTCATAAAAATGAGCACCTATGCCAGCCGGCAAGCGGAAAGCCTAAGCGAGATGGTGCATCAATTCTTAGGAAACGAGTCCACCGCAATCGAGGCCGCCTGCTTTGGAGTAGCCGGACCTGTGCTAAACGGCGGATGCAAAGTCACCAATCTTGAATGGGCGGTAACGGAAGAAGAAATCCGCCAAAACTTCAACATAGAGAAGGTCGGCATCATCAATGACCTTATGGCCATAGGGTATGGGCTGAACGTTCTGGAAGAGTCGGAAACACTTACCCTCAACCCCGGCAAGCGAGACCCCAATGCGATGGTAGGCCTGATCGCCCCAGGTACCGGCCTCGGCATCTCGATCCTTACGCCGCGGAACGGCCGGTTGCAGCCGTGGCCTTCCGAAGGCGGGCATGTGGATTTTGCGCCACGAACCGACCGCGAAGCCGCCCTCTGGCGCTACGTGAGAGAAACCCGAACCCACGTGAGCCAGGAACGCCTGGTGTCCGGGCCTGGTATTCAGACAATATACAATTTTTTGAAGGACTCGGGAGACTTTGCAGAGCCTGATCGGCTAAATGCCGCCATACGAAATGGCGATCCTTCCGCAGTTATCTCTCGATGTGCAATGAACGAGCGAGACCCCATTTGTGTAGAAACCTTGAACATGTTCGTGTCTCTAATGGGCGCTTCGGCCGGCAATCTCGCGCTCATGGCTATGACCATGGGCGGTCTCTACGTCGGCGGTGGAGTTCCCCCCAAGATCCTGCCGCTCCTCAAGGATGGACGGTTCATGGGGGCCTTTCTGGACAAGGGCCGTTTTGCAGACTATTTGAGGGATGTTCCCGTTGAAGTGGTGCTCAACGATCACGTAGGGATCTTGGGAGCTGCCACGTGCGCTCATGATCTATGCCGGACCGTCGGAGTGGAGGAGCGGCTCCCCTAGGAGGCTGTCGGAGTGGGAATTGAAACTATCCATAATTCCCGCCTGGTTTTTTATAAAAACTGCTGCTACTGACCCGTTCGTTTCAGTTGGGCTTTGAACATGCGCGAATCTAAACCTGAAAGAACTTACGAAGA
>JBBRBO010000033.1:0-31032 GCA_038205805.1 Desulfomonilales bacterium
TGGGATGGAAAAGATGCGCAAGGGGACGACGTTTTTTCTCAACAGCAGCAAGCAGCCCAGCAGCCCCCCGCAGCACTACAGAACCCTATTATTCGGCAGCCGAAGATCACTCCCGCCGAGCAACCGCAACGTAGGTCTCGCGTGAAACAGAGTCATGGCGACTCCAAAAGTATTGTAACCAACCAACAGAGCGCTGTCAAAACGCCTCCTGAACCATACGCGGCGCGGACTAAAATGAAATGGGGCAAAGACGAAAGCGCCCCCCAGTCCGCAAGTAGAAGCGCAATGAAATGGGGACAGCAGGATAAGCCGGCTGCTATCAGCGCAGAACCGGGGGATAGCTTTGATAAAAAGCGCGCGGCTCCGCAGGTTCAGGCGGAATCTAGCCCAGGAAAGAAATTTCAATGGGGCGCCAACTAACTTTTCGATGGATGCCAAGTAAATGTAAAAAATCCCGCTGTCCGTCAGGCTGCGGGATTTTTGTTATTACTCTATGACCCTAAAAGCACCAGGGACTTAAGCTATTTCTGCTGGGACGGCTCCATTTCGGATTCCAGCTTTTGGGAAAATTGCATTATATCTCGAATCAAAGGCTTTATCACTAAAACCCATTCTTCGTGGTTATCAAATGTGATGCTGCCTGTTTCTATAACTTTGTTGACGACAAAAAGCTTGTTTCGGGCTTCTTGAACTTCCTTGTGCACACGTTCCACGTTCCATTTAGGTTGTGAAGTATCTTCGCTCATGTATGCCTCCAGTCTGGTAAACAGAATTGTATCGATATATAAGCTTACCATGATCAAAGCTTGGCGCCAACGGCTATCAGCGAGTAGGGCGCGGCCTCTGCTTTCCGCTCCTTACCTTAGTCGGGACGCCGGCGGCTTGATCGTATCTGAGCGCGCTACTTTACAGAGCTTTCCCGGGAGTTTACGGCTCACATACGAACGCCCAAAAAGCCTAAGCTCTCGGGCGCGTTAGCGGCTTAGCCGCTGATCAAATGGCCTTTATCGGAAACGCTATTTCTTGATCGGTTGCACCAGACCACCAAATGACGTTGCGCTTTTAGCACGGACATCAGCCGCGTCGCCTACTTCCGCTCCTGACTTTGTCTTCACATCTGCATTACTCGCGTTGCTGGTACTCGGCGGATTAGAAGACACGTTAGGTTGACCCGAAGATGTCGCTTTCTCGATTGGCAAAGCGGCTTCATTGTTATTGTCTCTAGCAAATACAGCGAACGGAAGTGTTGCAGCCATAGTGAGGGCAAGAGCCCAAATCAAGTAATTCTTCATGACAAATCCTTTCTCATTAACTCGTCTGATAGAGCGACGGCTCTGAAGCGCGAGCGCCCGAACTTGCCGTAAAGCTAATTGGAACATTACGTGCACAGCGTAAATATCGTTCACTCATATTAGTAGCTGAATCCTCAAAAAGGTTTCAGCGCTACTGACGGCAGCGATCACGGCGCCGGGTACGGGGCCGGTAATTCCGACATTGTCTTTGGAAAAACAATGTTCGCTCGGTAGTCGTGCTCTCGCGTGCTGATTACGGTAATGTCAAGCCCGTAGCACATCGCACGTGCAATGATCAAGCATATAATAGCTCACAAAGCATTGTTGATTATGAAGCGAACTCCTTTGTGCTTAAATTAAACAAAAGAGTACGGAGGCTATGAAGATGTTCAAAAATAATATTGTATAGGGATTGTTTGTACTCGCTCATATTTCTATCGGAGTTTGGGCGCAGGACCTGTCAATGGGGACAAACACTCAGTATTCTGCACAACCTCCTACTGCGGGAGTGGTGGCCCACAACGATATGTCTCAACTGCCTTCACCCGTTGTTGCTCCCGACAGTAGGGCGCCATCGTTTTCTCGAGATCCACTGGATCCTGACTCAAATACTTTGTGTCGCCCAGTATGCGGATTGGATACGAGTATGTCACCTGCGCAATCAGGCTGTGCAGGTAAGCAGAGTCTTCCTGACGGTTTTTTCAGGGGCGCGCACTCGGGCCAGTTTCGATGAAAAACATAGCGGAAAAGAGTGCTAATGTTCCGTATGCCGATCTGTTCCTGTGATTTGCATATTCCATCACGCGCCCTTATATTTTAAATATATCAGTGATTGTTCACAATTGTTGTAAACGATTACGGGAAAGGAGAATCACATGTTAGAGTTGCTACAAGGCCCAAAAAGAGTGCGTGATTTAAAGGGCGTGGAGGTCAAAAGCACTCATGGCGAAAGTCTGGGTAAGATTACGGATCTTATGCTAAACCATGAGGGTTGCGTTAGATACGGCATTGTCGCTCACGGAGGTTTTCTAGGAGTCGGCGAACGGTTGATGCCCGTACCTTGGCACATGTTCAAGGCGGAGCCCGGAGGTTTTGTCATCGACATTGGTAAAGCACAGTTCGACCAGGCGCCAAACTTCGAATCGGAAAAGTGGCCGCACATGGCTAATGAACACTGGGAAGCTCAAATCGACAGATATTATAAGGTAGCCGCCGAAGGTGGCGATTTATCTGAATTCGCCAAGTATAGACGGGTTGACCTGACGGAATCCGAGACGAACACTACACAGGACAACATGATGTTGTAACCTCACTAGGCCTGGGCTACACGAGCCCGGGCTTTCTTAATTCGCAATTTGGACGGACAATTCTTAGGAAACCTGGGCGCTCTATTCCCTACTATCCGCTTCGCTCTTATAATGATCAAAACTGAATTTTAGAGATATTACCCCGTCGGCGATAGCTTTTTCCAGCACATACGGCAGCTTTTCAAACACCCGCATCATAGGTTTATTAGAGTACAACACATCGGCTTTAAAGCCTTTGAACCCTCGTTCTTGAGCTATACCGATTAAATAGTGCAGCAAAGCACCGGCGATTCCTCTACGCTGATAGTTTTCGTCTACAATGAACGCCACATCCGGGTAATCGCCTCCCGGCTCAACCATGTATCTGGCTTCTCCTATCATTTTACGATCCTCTCTCGGACCGATAGTCACCACAAGTGAAATGCCGTCTTCTTCTTTCAAATTTACATACTTCTGCAAGTTGGCATGGGGCATGCTACGACGTGGACTGAAGTACCTGAAATACACGGAACTTTCGGACAAATTGTAAAATAAATCCCGCATCATGGATTCGTCGGTAGGTTTTAAGGGACGGATGTGCGCCTTAAGTCCGCCTTTTAAGACGCGATCCATACGTAACCGACGCCGCGTTTGCGGTGAAACCCCCGCGAAGTAAATTTGATCCGAGTAGAGGTATCCCAACTCACGAGCCTGCTGTAATAAGTCTTCTTGATGATCCGGATGCGCTATCTCTATAAGCGCCATGGCTCGGTTTCGAATGGATTTTCCCGTTAAATACGCAACGCCGTACTCTGTCACAACGTAGTTTACTTCTCCGCGGTTCATGATTACCGCAGACTTTGAGGAAAATGCAGGCACAATCGTAGAATTGCCCGATCGCAGTGAAGTCGAGCGAAGACAAACAATGGATCTGCCGCCACTTGACAGACTCGCTCCCCGCATGAAATCGCTGTCTCCACCCGACCCTTCGAAGGCAGTCCACGTAGGGCTACCCTGCCGAATCTGCCCTCGTAAATCCACTTGTAAAGCGAGATTCACTGCGGTCATTTTATCGTTTGCCGCAATGAGTGTGGGATCCAACAGCACATCTGAGGGATGAAGTTCAATGAGCGAGTTATTGTTCACGAAGTCATAGAGCTTATGGGTTCCCATGCAGCATGTAGCTACGGATTTTCCTCGAAACATCTTCTTGGTACTATTGTTAATTACGCCGGACTCAATTAGGCCCATGAGTGGATCCGTGAAAATCTCCGTGTGAAGCCCGAGATTCTTATGATCTCGTAAGTAATCCATGAGGCCTCTGGAGATCCCGGCGAAGCCGAATTGCAGTACAGCGCCGTCTTCTATGAGCTCGCTCACGTAGCCACTGATGGTTTCTTCTCGATCTTCGAGAATCTCTTCCGGCAGCTCCTGGAGGGTCTCCGGACCATCAACCAAATAGGTGATTTTGTCCGCTGGGAAAAATGTGTCGCCAAGAGTCCGGGGCATGTTGGGATTTACCTGAGCGATCACCATTCGTGCCGCGTCTATGGCCGCAAGAGTAACGTCGACTGAAATGCCCAAGCTGACCTGTCCGAAGCGATCGGGCGGCGAAACCTGCACAATGGCCACATCTATGGGAATACGTCTGTTACGAAGAAACTGAGGTATCTGAGAATGGAACAGAGGAATATAATCGTGCTCACCAATAGGGGCTACGCTTCCGCCGATTCGAGCTCCTAAAAAAAAGGTCTTAATTCGGAACCGTTTAGATTTATCCGTACAAAGCTTGGCGGCCTCTGAGCCGCTGATGAATTGCAGTAATTCCACATCATCAATGTAGGATTTTCCGAGCGCCCTCACAACGATCTTAGGCTCTGAACACATACTACCCAGGTAGATACGGTCGCCGTTACGTATATTCGACACGGCTTCTTCAGCCGTCACCACTTTGGACGCATACTTATGCTTCCATTGTTCCATATCCGAATTGCTCCTGAGGGCGTATTGTTGATGGTATGCACAAACAATCAAGGATAGCAGTGAATATGTCAAGCCGTTTCAAACAGCTCGTCGGGGGCGATTCCAGAAACAATAGCGCTTTAGGCTGTTGTTGCTCCCCGCATGTACTATTCGGCTGCGCGGCTCACCTCGCGCGTGTATACGGCATGTGCAAGCCTCTGCGGAGTGAATGCCTTATCTCATAAATCACATTGACAACCAAGACTAATATGTTATAAAATATGGGTATGTTTAGTTGACTTCTACGGAGAACCTCATGACGTCATTGAGAAAACACGCCTCCGCGTTATTATTGAGCGCCTTCTTTGTGGGCTGGGTGCATTATCCTGGTTGGTTGAACGAGTATTACTCGGATTTGCCGGAGCGTTACGCTTATCCGGCCAGCCTCTCGAACCAATATGATCCCCCCTGGGGTTTTTGGTTCTGGTAAAAGTATATCACATCCACAAGCGACATTTCCCTAACGCCATTACGTGACTTATGGTTCGCTGAAAACGGCAAGATTGCTCACAGTCTGTGTTACGGGCAAATAACCTGTTCTAATGCTGGGCAGAAGAAGAGAACTCGTAACCTACTAATAATTCTAACAAGCAATACATGCGGTTGTGCAAGTCTCGATGGAGGCTTAAGGGCGTCGCCGGTCATTCATCGGGCCTCGGCGACCCCTACCTAAGGCACACATACTTACCTGCCTTTCAGCAATCCTTTTTCATAAAAATATTGAAAGACGATGAATTGATCTATACCTGTCTTTTCGACTACTTTGAATACCGTCACCGATTCTCGAGCCATTCGTAGCTGGTTGATTACACGAGCTATTCGGCCATACACCGCATTATTCTCATTTATATTCATAGTATTTTCCTAATTTAAAATCAAGGGGTTAATCCGAAAAACTAACATATTTTTTCAAACGGTGCAGGGCGTCTACTCGCTACAGGAGGGGCTGCCTCCCTCAACAGCAAGCAAGTCTCGCCTCGGGTTTTCACCGGTTGTAAACCGCTCTGAAATCACGTAAACTCTTCCAAAATACCACTGATGTATATTCCTGGGTAATGGTTTCACGGGCCTCGATTCGGCTCTGCGTTCATTGAGTCTCTGAGGTGCGACTCATCTACTATTCGCCTAATATAGTGGTTCCAAACTGTTCTCCCGATCGCGGTGAACGTTCATACTTCTGGAGTGTTTCTAGGCTCCAAAAAAATGATCCAAGGTCTTCAGCGCCTTGTCGATGGCCTCGAGGTTGGGACCTCCGGCCTGAGCCATATCAGGTCTGCCTCCGCCTGAACCGCCTACGGCTTCGGCCGCTCGCTTGACAATGTTACCGGCATGGAAACGTTTTGTTAAATCCTTAGTGACCACTGCAAGCAACAGCGCTTTACCATCTACCTTCGCGCCGATGAGCGCCACACCTGAATCCAACTTGTCCCGCAGGCGATCAGCGTACTCTCTCAGGTCTTTCGGATTAGAAATGTCATCCACGATTTTCCGTATGACTTTAATTCCCTCAATTTCCTGTACACCTGCCATGACATTGCTCGTGACGCCGGAAGTGAGCTTAACTTTTAGAGAATCTACTTCCCGTTCTTTGGCCTTTTTTTCTTCTATAAGTTTGTCCACTTTGTGAACTAGCTCACCCCTGCCTGCCTTCAGTCGCTGAGCTAAATCCTTCAGCTCGACTTCCGTTTCGCGTACGTATTCTAATGCCCCTGGTCCGGTGACCGCCTCAATTCGCCGAACCCCGGCCGCAATTCCTGAGTCCGACACAATTTTGAAAAGCCCCAAATCTCCGGTGCGTTGCGCATGTGTGCCGCCGCAGAGTTCTTTGCTGAAGTCCCCCATGGAGATCATGCGTACGGCCGAACCATATTTTTCTCCAAACAAAGCAGTCGCCCCGCGTTGAAGCGCCTCGTTCAGCGACAATTCCTCCGATACAATTGGAATGTTGAACCAAATGCGTTCATTCACATAATTTTCGATGTGAAGGATTTCCTCGAGAGAAATAGTCGAGAAGTGCGTGAAATCGAACCTAAGCCGCTTTTCATCCACTAGGGAACCACTTTGTTTCACGTGGTCACCAAGTGTTTCTCTGAGAGCGGCTTGCAAGATGTGGGTAGCCGAATGATTGGCCATTATGGCTCTGCGCATTTCATTTCGCACTTCGAGACGCACTCGGTCATTCACACGGATTACTCCGCTGCGCAGTATTCCTTTGTGAAACGTTATGTTGGCCAGCGGTCTCCCAGTTCCCACGATTTCAGCTACCGCCCCGTTATTAGAAATAATTCCGTGATCTCCGACTTGTCCGCCTGATTCAGCGTAAAAAGGCGTTCGATCCGTGACGATTTCCACCGTGTCACCTGCCTGGGCGCTTTCAGCCGCTTCGCCGTTTATGATGATGGCAATGATAGTTCCCGTGTCTTCGGTGGTTGCGTAGCCGGTAAACTCCGTACTGGCTCCGCTCTCTGCAAGAGCCCGAAATAGGGATCTATCTTCCGTTTGACCGGTGTCCCAGGCTTGTCGAGCGAGTTTCTTTTGATGACTCATCTCTCGTTCGAACCCCAGTACGTCAATGTTCAGATTGTTCTCACGGGCCATGTCCGCCGTGAGATCGGGTGGAAAACCGAATGTATCATAGAGTTTAAATACTAGCTCGCCGGGAAGAATCGTCTCTCCCCTACCCTTCACATGCTCCGCCGCCTCTTCAAACAACGAAATACCGCGAGCCAATGTTTCGAGAAAACGCTGTTCCTCATTGAGAATAACTTTATCTATAAGGGACTTATGGAGACCCAATTCAGGATAAGATTCCCTCATGTGATCTATGACAACATCAGACGCTGTGAACATAAAGGGCTCATTGAGACCAATGTACTTGCCGTAGCGGAGCGCTCTTCGCAAAATGCGGCGTAAAACATATCCCCGACCCTCATTAGAGGGCATAACACCGTCCGCTATTAGAAAAGCGGCCGCCCGACTATGGTCCGCTATGACGCGTATTGCGACCGCATCCAAGCTCGTCCCTGCGCAGCGCTTCCTAGAGATGCTTTCGATATGATGTATTATAGGAATAAATAGATCCGACTCCCAATTACTGGGAACGCCCTGGGCAACCGCGGCTAAGCGTTCAAGCCCGAGACCGGTGTCGATAGACGGCTTTGGTAACGGAGTCATCACACCCGATGCGTCTCTATTAAACTGCATAAACACTAAGTTCCAAAGTTCGAGATACCGATCGCAGTCGCAAGCAGGTGAGCAATCCGGATTTCCGCATCCCAGGCTAGGTCCTTGGTCGATGTGAATTTCCGAACACGGACCGCATGGACCGGTATCACCCATGCTCCAAAAGTTGTCCTTTTCTCCAAGTCGCTGAATTGGATTGGCGCCTTTGCCGAGAACTTTGAGCCAAATGTCATTGGCCTCGTCATCGTCCGTGAAGATGGTGACATGCAAATCCTTCTTAGCCAATCCGATATCGTTCGTTAGAAACTCCCAGCCGAAAGCGATCGCATCTTTCTTGAAGTAATCACCAAATGAAAAATTTCCCAGCATTTCAAAGAACGTATGGTGCCGCGCCGTGTTCCCGACGTTCTCCAGGTCATTATGCTTACCGCTCACGCGTAAACATTTCTGTGACGTGGTAGCTCTATTGAAGGGCAGCTTTTCCACGCCGGTGAGAACACTTTTGAACTGAACCATTCCCGCATTGGTGAACAGCAAGGTAGCGTCCCCAGAAGGAATAAGTGATGAACTTGGAAGGCGAGTATGTCCTCGTCTTTCAAAATAGCTTAGGAATTTTTCTCGTATTTCGGCGCCGGTCATTACTCCTCCGAAGAAACAAATAAATTAGGCCGTATTTTTGGCAAGCGCTGCAAAGAGAGAATTGCGGCGCTTCATAGCTTATGAATAGGAAAACACGTAGAATTTTAAGATTACATTTCCTTCGAAGGGTTAAAATCATCATGTGATCGTCACCCTACGCGAGTTCGACCGTCGATCCGCCCGCCTGGGCGGACATTCACATGACGCCAGCGTCAATCGACACACACGAGTGAGTCGTTCAGGAGCGCCGAAAGCCACAGAAGACGGACCGGTATTCGGTTAATGGTTCACCGGGCGTGGTTTATAATACTCCTGCGACGAATGAAGGCTGGAGGAAAGACTTATCCCCCTTCGCAGTATCCCATGGGACTCCAATTTTTTAGCTCATTCGTCGTGAACGGTTACCTAATGGATACCTCTGTTCATCCTTCGCAACGGAGCGGAACTGCAACCATCTGATGAGCATGCTATTTTACTACACTTTTGAGGCCCGGGACAAGCGCGGCAAGAACGAACGCGGTTTCCATTTTTGTGGAGTAACAAACGGCATATTTTTAATATTAACGCGCCTATTTTTCCAAACCATCGACATAATGATAAGTTTACCTCATGTAAAATCAAAAATAATTATTTCAAGCTTTTTGATTGACTACTGATATATGACATGATAATCCCGCCAAAATCTGAAAATGAAAGAGGCGGTATATACTACGTGAAAAAGAGTACCTGCGCTAAATCCTTCGGGTCCGGCAAAAGAGAAAACCACGACGCTTCGACATTCTATTCGAGAAAATTATTCCATCGCGTCGAAAAATCGGACGAATGCCGTCTTATCAACCGCGTGCCGGACAATGCGCTCGATAGTATTTATTCTCATTCCTGTGAACAGATGCCGGAGCTACCGGACAATTCAGTGGCCCTTATGGTCACTTCACCGCCGTATAACGTGGGCAAGGATTATGACCTAGATCTTACCCTCGAGGAGTATCTAGCATTTCTTGCGAGGGTTTTGACGGAAACACATCGAGTCTTAGCGCCGGGTGGGCGAGTGGCCTTTAATGTGGCCAATGTAGGTCGTAAGCCGTATATTCCTCTCAATGCGTACGTAGCTGATATCGCGCGACAATTAGGCTATCTTATGCGCGGCGAAATCATTTGGGTCAAAAGCAAAGGGGCATCCGGTTCATGCGCATGGGGATCATGGATGTCCGCCGGCAATCCGACGCTTAGGGATTTACATGAATATATTCTTATCTTCAGCAAGGAACGGTTCGATAAGCCTACCAAAGGACTGTCCACCATCGCGCGAGACGAGTTCATGGAAGCAACCCTTAGCGTCTGGAACATTCCCCCTGAATCCGCCAGAAAGGTGGGGCATCCAGCGCCTTTTCCTATCGCTCTGGTTCAGAGAGTCATCAATCTCTACACTTACGAAAATGAGGTTGTATTGGATCCTTTTATGGGGAGCGGCACTACTGCAGTCGCTGCTTTGGAACTCGGTAGACGGTTCGTCGGCTACGAAGTTCATCCCCATTATATTGCTCTGTGTCATGACCGGTTAGAAGAATGCAGAAGAATAAGAGCTTCCGCCTGACGCCCTTTTTGTCGTGGCATCGCGCGGGAGAGGATTGAAGGAGAGACATGTAGGATATGTCGTCCTGCAGACAGAAATCTACCAATAGCTTGAAATTACAAGCAGTAAGACACTGAGCGTATCATCGTGCTCCCCAACCTCACCGAGCGCGTAGCAGTGTCAAACCGTTACATCACTGCGAATGCATTCATCAGTGCAAGGTGCAAGCAGTTCGCACGCTATCGGGCGTGAAAGGCGACATTGCACGTAGCGCTTCGATTATTCGCGGGGTTTCTTTGATTACGTAGTCAATTTCAGGATCTGTATTGAAGCGCGACAATGAGAAACGTATTGATCCGTGCACCGCAGTAAAGGGCACACCCATAGCTCGAAGCACATGAGAAGGCTCCAGTGATCCCGAGGTGCAAGCGGAACCGGACGAGGCGCAAATACCCTTGTCATCCATCCGCATTAGAATTGCCTCACCTTCTACATACTCGAATCCGATATTTAGGGTGTTGGGTAACCGATTGTCCACAGCGCCGTTGACATGCGCTTGCGGTGACGCTTTTAACAAGCCTTCCTGCAGCCGATCTCTGAGCCTCTTAACACGTGTATTTTCATCGGCAAAATTTAAACCGGCCAGTCGCGCCGCTTCGCCCAGCCCCACGATCCCGGGAACGTTTTCCGTGCCGCCTCTTCTGCTGTGCTCCTGATGTCCGCCGATAATGAACGGACTGAAGCGCGTACCCTTTCTTATATAGAGCGCGCCGATACCCTTAGGAGCGTGAAGTTTGTGACCGGACAAGGAGAGGAAGTTGATCTGAGTGGAGGAGAGATTTATGTCGATCTTCCCGACAGCTTGCACAGCGTCCGTGTGCATGACAGTTCCATGTTCCTGCGCGAGTTCCGCTATTTCGGTGACCGGGAAGAGCGCGCCGGTTTCGTTATTGGCCCACATGACGGAAACGATGGCGGTATTCTTATTGATCTTACTGCGTACCTCCTCCATATTCAAATTGCCTTGTTTATCTACTCCAAGCCATTGGATTTTATATCCCTTAGTACGAGCGAGGTGTTTGCATAGATTCAGCACCGCCGGGTGTTCAACTTTCGTTGTGACTATCTCGCGACGGTCGGGCGTGGTTTCTAACGCGCTCAGGATCGCAGTGGAGTCCGACTCGGTGCCGCCGGACGTATAGACGATTTCCTGTGGCGTGGCGCCGAGAAGCGCCGCTAGTTGCTCACGCGCTTGCCTCACGTTTGCAGCCACTTCGCCTCCGAATGAGTGCATACTTGATGGATTTCCATAGTTGGTCGTGAAATATGGAAGCATTACTTGCACCACTTCCGGGGCCACCATTGTAGTGGCATTGTTGTCGAGATAGATTGGGGCGCTCATCCGGCCACCTCCTCGACTCGAAGATCTTGGTCAATCAGCTCCTTCAGCTTGTCTTCAATCCCCGATCGGGTGAGATTTGAACTGGGGCAAGATGTACACATGCCTCTCAAGGCGATCAAGACCCAATTGCCTTCGAGATCTATTAGTTCCACGTCTCCGCCGTCTTTTTGCAAATTCGGCCGGATTTCCTTTTCGATTACCTCGCTTATCTTTGCAATTTTTTGAATATTCGTCATACGCTTCGGAGTAGACGTCTCAGCTTTTTCAGGTTTGTCGCCTTTCGCTTCTTGAAGCAGGGCCTCAATTTTGTCATGGCACAATCCGCAGCCGCCACCCGCCTTCGTGTAGTGAGTAACCTCATCAACAGTCGTAAGGTTATTCGCCTTGATCTCATCCATAATTTGCTTATCCGTTACGCCAAAGCATTCACATACTACGTGGCCTTCGGCCGATTCGCATGACGCCGGTTCACCTCGGTAGCACGCAACCGCCGCATGGAATGCGTCTCTTCCCATAACGGAACAGTGCATTTTTTCAGGAGGAAGTCCGCCTAGATACTCGGCTATGTCCTTGTTCGTAATCTTCATCGCCTCTTCAACGGTCTTACCTTTCACCATTTCCGTTAAGGCGCTGCTGGACGCAATAGCGCTCCCGCAGCCAAAGGTCTGAAAACGAGCGTCAAGTATCTTCTCCGTATCGGGATCGATTTTCAAGAACAGCTTGAGTGCGTCTCCGCACGCCAACGATCCCACTTCACCTACGGCATTAGCGTCCTCAAGCGCGCCGACATTTCGCGGCGTAAAGAAATGTTCCTTAACTTTGTCTGTATATTCCCACATGAAGCACCTCATATACTGAAATGAATTCCACAGCCTTAAATCCACCGTCGATTGCGCTACGGGACTGTCTTGTGGCGCTCTAAACGAAAATACCAGACCCATTCAGCCGCCGCAAGCGCGAGTTCGTTATTTAGAACAAGATGACGCGAAAGCAGTAAAAGTTTCACCTTTAAGTGGCCGTTACCATTAGTTTTGACAGCATGAGTTAATAAGTTTCGTTAGTAGGCTCTTATTGCCGAAAGCGCGTATGTATGATTTAACGAGAAATGCGCGGCGGTTCGAATGGAAATCTGCCGAAAAGGTTCCCTTTTGGACGGAACCCCGCTGTGATCATCGTTCAGTCCCGGCTGCGCTTTAGGACTACGACCGGTTTAGGTGAAGTTGTGGGCG
Source organism: Desulfomonilales bacterium (assembly GCA_038205805.1). Lineage (GTDB taxonomy): Bacteria > Desulfobacterota > Desulfomonilia > Desulfomonilales > Desulfomonilaceae > JBBSBY01. The sequence goes on from JBBRBO010000033.1 coordinate 12,627, forward strand.
AAATCAACACAGAGGCAATGTATGAAGCAAGTCGATAAATTAAATCCGGTGAATAAGAACCGTTTGGACCTTATAGTGGACGGTCGGAATATATTTGCGGTGGTGATACTCATTGTCACCATTTGGCTGGCGTTTTCCATCCCCGGCCTGAAAAGAGACCCTACCTTGCGTTCAGGTCTGGACATGACGTCCGAGGAGTTTCATAAATACGAGGAATTTGTTCGGAATTTCGGGGATGAGGAATTTATACTTGTCACGATTCGCGGTCCTAAAGGCGCCGACGACGCACGCATGTTACAGGCTCTACAGAAGATCACCAAAGCCTTCAAAGCCGATCCCAAAGTAACGGAGGTTTTAAGTCTCTCGGAACTGCGCCTTTTTCAAAAGAAGAATGGTTTGTTCGGCGCCATGCCTGTCCTGGACGAAGTAAACGGGGTTTTGAGGCTGCCGCAACCGGATGATCTTCTGGCTATGAAAAAGGCTCTACCCACCATGGACATGCTCGTGTCCGACGACGGCCAAGCGCTTGGTATATTGGTTAAAATGGCGGAAAAATGGAAATACGATCCAGAGGCGGCCAGGGAATTTAAGCAACAGGCATTAGATCTTATCAGCGCCAATACACCGGCGGGAACGGACGTGAGGATAATCGGCGCCGCTTACATCCGTCTGGCAATTATTCGGTACAATATACAAACAGGCATAATATTCGGAGCGTTGTGTCTTCTGATAGGCACCGTGGTATCCGCTTATATCTTCAAGAGCGCCGCTATTACTATTATTACGAACATCATACTTGCCACATGCGTAGTCTGGGTTTTGGGGCTCATGACTTTGCTTCGGATTCCGCTGAACAGCACTACCGCTTTATCCTTTGGGTTTATCCCGATCATTACCGTGGAAATAGTCATTCACATGGTGGTACGGTATCACCAATTCTTCAGTGAATCTCACGACAAAATAATCGCATTGAAGCAAGCGGTGCGGTGGTTGACTCGTCCGTTTCTTATATGCTCCTCTACTACCGCAGTGGGCTTTGGCAGCTTAATGATTAGTTCTATTCCTATGGTTCATCAGGTCGGGTTCATCATGTTTTTCGGGGTTCTGCTCTCATGCGTCCTAGCAATAGTGTTGACGCCCGTTTTTTTTGCGCAATTGAAAATGTTGGATCACGCTCATGCCGCCGCTATAGGACATGACGGAATGAGCGTGTTTCTTGATGGGGTGTTCGCCTCCATACGGCGAAACCACAATAGGTATGTGTTATTTGGCATAGCTATAACTACACTCTTGTTTGCGGGGGCGCCGTTTATCAAAAGCGACACGCAAATTTTGCGAATGTTAAGTGACCGGACACAGGAAATACGCGACATTCAGCAGGTGGAAAAAACCTTTACTCCGGTTAACAACCTAGAATTGTTCATACAAGCGCGACCGAACGCGTTCAAAACGGCTGATGCGTGGAGGAAGATTACGCAATTGGGGACGGAGCTGCGAAGCATACATGAAGTTGCCGCCGTGGAATCCTTCTTACCATTGCTCGAATATATCTTTGCCATAAGTTCCGACAAGAAAGATGCCGATATTTTTAAAGATCCCGGCGCAGTCCCGCAGATGCTGATGCTCATAACCCTGAGTTCGGAGGGCGAACGCATCCTCCGGCGCCACGTAAATGAGGATTACAGTGCACTGCGTGTCTCCATTCGCATTCATAACTCCCCGGATGTGCCCATCGGAACTACTATTGCACAAATCAGAAAAACCGCCACGCGAGTTCTCGATGGAACAGCCACGGTTACCCTAACTGGTGAGCTTTCACTCGTTGCGGATCAGACATCGGAACTTATACGGGATCAAATTAAGTCCATGGTGATTGCCGCCGTACTCATAAGCATTCTTATGATGATCCAGATGGAGTCCGTGATATTGGGCCTGATTTGTCTACTGCCGAATATTCCTGCGGTCGGGACGGTGTTCGGTATGATGGGTTGGTTTGGGATCTCGCTGGACAGTGTGACCGTGTTTGCGGCGACTGTTGCGATTGGTTTGGCAGTGGATAATACCATTCACTTTTTGACGCAACTCAAACGGGAAATTCTCTTGAACCCCAACATGCAAGTAGAGGAATATGTAGGTAAAGCCTATCGTCTGACGGCGCGGCAGATTTTATCCTGGTCGGTGATTACTCTCATGGGTTTTCTCGCTCTGTCAGTTTCACCATTCCGGCCGGTGGTCTTTTTCGGCGTACTTGGGTGCTCGTCCATAACAGTTGGACTGCTTGGCGATCTTATTTTCATGCAGTCGCTCATCCTGTCGTCAGCCACAGTAAGGAAGACCATAAACGCAGCATGCAGACGGACGGCGGCCTAAATCTCCGATAAACACCGCAAGCATACGAGCGGAGAAGAAGCAGCACGGGAGTCCGTACACCCTAGTCAGGGCCGATATCCGCGCTTGAGGACAGAATATGTCCTACGGGTCGGCATAGCCGCTTACACGGTGGCCTTCTCCTCCGCATCGGAGCGTCTGAGATAAAGTGGCTTGAGCATGTGGAGGTCGTCTACCGAGCCGCTCTCAAACCGCTGCGCCGCAATAAGACCGCAAACACCGGCGCTGGGCGAAGCCGGCCTAAATTCAATGTCTTCAAGATGCCCGAACGCTCGCTCTCCGATGACTACGGCACATTTGCGTTTACGTAAGTAATTGTTCAGGAGAGTGTTTTCAACTAAGCGTGGGTCCTCACCTGAATTCAGCACGCCCGCTTGGTTTCGATAGAGAGCAATGTATGTCTGATTGCGTTTTGCGTCTATTATTGCCGCGCCGAATTCACGGAGAGCAAGCGCTTGGAAAGCTAAGATTTCCAGGCAGGACACACCGATCACGGGCTTATTTCCAGCCATTGCCAGCCCCTTCACCGTGGCCATACCGATCCTAATGCCGGAAAACGAACCGGGTCCTATAGCCACCGCGAGGCAGGCCGCGTCGGCCAGCGTAATCTTTAGCTCTTGGCATAACACGGCAATGGTCGGCGCAAGTTGCTCAAGGTGGCGTTTTCCCTGTTCAAGAGTCACTTCTTTGAGAACACCCCTCTTACGCACGACCGCCACGGATAACCGTAACGTAGAAGTATGTACGGCTATTATAAGAGCATCGTTCTTCATCAAGGCGCCAAAGACCACCCCTTAGTTACGATCCTGCTGATGTCGTTATAGAAAACGAGAATCATAAGGAACATAATGAATACCAACCCAACCTGTGTGGCTATCTCGCGTATCCTGCCGGTGACCGGTTTGCGTGTTATCGCCTCTATGGCAAAGAACATTAGATGACCACCATCAAGAATGGGAATTGGTAACAAGTTGATGATAGCGAGATTGATGCTGATATAACTCAGCAGAAATACAAAGCTAAAAACGCCGAGCTTTAGGCTTTCGCCCGATGCTTGGGCAATTGTAATTGGCCCACTCAGGGCCTTCGGGCTTATTTCGCCGGTTACGAGTTTACCAAGTGTTAGCACCACAAGTTTTGTGAGATGCCCCGTAAAGTGAACACCTTCGGAAATGGCGGCAAAGAAACCTAATCGTTTGCTATCCCCTGAGGGGGAAACCCCGATGCGGCCTGTGGTCTCGCCCAACAATCCCTTTTGATCGCTCTGAGCAGGAGTTATACTGATCTGCTCTTCCCGCCCATCTCTTACAATCGTGAAGGCAAGCTGCTTGTCGGTATTTCGTTCGATGATTGAACGCATATCGTCCCAACGCCACACGGGCTGACCGTCTATGGACTTGATCAGATCACCGGTCTTGAGACCCGCATGCAGGGCCGGCGAATTGTCCACAACCGTCCCAATCTGGCTGATTAAGACGGGCCAACCAGCCACGTATCCGGCGCACAGAATGATAAGGGCAAACACATAATTAAAAGCAGGGCCGGCCAAAATTATCGCCATTCGTGCCCAAAGCGGTTTGTTCGTGAAAGATCTGCTCTGGTCGTCCGGAGCAATTTCCTCTTCGGAATCGGGATCTTCTCCTAGTAACTTGACATATCCACCGAGCGGAATCCAACTCACCATGTACTCCGTCTCGCCCCATTTGCGCTTGATAAGCGCCGGAGGAAAACCGAGTGAAAACTTTAAGACCTTGACCCCTAGTAGTTTTGCCGTTATAAAATGTCCAAATTCATGAACAAATATGAGAATGCATAAGAGCACGAGAAAACCGATTATATACTCCAATATATAGCCTCCCGAAGGTAATGGGACATGTCCATTGTTATGACATGACGTATAGTAGAACGTTTTGCGAAAAAAATGAATTCTTCCCGGCGCCGACTCAGGATTTTAGTCGCGTGATTACCCTTGCGCAGTCAAAAACGTGTGACGGAAGGGCTGATTTGACCCCTATGGGTTTCTTTAACCCACAGGTTGCGCTGCGTCCGCCGGCCGAGAGAATGCTTTTATGATACGTGTACCAATTACAAGCGCCAAAACACGAATCGGTATTTTTGGTGGCAGCTTTAATCCTCCCCACGTCGGCCATTTGCGCTTGGCTGAGGAGGTAGCTCACGCGCATTCCCTCGAAAGAATTATTTTTGTGCCCAGCTTTATGCCTCCGCACAAGCGAGAGAAGGATATGGCGCCGGCTGAAGACCGGCTCACCATGACACGACTCGCCTGCGCCGATAATGTTAAGTTCATAGTGTCCGAGGTGGAACTCTCCCTTGGCGCCACTTCTTACACTATTACTACCCTGCGCGCCCTTGCGGAAGGGTGTAGAGACGATTTGTTTTTCATTGTTGGATCCGATTCCTTACGGGACATCGATCAATGGCGTGACTATCAAGAACTATTTGTTATGTCAAACTTCATAGTGGTTACCAGACCGGACGTGAGTTTCAGCGCTGCGTGGCAAGCTGCGCCAGCAGCTCTACGGCGACGTTTTACCTCAAAGGGTGGTGAGTTCATTCACTCAGAGGGAAAATCGCTTACGCCATCCAAGGTTATTGGGTTAAGCGTATCATCCACGATGATTCGGCGGCTGATCTCTTCTCGGAGCCCTATTCGCTATCTTGTCACACGCTCGGTTGAATCATACATTACAGAAAAAGTGCTCTATCAGGATAACATATGACCTTGAATTCAGATGCTATTTCCAAAGCCCGCGAAAAGGCGCTTGCCATATTGCGGATTGCTGTATCGAAAAAGGCGTCCCACCCGGTGCTCATTAGACTCAGCGTAGTGAGCGGCCTCACCGATTTTTTTCTCATCGTGACAGGCGGGTCGGCCCGACACGTACAAGCTATTGCCGAAGCGATTACAACCGATCTTAAGGCTTCCCATGTTGCGGTAAATTCCGTCGAGGGCCTGCCCCAAGGAAACTGGGCGTTGCTGGATTACGGAGACGTGATTGTACACGTGTTTCAACCCGAGTTTCGTGACTTCTATGACTTGGAGGGGTTATGGTCTGACGCGCCTCGCGTCCATATACCCGACGAAATTACACAAGAAATGGAAACAACCCACTCTTCCATAGCTCCTGACGATCTCGACGAGTGGGATGAATAGTACTCGGAATGAAATCGTATCCGTATAAATAGCTCATCCTTAGCAAAACGGTGCCGCATGTGATATACGCTTGCCGTTCACACGTACCCTTTGGGAGAATCTTGCCGGCGCTTTGCCGAACGCGTCACTTCCTTTTAGACCCGAATAGCGCTTCAAGCTTTTTGCGCGCCTCCGCAGCTTTATCCGCCCCGGAGCGCGCATCCGCACTCTTTTTCAAAGTATAATATTCACAGTAGTTTCGCCGGTCTTTTACGCTTACCCGCTCAGCTGAAGGTTCTCTACATTCGTTCGGGGAGCGACTATCGTAATCTCTGCAGTTGTAACAGCAGTAAATATCCGAGTCGCATTCTGGACACGTGTCGCTCCGGAAAACCTTTTCCACATATTCCAATGCGGAACCGCAATGGTGACAATTCCCTTCGATCATGCGGTTTATGTCTCCTATTTGAGCTTCTGCATGTGTTTCTTTTCGATGCAAGAGCATTATGATCAATTACAGATGGCCGTCCACAATCGCGTACCCTGGCGTCGCTGCTACTATTAGCAGCAGTGACGAATTTCGCGTCCGAGGGAGAGTCGGTATTGCCGAATGACACCTCTGAAAAACTCGTGCTCCATCGGCACGTAAGGCGCCGAGCTGTTGCAAACGTAAACACACCGTGATCTTATGGGAAACAGGCGCTAAGGTCAAATCACTAATGGAGGAATCATGTCCGAACCCTTTTTGGAAAGATTACCCATGCACAAGGACCTGCTGGAAGCAATTACGGACGTGTTTCGCCGCCGTAATATACGCCAAGCCTCGTTCACCATGATAGGCGCAGTTGAAAACGCAGTGCTCGGCTTTTATTCTCACGAACGTAAATACGAAAATAGGTCATTCACCGGATCGTTTGAAGTGGTCTCTTGCGTCGGCAATGTATCGGAAAAGGATGACGAAATTTTCGTCCATGCTCATATCGTTATTGCAGGCCCGGATTGCAACGCATTCGGAGGACATCTCATGCCGGGAGCAAACATATTCGCAGGGGAACTGTTTGGAATTCCCGTCGCTGGTCCCGTGCAGCGTAGACGTCATGACGAACCCACGGGATTGGCTCTATGGGAATGATGCGCGCCGACGCACGGATCTTCAATGAGCAAAAATGATCTCTTTCTTTTCGGGGTTATTTTCGGTTCTTTTCTCGTGGCAATAACGGAACCACAACTAGGCATACCTTTTCAGCCGTATTTGGCGCATTTTACTATGGTGATGCTCTTCTTGAGCTTTTTACGTATTGATTTCGCAGCGTTTTTCAGCGTGACGCGTCCGGCGCTAATCCGCCTCGTATGTATGGCAGGTGTCAAACTGCTCCTGCTCCCTACGGGGCTATATCTTCTCGCTTTGGCGCTGGCGCCGAGTTTCGCAGTGCCTATTTTGCTCCTCAGCGCCGTGTCCACTGGAGTAGTAGCGCCTTTCGTGGCGTTACTCGTCGAAGCGGAAATGACGCCCGTGTTGAGAATGGTCATGCTAACTTCTCTTGCCGTCCCTTTTAGCTTGCCGTTTTTGACAAAGCTCCTCGTAGGAGCACAGCTCGTATTACCCCTAGGCGCTATGATTAGTCTTCTTGCACAGGTGATTTTTACTCCCATTATTGCCGTGTGGCTGGTTAAACGGTTCTACCCGGTTGCAATCGAACCCATCCTGCGGAGACAATTTCCAATAGCGCTCACAATGTTTTTTCTTATCAACCTTGGCGTATTTTCTAAGTATTCTCATTTTTTCTTCCAAGAACCTTACGATGTGTTGCTGTGTATAATTTTAGCTTACATCTTGGCCAGCGTATACTACGTCGTAGGATACTTTTGTTTCACAGCCAATCCGACTCAAGACCGTTTGGCGGATGCAGTAAGTCTCGGAGCGATCAACAACATCCTAGTGGTGGTGTTTTCCTCTCAATTTTTTGGACCGCTTTCACCTACTCTGGCTGCGATGTATGTGTTTCCTTTCTTCACAATTACTCTTCCGGTAAATTTTCTGCGCCGCCGCCGTTATATAGGCGACCAATTAGACGGACCGAATGCGGCATCGTAAGATAAGTAAGAAGGCATATCGCTCCACCTAATGACTCCGCCTCGTCAGCTTAGTCCTCTCCTGATTCAGGTGTACGCATGGCGCCCGACACACCATTTTAATGGCAGGAAGCTTTGAAAGTAGATCAGTGCGTTGACGGAGGAGAATGTGATTTAAGAGGCAAAGTGACAATTGACGCTTGGATAAAAGTGTTTTATCTTGACGAGATAACTACTCGCACTATATACTTTGTGTTTGTGCTGGAAAGGCGTATTTCGATATGCGAATTCATCTTGACGAAATTCCCGAATCCGGCCTGGTCCTGACCTTTTCCGGGATGGAAAACGTGTTGGTCGACGCGCTGAATCGGATCAAGATTATCCAGCGTGGTGAAATCCATCCATTCCTCAAGGGCCGCATAAGCATTGATCGGGTTGAAGACGGGGCGCTACTTACCGGGACAGTAACAGGGTCCGTGGAACTCCAATGCGCTCGCTGTTTAACGAATTACATCTCTGACCCTGAGGTAAACTTGCGAGTCTTAGTCGCGCCTCGGCGCTCCGGCGCTAAGGCGCAGACTAATGAAGGCGACGTAGACGAGAATACCTTCTTTTTAGAGGGCGTGGAATTTGACCCCGGAGACGTCATTCTCCAGGAACTGTTATTAGGTCTGCCTATGAAACCTTTATGTGCGGAGGATTGCAAAGGTATGTGCCCGAGATGCGGACACCTGCAAAATCAATGCTCCTGCCCTGAAAACAAACCCATTGACAGTCGGTGGGCTGCTCTGAAAGACTTGAAAAGTAAGATGAAATCTACCAACGCTGAAGAATAAGAACAGACCGGCTCGGCCTAAGCAGGCCGACCTGATGAAAACCTCCAATGGCAACGACAATTCTCGTCTTGCGACAAACGACATGTTAGGCAGAGTTGTACGACCCAGACAAGGAATTCATCGATTACTTATGAATACAAGGAATAGTACATGCCCGTCCCCAAAAAACGTGTATCCAGAACGAGAAGAGATAAGAGAAGAACCCACCACAAGGTTGCGCTGGTGGGCCTTGCAAATTGTCCGGAGTGCGCCCAACCCGTTATGCCGCATCGCATTTGTCCCAGTTGCGGTTATTACAAAGACCGCTTCGTAATCAAGCCTGAAGGGTAACGGCGTCCTGTGATCGAACAAGTATGCGTTGCGTCCTCATCATCTGCGTTGTTGTTTCCCGGCCAAGGATCGCAGTTTGTGGGAATGGGTCGAGAACTGAACGAACGAGAGCTTGGACGTCAACGCTTGGCGCAGGCCGACGACACGCTGGGGTACAGCCTCAGCAAAATCATGCGTGACGGTGACGAGCAGGTTTTGAGTCGCACTATCCATACGCAACCTGCCGTTTTCGTGTATTCTATGGTGTTGTACGACGTTTTACTCACTGAAACATCGCTAACTCCTCAGGCCGCCGCAGGACACTCTTTAGGAGAATACACTGCGCTTTGTTGTGCAGGCGCCTTCAACTTTGAAGACGCTCTAAAAGTGATTCAGGTGCGAGCGGAAGCCATGGATCAAGCCCAGGTGGACGGCACGTGCGGTATGGCGGCCATGCTGGGTTTGAACCGACCGACGGCGCTCATCCTGATTGAGGACGCACGCACCGCGGGATTTATTGAGGCGGCGAATTTCAATAGTCCTGATCAAATCGTGGTTTCCGGTGAACGTAAAGCTATTAGCCATCTGGGCGCCCTTGTTAAGACAGTAAAGAGAGCCAAGCTGATCCCACTGGCGGTTTCATCAGCTTTTCATACGTCGCTCATGGGACCTGTCCGGGAAAAGCTCGAAGCCGCGTTGCAGAAAATCAGAATCAAGGCGCCGCGGTTTCCGGTCATCGCAAATACTACAGCTCAGCTCTATCCGCTCGGCGAGGAAGATATTCGGCGGCTTTTGTGCGATCAGGTCACCCATCCGGTGCTCTGGGAAGAATCCATGCGGGCTATGCTCCGGTCCCGGCCCTCCCGTTTCGTGGAAATCGGACCCGGTAAGACGTTAACCGGACTTCTCAAGCGAATAGACCGTGGAATCCGAATCGATACGGTCAACGATTATGCACAAATAGCCGCTTGTCGTTCGGACCTTCGATGAAATCGGACGTAGTGCCATTAGTACAGCTGGACGGGCAGACTGCTCTTGTAACGGGAGCATCTCGCGGACTTGGCCGAAGTATTGCTATTTTGCTTGCAAAAGCCGGCGCCCACGTCTATGTCAATTATGCACACGACACGGGTGCGGCTGAAGCAACCTTACGGTTGCTGAAAGATCTCGGCGCTTCCTGTTTTCTTACCAAATTCGACGTGTGTAATGCCGCCCAAGTGGATGAGCATGTTACTGGTATTGTAAAAGAGCATGGTCGGCTAGATATTCTGGTCAACAATGCCGGCGTCTCGCGTGACAACTTGCTCGGTAGACTCAAAGATGAAGACTGGCGCCAAGTACTCGACACCAATGTGTTTGGAACATTTGTAGTGTCCCGCAGAGTGGCTAAGACGATGATCCGCAATCGAGCCGGAAGAATAATCAATATCACGTCGGTGGCAGGCGAAATGGGAAATGCAGGCCAAGTGAACTACTCGTCTGCAAAGGGTGCGCTCATCGGTTTTACAAAAGCTCTCGCCCGGGAGTTGGCGCCGCGCAATATTTTGGTGAACGCCGTGTCACCCGGATTGGTGGCCGCAGGCATGACTGAACACCTATCTGACACTCAGGTTCAGGAAATTGCGCAACACATACCCCTACGGCGATTGGGCGAGGCGGAAGATGTGGCTCATGCAGTATTGTTTTTATGCTCACGTATGTCAAACTACATCACCGGGCACATTTTGCGCGTCAACGGCGGCCTTTACATGTAGCGGGCCTTCTTCGTCCGCGTCCGGCGAATAACGCTTTTTTTGTGGAGGATATGGATATGGATGACCTTGAAAATAGGGTAGTAGGCCTCATAGCGGAGGTTCTAGTCGATGTTAGTAAAGAAAATATTCACCTCGATTCCAAAATAGTGGAAGACCTTGGGGCGGAGTCTTTGGATATATACGATATGATTGCTCTCTTGGAAGATGAGTTCAATTTGGAGATTACGGATGAGCAAGTTGAAAAAATCCAAAAAGTAAGCGACGTGGTGGATTTTATCCGAACTTCAGAGACTGCGTAGCAAGCTATACGTCGTGCGGAGGCCAGAGTGAGGCGACGAGTAGTTGTCACAGGTATGGGACTCGTCACATGTCTTGGAACCGGTGTGGACACCAATTGGCAAGCTCTTGTGACGGGACGTTCCGGTATAGGACCAATAACACTATTCGATGCGGAGCGATTTGCTACCCGGATAGCCGGTGAGGTTCACGCGCCCTTCGATCCGGAAGGATATGTGACTGCGAAAGAGGCTCGCCGCTTGGACCGCTTTCAAATATTCGCACTGATAGCGGCCGGTGAAGCTTTCGATCACTCCGGATTATCCATTCCGTTCGATGATCCCTTCCGTACAGGGGCCGTGATCGGCTCAGGGATGGGGGGACTTGCCACAGTGGAATCAGGGGTAGCCGCATTTGTGGCCAAAGGACCCAAGAGTGGTCACCCACTACTCATACCGAAAGCTGTCTGCAATCTTGCTTCCGGACTGATGGCAATACGCTACGGCTTTAAAGGACCGAACTTCGCTCTAGTTAATGCCTGTGCGTCGGGCGCTTCCGCTATCGGAGAAGCTTACCGAATCATTCGGGACGGCAGAGCTGATGTAATGTTTACGGGCGGCGCCGAGGCTGTGATTACGGAACTCTCGGTTTCTTCGTTTAATGCCCTTCGAGCGCTTTCAACGCGCAACAGTGAGCCGGAAAAAGCGTCACGACCATTTGACCTGGACCGCGACGGCTTTGTTATTTCTGAGGGCGCGGGGATCTTAGTCCTCGAAAGTTTGGATCATGCTACGAAGCGAGGGGCCACGTTTCATGGTGAACTTGTGGGATACGGAGCTACGGACGACGGCTACCACGTGGTTATGCCCGATCCTGAAGGCGAAGGAGCTTACAGGGCTATGCTTACGGCGGTCGAGGACGCCGGCATTGATCCGTCGGAAATCGATTATATCAATGCCCACGGCACTTCCACTGGCCTAAACGACAAAATGGAAACAGCGGCTATTAAGCGACTTATGGGAGATCACGCATACAAGGTGGCGGTAAGCTCCACAAAGTCTATGACAGGGCATCTCATAGGCGCAGCGGGCGCTGTAGAGGCGATTTTCTGTCTAAAGGCGCTCGAGACGGGGATCGTGCCTCCGACCATTAATCTCGATACTTCCGATCCTGAATGCGATCTTGATTACACTGCTCATCAGGCCGCTCATCGCAATCTCAAATATGTCCTTTCGAATAGCTTTGCCTTTGGAGGACAGAACGTCGGACTACTATTTACGAGAGACTAAAATATAATGAAAGCGACACTTATCGCCTCGGATCATGCGGGGTTAGGCCTCAAAATGTTTCTAAAGGAACAGGCGACATACTTAGGGGTTGAATTTCGTGATCTCGGGTGCGACAACGCTCAATCATGCGACTATCCTCCATACGCCCAAGAGCTATGTCGTAAGATTCGGTCGGGTGAGTTCGAAAAGGGTGTTCTGATCTGCGGCACAGGAATCGGAATGTCCATTACTGCAAATCGTTTCACCGGGATTCGCGGAGCTCTCTGCGCCAATGAGTTTTTGGCGCGTATGAGTCGAGCCCATAATGACAGCAATGTTCTTATACTTGGTGGTCGCGTGATTGGCGCCGAACTAGCGCTTGCCATTACGAAGGCTTGGATCGACACACCGTTTGACGGCGGTAGACATTCTCGACGTCTTGAACTCATAGATCAGTGAGAATGATCTTTACCGTTCGAAGGGGCGTGAATTCAGGCCGCTCACGGGGATCTGCCCAACGACCCACAATCGAATAAGGTTGACCGGAAGGGAGATGAATTTCCGATCCGGCAGACATGAGGCGCAGAGCCGCTTCGCTCCCGGAAAACCATCATAAAATGATTGGCGAGGCATCAGTGGCCTTGTCACCCAATAAACAAAATACAATTTGGGCTGGAAAAGACTATGACTCCCCTCCAACAAACTGATCCACAAATTTATAAAATCATTGATTGCGAACGTGAACGACAAGAGCATCGGCTCGAGTTGATTGCGTCCGAAAATTTCACATCCCGCGCAGTCATGGAAGCCCAGGGCAGTGTTCTTACGAACAAATATGCCGAGGGTTATCCAGGACGCCGTTATTACGGCGGTTGTGTGCACATGGATACATTGGAAGACCTAGCGCGTCAGCGAACCGCCGATTTGTTCAAGTGTGATCACGTAAACGTGCAACCCCATTCCGGCACGCAAGCCAATATGGCGGTCTTCTTCACCATCATGCAACCGGGTGATGTGTACATGGGGATGGACCTTGCCCACGGCGGTCATCTGTCCATGGGACACCCAAAAAATTTCTCGGGCCGTATTTACAATGTCGTGCCCTACAGCGTGCGCAAAGAAGATCATCTGATCGACTATGATCAGGTCCGGGATCTTGCGCGTAAACACCGTCCAAAAATGATTATTGCGGGCGCCAGCGCGTATCCGCGCACTATTAACTATTCTCTTTTCTACGAAATTGCACAGGAAATCGGCGCCGTTTTCATGGCCGATATCGCTCACATTGCAGGCCTGGTTGTCGCCGATCTGCATCCTTCACCTGTGCCGTACGCCGATTTTGTCACAACCACTACCCACAAAACGCTCCGAGGACCCCGTGGCGGCTTGGTCCTTTGCAAAAAGACATACGCCAAGGCGCTCGACTCTTGCATTTTTCCCGGCATGCAGGGTGGGCCTTTGATGCACGTGATTGCAGCTAAAGCCGTCGCCGTTCACGAAGCGGCGCAACCCTCATTCCGAACCTATCAGCGTCTGATTATTGATAACGCCAAAACATTGGCCGCGACGCTTTTGGCAGAAGGATTCTCGCTGATTTCCGGCGGCACCGATAATCATCTTGTGCTGGTGGATCTTTCCAGCAGAGGCGTTACGGGCGCGAAGGCCCAAGACATCTTGGAAAGGGCGGGAATAACGGTCAACAAAAATTCCATTCCCTTTGATCCTCTGCCTCCCGCAAAAGCTTCCGGCATACGTTTAGGGACAGCGGCCGTAAGCACCAGAAACATGGGCGCGGCTGAAGTGCGGCAAATTGGTAAGTGGATATCGAACGCTCTAGCGCAGAATGTCGGTGAGGACGAGCTGGATCGCATCAAAAAGCAAGTGTTCGATCTATGTGAACGGTTTCCTCTATATGGTCCGGCTATAGAATAAATTTCAGATGTAGCCGTTCACCGGCGAGTCAGGCGCGCATTTGACATCACGATGAGATGGTTTGTCGGGGAGATTCATCTCCCCGACCTTCACGAACCGCAGAGCCTTTTCACGCCTGGTGAACCTTTACGAAAAGCGTATATGCCTTCATCGAACAACAGGGCCTGTAGCCCAAGGCAAGATGAATCGTTATAAGTTATTGGAAAAATTATGAAACAGCTTCGATTCGGTTCCGTGACACTTTTCCCGGAGCAAAGGTTTGATGCGGCTTTTCCCGTGGCGGTATGGTTCTCGGGATTATGGCTCTATCTCAAGAGTTTTCTTTATGTATGTTACCTCTATAACTTGGGCATCGAACCGCCTCCATACGGCCCCGGCGCACTGCTTGAAATTGCCTATTTCGGTCTCGCCGCATTTCCGTCTTTCTTTCTTGCCATGGCTTTGTGGAATCGGAAGGAATCAAGCGTTGTCCCAGCTCTTCTCTTTCTAGCCGTGGATACGCCGTTCCTACTCTACCATGTGATTCGATTGGGTCAGATGGGCTTTTTGGACTCGGGTCTTACTCGCATCGTGGAATTCGGCAGTTTGGCTCTTAACGGTATCGCTATCGGTTTGCTGATTAACTACGCGTTTACGAGGCGAGCTAAAGTTATAGCGAAAGACGAGAAGTAGACTACATGAGTGATCCGGCTGCGCGACCGAGTGAAGGGAGCATGCTGGAAGACTGTCTATTTCTCTAATTAATCATTGCGTTTCTACCTGAAACATGATATGTTACTTTCAGATTATGAAGGAAGTCATTGGACAAGTGCCTCAACCTTCTTTACCTCCTCCAGAGCCGGGACACATACCCGGCTTTTTTTTTCAGAGATTTAAGATCATAGCTCATCCACGCAAACCTATTTCCCAGGCGGGAATGCAGGCGGCGTTTGTTTAGGAACATGCTGTAAGTAAATCGGAGGTGTTTTAAGGAGGGGCGTAGGAGCGCGCTTTTTCAGATAGGAGTAACTGCTCGATGCCGGCCAGAGTCTATTCAGGAGCGCTTATTGGTATAGATGGTCACCCTGTCGAGGTTGAAGTCGATGTTTTTCCCGGACTGCCCTGCGTCACCGTCGTGGGATTGCCGGACAGCGCTGTGAAAGAAAGCGCGGCTCGGGTTCGATCAGCCATAACGAACAGCGGATATCCTTTTCCGCCACGCAAAATCACGGTCAATTTAGCGCCTGCCGCATTGAAAAAGGAGGGCGCCGGATTCGATTTACCCATAGCAATTGGGATGCTGGCGGCCCTGAATATGGCGCCCGCCGAGAAGCTCGAAAAGTATCTCTTGGTCGGCGAACTTGCGCTCGATGGGCGAGTCAAACCGATTCGAGGCGCACTGTCGTTGGCCATTGCGGCAAGGGATCGCGGAAAGAACGGCATAATCTTACCTGAGGCTAATGCTGATGAAGCGGCGGTGGTCCAAGGCATAGATGTAATCGGCGTCGCGAATTTGCTGGACGCTACAGGATTCCTAAGCGGCGCCGTCCAAATCACACCCACTGTTTCTCAAGCAGGCTTAGCGGAAAATCGCCTGGGATACTCAGCGGATTTTTCCGAAGTCAGGGGCCAGGAATTCGCGAAACGAGCAGTTGAGGTAGCTGCCGCAGGTGGGCATAACGTCCTGATGATCGGTCCCCCCGGGTCGGGAAAAACCATGCTATCCCAGCGAATCCCTACTATCCTGCCGGCGCCTGTATTCGAGGAAGCGCTGGAGATCACAAAGATCTATTCAGCCGCAGGTCTGCTGAACCGCAACGGCGCCATCATGGAGACACGCCCATTTCGTTCCCCCCATCACACGGTGTCGGATGCGGGACTCATCGGCGGCGGCGCCGTGCCTAGACCCGGTGAAGTCTCTCTCGCGCATAATGGTGTGCTCTTTCTTGACGAACTTCCGGAGTTCAAGAAAAATGTCTTGGAAGCACTTCGTCAACCCATCGAAGATGGAGAGGTCACCATTTCACGCGCGCAAATAGCCATAACCTTCCCCGCCCGTTTCATGCTTATAGCGGCCATGAATCCTTGTCCTTGCGGCTATTTCGGGGACCCAAAGCACCACTGCACATGTTCTCGCCAGGTGGTGCAGAAATACTGGTCCAAGATCTCCGGTCCGCTGTTAGATAGGATTGACATTCACATTGAGGTTCCGTCAATCGAATGGAGGGATCTCACAGGTGTGACGGACGGCGAGTCTTCTTTTGACATCCGTAGCAGGATCAACAAGGCCAGAGAAATTCAACTAACACGGTTCAAAACAACGGGAGTCTACAGTAACGGGCAGATGAAATCCGCACTCATCAAGAAACACTGCGCATTGGATAAGCCTTCATTCGCATTTCTCGAAAAAGCCGTAGAAAAGCTGGGTCTGTCGGCTCGAGCCTATCATCGGATTTTACGAATTGCTCGAACCGCGGCGGATTTAGCCGGCCAGGAGGCAATCGGCCCCGCCCATGTCGCAGAGGCGGTCCAGTATAGGTCTCTCGATAGGCGACGCCTTTGACGCCATAAAAATATCATGAGCCGACGGGAATGTCCGTCGGCTCACTTAATTTAGGCCGAAGAGTTTTCGAAACGTGATGTGGTGTAAAAGTCGTCAGTGTCACTCCGCTCCGTGTTCGGTCCTACCGAGTAATTCTTCAATCATCTGCGCGCCTTCAAGGACCTCGGGTCGGGCCGATTTTGCCGCCGCTTCGGAGAACTTCACCTCCGGAGTAATGTCCGTTTTCCAGTCATGGGAATCAACGATGAGATATGGCACAGGTTCCGCCGTATGGGTCCTTGACTGCACGGGAGTGCAATGGTCGGGCATAAGCAAAATCCGCCACTTGGGAAATTGTGCTAAGCCGGCAAGTATCGGACCCAGAATCTTCTCATCGTAATCCTCGATAGCCTTTACCTTTAGGTCCATCTGACCCGAATGACCGGCTTCATCCGGCGCTTCTACGTGGACATACACCAGATCCGTGTTCCGGAGCTGGTCTATTGCCGCCTGTGCTTTTCCCGCATAGTTGGTGTCCATGTAACCGGTAGCTCCTGGAACATCCACTATCCTTAAACCGGCATATTTACCTAAACCTCTCACCAAATCCACTGCCGCGATCACTGAGCCTGTAAGACCGAAACGCTCGGTTATCGTGCGAATCCTGGGAGGCTTTCCTTGGCCCCATGGCCAGATAGAGTTTGCGGGTCTAAGACAACGCTTTATTCTGCGCCTGTTTACGGGATGGTCCTCAAGAGCTCGCCACGACTTGATTATGAGACGAAGCAGATGGTCGGCGCCCGGACCCGAAGGAAGTTTGTCCGCAATGGGTTCGCCGGGGAAATCATGCGGGGCTGTGGTCCTACAACCTTCCAGGCCTCTTTTCCAGACAAGAAGACTTCGGTACGATACTCCAGGGTACAGAGTGAAACCCATAGCCTCCATATCCGGAGCCAAGTACTTCGCTAGTTCGTGAGCTTCCTGCGTTGTAATGTGGTCGGCGCTATGATCGGCCATTTCAGTGTAGTTACGGTCGAGCGTAACGAAATTCACGCGAAACGCAAGATCATCGTTCTTGAGATTTACGCCCATGGATGCGGCCTCCAATGGCGCGCGTCCCGTATAGGCGTCCTTCGGATTGTAACCAAGGATGGCGAGATTCGCCACATCACTTCCCGGTGACATGTCTTGGGGAATAGTTCTCGCCAGCCCCAAGCGACCACAGGCGGCAAGCTTATCCATCCAGGGGGTGTTTGCGCTTTGAAGAGCGGTAGTTTGTTCCGCATCAGCGGTATCCGCCATGCCGTCCGGCACCAAGATCAGATATTTCGTATTAGAATCCGAGGACATTCAGCACCTTCTCCATTTCGGGTTCGCATATAACGGGATCAGGGGATTGTTTGATTGCATTATCCGGATCCTTTAACCCGTGACCCGTCAGCGTGCAGACCACGCGCGATCCGTTTTCAAAATAATGCTCTTTAGATTGCTTGATTACGCCCGCAATCGAGGCTGCGGAAGCAGGCTCACAGAATACCCCTTCCGTGGCGGCCACCAACCTGTAGGCGGCGAGGATTTCGTCATCAGAAACCATATCAATCAGGCCGCCGCTCTCATCACGCGCCGCTTCCGCCGGTTTCCAAGATGCGGGATTGCCGATACGTATGGCCGTAGCAACGGTTTCGGGGCGTTCGATTACTTTCTTGTGAACAATAGGAGCCGCTCCTGCCGCTTGAAATCCTATCATTTTGGGGAGATTGCGAATCTTTCCAGCGTCCTTATAGGTCTTGTATCCTCCCCAGTAAGCCGTTATATTGCCGGCGTTTCCCACGGGTAAGGCATGGTACTCGGGCGCTTCACCGAGCGCGTCGCATATTTCATAAGCGGCAGATTTC
>JBBRBO010000034.1:0-30121 GCA_038205805.1 Desulfomonilales bacterium
GCTTCCCCAACATCGCCGTCGTCGAGTCCGTTACGCCACAACATCTCGACGCCGCACTTATCGGGCAGGAGATATGCTCGTGCTTTAGTTTGAGAGTCGGCGAAAGCCGGCTCGAGGCTCGCGCTTTTGTACGAGTCTGACCTTAGCTTATAAGGGGTAATGCAGATGAAGGGCTACAAAGCAATCTCGCTTGGCATGAGCGGATTAAGAAACGAAAGAGGCTCCTCCTTTTACACCTTTCTGGGACTCGCGATAATCGCAGCAATCGTTGTGGCCGTGATTCTCGGAGATTGGAAGAGTGTGGGCAAGCGGCCTCCCGCGTCCAACTATCAACAAGGTATGACGGCTCTGAAAAACGGCGCCAATGATGACGCGGTTAAGTTTTTTTCTGAAGAAATCAAGAATAATCCTAATAGCTCTCTCGGTTTTGTAGGCAGATCCAAAGCGGAACTCGCTAAGGGTAATGTTGAACAAGCCCAAAAAGACATTCAGGTCGCTCTGAAAAAGGCCCCCAACAACCAAGCGGCGTTGGCGCAAAGCGGTCTCATCAAGAAAATTCAAAAAAACTACGCCGAAGCTCTCCAGGATTTCAATAAGGCCGCGAAAACAGCAAAATCACCGTGGGTTTATGCCCAGATCGCGGATATTCAATATCGTCAAGGTAACATCAAAGACGCCTTGGAAAAAGTGAACATGGCGATCGCTAAGAATACCAACTATGCCGACGCCTATCGCCTACGCGCCTGGATCTATAACAAAAGCGGCAAGTGTGAGGAAGCGGCAAAAGACATAGCTAAGGCCGGAGAATTAGATCCCAAATCCGCTATCACAAAACAGGATCAGGCATGGTTCTTACTCACATGCCAAAATGAGCAGCTACAGAATCCTCAACGCGCTATGGAATTAGCCAAAGAGGCGGAAAGCATGAGCGGCGGCAAAGACGGACTCGTACTCGAAACAGTAGCAGAGGCCTTCTTCCGTACAGGCGATAGCCTCAAAGCGATCGAATATCAGAAAAAGGCAATCGAGGTCGGTTCTAAGAAATGCCCTGACCAGTCCTGTCTGAAAGAAATGCAGCAACGACTCCAGAAGTATGAAATGGCTTCACGCCTCGAGCAAAGAATTGACTATGACATCTTGACCAACGAAGGTGATGTGAGATAGCTAACCTCCAAAGTGTGGACCGCCTGGTTTACCCGGATTCATTAGAAGTGGCGCAATGAAACGGCCCACACTTTGGTTTTTTAACAGAAAGTTCTACTCACGGGGGCTCTCCTCCTGTGGAGCATGTCGTATCCACATCATGCGCTGCTCACACGGAGATAGAACAAAATCCCCCAAAACGGCCGAGCACTATTCACCGAACTTTTCTTCCTTGTAATCTCGTTCCAACGCTCCCACAAGAGAATTACGTCCATGACGAACAGGCCCCGATCTCCAATCTTCGGGGTGGCTCCCCCCGAGCCTCATTGTAACCTCAGGGCGTTAGACTGCCTAATTAGCTTCGGACTGTTCCGCTTCGAGTTTCTTAAGTTCTTTTCTCAGGATTTTTCCCACGGCGCTCTTGGGCAACTCATCCACAAACTGAATGTATTTAGGGACTTTGTACCGCACGAGATTCTCTTTGCAAAAGTCAATAATTTCGATTGCGGTTGCAGTTTCACCCGTTTTCAAGACTATAAACGCCTTGATCTTCTCGCCTGAGTAAGCGTCGGGCACTCCGATTGCGCACGCCTCGAGCACTTTGGGGTGCGTAAAAAGCACTTCATCTACGTCTCGAGGATACACGTTGAAGCCACCGGAAATAATCATGTCTTTCTTGCGATCGACAATGGTGAAAAAACCCTCCTCATCCACGGTGGCGATATCGCCGGTGAGCAACCATCCGTCCCGCAGGGCTATCTCCGTCTCATCCGGTCGGTTCATATAACCCTTCATTATTTGGGGACCCTTGAGACACAACTCACCCGGTGTATCCAGATCAGTGATCTCCTGATGATAATCATCCACCGACACGAGCTTTGCATCCGTGTTGCACACTGGAATTCCTATGGCGCCCGGTTTGGTCCGTGCTCCGAAAGGGTTTATGTGCGCAACCGGCGAAGATTCCGTCAGCCCAAATCCCTCACAAATCTGCGCGCCCGTAAGATGTTCAAATTTTCGGATCGTTTCCACAGGTAGTGGAGCTCCACCGGAAAAACAGCCTTTTATTGAGGTAATGTCGTATTTTTTCAAATCGGGAAAGTTGATCATCCCGTTGTACAACGTAGGCACAGCAGGTAAATACGTGGCCTTGTACTTGTCTATAGCTTCCAAAATGGCCTTGGGCTCGGGCTTAGGAATGAGGACATCCGCGTACCCGTAATAAATGCCCATATTCATAGCGGTGGTCATGCCAAAGCTGTGAAAAAACGGCAAAGCGCCTATGACAATCTCTTGCCCGTCGACAAAACTTCCGAACCATGCCCCGCACTGCTGCACATTGCTGGATATATTCCCATGTGTGAGTTGCACGCCCTTGGAAACCCCGGTTGTTCCACCCGTGTAGATAAGTACGGCGGTATCGTCCCAATCGGGAATGTATGACGTAGCGAGAGGGGCCGAATTATTGATCACCGTTAGAAACTCATGAACATCCGGAGCTTGCGGTGTCTTTTGATACATATCCTTTTTCAAATACGGAAAGAGCTGCTTCAGGGGGAACTTCAGGTAATCAGAAATGTGGCAGGAAATGATCGGGCCAATTTTGGTTTTTTGCCGCAGTTCGATCATGCGGGGAACCAGTTTGTCGAAGCTTACTAGAAATGTGGAACCGGAGTCGTTAAACTGATGTTCCAATTCCCGATCCGTATAGAGAGGATTATTGAGAGCCGCCTTGGCCCCCACACGAAAGCACGCGTAAATAGCCACTACGGTTTGAATCAGGTTCGGCATCAGCACCGCGACCGTGTCATTCGATTTAAGACCCATAGATACCAATCCGGCGGCAAAGCGAGACACCATTTCGTCCAATTCAGCAAAGGTAACCTTGCGATTGATGCAGTAGAGAGCAGGATTTTGGGGAAATCTCTTCACGGTTCGGGAAAGGGCCTCCCCTAGGGAGATACGGTCAAATGTGATTTCCGCCGGAACGTCGGGATGATACGATTTGAGCCAAATTTTTTCCATCGACAACTCCTTATAGTAGCTCGTCGCGGTATCCATGAGAGTGACGCCTGAGCTATTGCGAAGACGAACTTATCGGATACGCTCTAGCGGCTCCCCTGGGGGAAAGGTGGAACTACCGCGCTTGTAATTAAATTCGTTGTGAGAGATTAATAAATCGGGATTCGAAACTTCTTGTGGACTGATGGTTTATGCGCTCCTGGTGGTGGGTAACCATATTATGCGCTTTCAGTCACAATTATAAACTTACACGATTGTGAACCATCCCCCAAACAAAAAATAGGTCAAGAGACGTTTAAGATCGCATTTATGCCCGTATTGTCGCTCTTCGGTAAGCCTTACATAGAAACGACGCTTTTCGGACAAATCTATGGGACAGCCATTCAAAATACTTATTGTTGATGATGAGCCCAACATGCTGCACATGCTTTCGGTCCTTTTGTCCGAAGACGGCTTTGTATGCGCATGTGCGAAAAACGCAAAAGAGGCGTTGGCTGTCGTTGCGGAACAACGCTTCGACTTTATCCTCTCGGATGTGCGAATGCCCGGGATGGACGGGCTCAAGCTGCTCGAAACATTAAAGAGCCTCGGGGTGGACTCGCTCGTAATCCTCATGAGCGCGTACGGCAGTATGGACTTAGTCCTGGAAGCGATTCGTAAAGGCGCGTACGACTATATTTCGAAGCCCTTCAAGACGGATGAGGTGGCGCTGACGTTCCGCAAGGCCGCAGAGCGAGAAAGACTCCGGCGTGAAGTGGTTCGACTGAGCAGCGTGCTCAAGCGCTTTTCAGGTGAATCTCGGTTCGTGGTGAAGAGTCCTCCCATGAAGCTGCTCATGAACGTCGCTCAACAAGCCGCCAAGAGCGACGCGCCAATTCTCATAACCGGGGAGTCCGGCGTAGGCAAGGAAGTCCTTGCACATGAGATACATAGAATGTCTGCACGCGGCGATTGTCCGCTAGTGCCCATAAACTGCGGAGCCATTCCTCAAAACCTGCTCGAATCGGAACTCTTCGGCTTTAAGAAAGGCGCCTTCACCAGCGCTACTGAGTCAAAGCTGGGCTTGCTGGAAGAAGCGGAAGGCGGAGCGGTCTTTCTGGACGAAATAGCCACGATGAGTCCGGCGCTGCAAGCCAAGCTCTTGCGCACGCTCGATTCAGGGGAATTTCGCCGGCTTGGCGAAACAACACTACGCCACGTGAATGTCAGAATCATCGCGGCCACAAATGAGGATGTGGAGGCGGCAATACAAAAGGGGCTTTTCAGATCCGATTTATACTATCGTCTAGCAGTGTTTCAGCTTGTTGTACCGCCGCTCCGGGAACGGAGAGAGGACATTCCCGCCCTTCTCTCACATTTTGTGCAAATGTATAACTCGAAACTGAAGCGAAGAGTCACCGGTATATCCAACAAGGCTCAAGAGGCGCTGTTCGCTCATCCCTGGAAAGGCAATGTCAGGGAGCTGGGGAATGTTATCGAGCGGGCGATGATTCTCACTGAGGGGCAAACCATCGAGCTGGAGGCGCTCTCTTTAAAGATCGCCCCAGGCGCCGATCACGCGAAAATCGACCCTGTATTCCCAACGCTTTCTCTCAAATCCGCATACAGGCAAGTGGAACGGGAACTCATCAGCCGCGCCCTTGATGAAACCCGCGGCAACCGATCACAAGCGGCGCTATTACTCGAAATAAGTTATCCTTCCTTACTTCAGAAAATAAAAGAACTCGGGGTTCAGGTGGGTGCTAATACCCATACATAATCAACAAAGTAATAGTGGGCAGAACCTTCTTGAAAGAAGAATTTTCCTCAAACCCCCATAAGCGCTAACTTTAAGTGGAAATCATTACGGATTTTGAATTACCGGTTTTAATGATTTCAGGTAGTTACAACCCTTAAGTTAGCGCCTATGCCTCAAACCCCTCTCCAAGAACTTTTGCAATTGCCGAAACCTGCTTTTCTCAAGGACAAGATGCCGTTTTCGACGATTATCACTAATGTTTTAGAAAGAGGTTGGAAAAACCTGCTTTGCAATAAAAGCTCAGCCTATCTCACTTTATTGAAAGAACATCGGTATAAAAACTCGTCCCCAGCCGAGTAACCAACCGCGGTCTCTATTACTCAAAAAAAGCGGGAACGACTTTATCGGAAAGAAGAGACGCTCCGAGGCGTCTCTTCATGCCCACTACTTGAACCCTGCGTCCGTCGGTAAGATGTCTTGCCGGACAGTGACTGCGCAATCATAGACGAAGTTACAGCAGCCCCTTTTACGAAAGTAAACTCTCAGGGGAAACCAAGTGGTGAGACATCCATGACTTTGCCGCTGGATCTCCCAAGGCCATCCCGATCAGCTCCGTCACATAGAGGATGGGTGTCCAGTAGACCTTCGCCGCAAGCTTTGCTATGTCCGGCTGGCGTGTGTCCAGATTCGCTTGGCACATGGGGCACATGGTGACTATGGCATCGGCCCCCACCTTTTGAGCCATATCGAGCAGTTTCTGAGACAGCTTGAGCACTACATCCGTGCGGGTAAGCGCGAGTGATCCACCGCAACAATCGGTTTTATACGGCCACTGTAAGGTTTCCGCGCCGAGCGCTTCCAGGATACGATCCATTTGCATGGGGTTTTCGGAATCCTTGGGGGTCACAACGTCTATCGGCCGAACCGCCAAGCAGCCGTAGTATGGAACAACCTTGAGCCCGGTGAGCGGCTTAGTGACGCGCTTTTCAGCCTCCGCACAAGGGCGTCCGCTCCGAAGAGATCAAGGTCGGACATTATATTGATATTGCCCTTAAGAGGATAGCGTTCGGCGAGTTCCGGCTCACTTTGTATGGTTTGAGCGGCGGCTTTCCACCTCACGTGGCAACCTGCGCATGGGGCCACCACATCTTTGCCGAGGATTTCGGCCTTCATCAAGTCCCTCGCCGGGAGAGCCGCCTCCAAATAGTGATCCACCATGTGAGCGGATGACGCGCCGCAGCAGGTCCAGTCAGGGATTTCCTGTAGGTTGACGCCGAGCCCCCGAGCTGCGCTTCTAAAGATTCATCAAGTTCCCGAGCTTAACCGGTAAGTGTGCATCCGGGATAGTAGCTTAGATCCATCTCAATATTCTTAATGCCTGCGGCTGCTTATTTCATGCTCGATTTCTTGAACACATCCTTTACTTCACTGAGATTATGGGAAAAATGAGGCATAATGTGCATCTTGCCTTTCTTAAACATTTTCATACCGAGTTCCATATCATTCATGAAGGTTTTGGTTCTCATCTTATATAGTCCGACCAAGAACAGTTCATGCACTCGACCGAAGGTCCTAATTGTCTGTAAGAATGTCTTATGAAAGATGGGCACGTTGGGGTCGGACACATGTCCTTTGTTTCTGATCACCTCATGTCGAATGGGATCAATGAGCGCCGGGACATCTATGCCGTTAGGACACCTCGCGCCGCAGGTGTGGCAGGACAAGCACAGCCATAGGCTCTTGGAGTTCAGGAGCTTATCCTTATGGCCCAACACGGCGTGACGGACCATCTGATGCGGCATTATGTCCATCTCCGAAGCCACGGGGCAGCCTGCGGAACACTTGCCGCACTGAAAACATGAGTTGATTACGGATTTCAAATCCACAGCCGGTTGTTTCGCGACCGCTTGTTGCATAGGTATACTCCTGTGAAGAGGCGCCCGTTACGGCGCCCCATTGTATCAGCTCTTTAAATGTAAAAATGTGTCGGGCCGGCGTCGGTCCGTAGCCGGTAAATTTACTTACTGAGAAGCAGCCTTGTCCAGCAACGTATCGATCTCCTGGAAGACCTGGTCGTCTCTAAAGTGTTGCAGTTCGATTGCTTTGCCGGGGCACACCGACGAACAGATTCCGCAACCCTGGCACAAAGCCGGTGTAATTTCCGCCTTGTGGTTTTCGTTGATAAACGGCGCTCCGTAAGGACAAAGCCGCACACAGGTTAGGCATACTGCACACTTGTCCGGGTCCACAACGGAAACCACGCCGCCTATGGTCATCTCGTCTTTGCTCAGGATAATCGCCGCTCTCTGGGCTGCAGCCGTCGCCTGTGCAATGGATTCGTCCAATGGCTTGGGATAATGCGCCATGCCGGCCAGGAACACGCCCTCGGTCGTGAAATCCACGGGTCGCAGCTTCATGTGCGCTTCGACAAAATAACCTGATGAGTTAACGGTCACCTTAAAAAGCTGACCGACTTCCCGGTTGGTCTGCGCCGGATCTATAGCTGAGGCAAGCACCAGCAGGTCCGCCGGGATATTCAGGTTTTCTTCGCTCGCGGCATCCCATACTTGAACTTTGAGCTGATCCCCCGCCGCTTCGACAGACGGCTTGTTCTCCGGATCATACCGCACGAAGATTGTTCCCGCTCTTCTTGAATCCGCGTAGTACTTCTCCAGAAGACCATAGGTTCTCATATCTCGATACAACACGTAGGTATTAACGTTCGGGTTGATCTCTCTCAGTCTCTCGGCCAACCGCACTGATCCCGAACAGCATACCTTGGAGCAATAAGGTCGCTCCTCATTGCGTGATCCCACACATTGCACGAACACGACGTTCTTTATGTTTTTGAGTGAAGGATCACTCGACATGATTCGCTCTTCCAGCGAGTGTTGAGTGTAGACCGCCGGGTGTTCGCCGAACATGTACTCTTTGGGTTTGGATTCCTCGGCGCCCGTGGCGATCACAGCGGCCCCGAAGTCAATCTCACGACCCGGTTCGCCGCCGTTATCCGAGACGATCTTGCCTTTGAAGTGCCCGACATGCCCTGTAAGATCGGTGAAGTGGGCCTTCTTGAACACCTCTATGTGGGGGTGAGTCTCGACTTTGGTCACTAAATCTTCGAGATACGGTCGCACGGGTTCACCGTGGATGGTTTTCTCGATGGACCAAGCGTTGCCGCCCAGCTTGTCCGTTTTTTCAGTGAGGTAAACCGGAAAACCTTGGTCGGCCAAGTTGAGAGCCGATACCATACCGGACACGCCGCCGCCCAGCACCAAGGCGCTGGGTACAACCGTCATTTTTCCTTTCTGCAGCGGGGCCAATAGTCTGGCTCTGGCGACTGCCATACGGGCGAGATCCATAGCCTTGACCGTAGCTTCTTCCTTGTGAGCGGCATGCACCCATGAACACTGGTCTCGAATGTTCGTCATGGTGAAGAGATAAGGGTTGAGCCCCGCTTTCTCCATGGTGAGTTGGAACATGGGTTCGTGTGTTCTGGGGCTGCACGCGGATACCACCACTCGGTTGAGCTGATGCTCTTCAATGATGTTCAGGAATTGCTCTTGTGTGTCCTGCGAGCAGGTAAAAAGCTTTTCGTCTGCGAAGACCACGTTGGGCAATGTGCGCACGTGTTCAACAACCTTGGGCACATCGACGACGTTGGCGATATTGATACCGCATCGGCAGATGAACACACCTATGCGGGGCTCTTCGTTGCTGACGTCACG
The DNA here is from genome assembly GCA_038205805.1 of Desulfomonilales bacterium. GTDB lineage: Bacteria > Desulfobacterota > Desulfomonilia > Desulfomonilales > Desulfomonilaceae > JBBSBY01. The sequence continues at coordinate 8,632 of JBBRBO010000034.1, forward strand.
TTGGGGCGGAAACTCCATCTTAGTCGTGAGCGAATTGCGCGCGGAAAAAAGCAGTCGGGATGAGGCGCCCGCTGCGGCCGACGCTTCCATGACGGTCTGCGGGATGTCTTTGGGACCTTGGAACATGCCGGCTGCAAAGATTCCCGGTCTGCTGGTCTGCACAGGCTCAAATGACGTAGTGGCGCAAAAAGCGGACTCGTTCAGATCGACTCCCAATTTCTTTGCCATCGCCTGAGATTCTTCCGTAGTTTTAAGGCCCACAGCGAGAACCATCATCTCAAACTCTTCCGTCTGAAGCTTCTGGTTTTCATCCAGATACGTCACGTGAAGGTTGTGGGTGATAGGGTCTTCGACGATTCTGCTTATCATCGCACGCACAAATCGAACCGTGCCGTCGTTCTTGGCCCGTTCGTAGTATGCGTCAAAGTCCTTTCCGTAGGCTCGTATGTCCATATAGAAGATGGTCGGCTCTATATTGGCGTCGTGCTCTTTGGCGATAACGGCTTCCTTAATGGAGGCCATACAGCAAATCGAGCTACAGTGCGGCATCCCCTTCTGCGGATCTCTGGAACCCACACATTGAATCCAACCCACCTTGCGTGGATGGTGATCATCCGACGGCCGCTTGACTTCACCGCCATTGGGACCCGATGCGCTCAACATGCGCTCGAATTCCATATTGGTGACGACGTTGGGGGCCGTGCCGTAAGAGAATTCCTGTCGAACGACATCCGGATTAATCATCTCATAACCGGGCGAAAGGATGACCGTGCCGACCTCCACATCCAGAAACTCATCCACCAATGAATGGTCGATGGCTTCGGCAGGGCACGCCTTTACGCATTCCATACATTCGGAGCACACTCCGCAGTTGAGGCAGCGGTTCGCCTCGCGTTGGGCCTCGTCTTCCGGATAGGCGAGTTCCACTTCCTGAAAGCCGGTGCGTTCCTTTACCGGGATTTCGGGATTAACGGCGCGTGCTTCAGGTTTCATTTCGGGAATGGGCGGATACTCAGGATTCTCGGGCATCTGAAAGCCACGGTTCAACGTAAGATCTTCGCCCGTAATAAACCGCTTGATCGACTCGGCGACTTCACGACCGGCCGCAACCGCTTCGACGACCGTTGCAGGACCCGTAGCCGCATCACCTCCGGTGAAAACACCCGGTATGTGCGTCTGAAATGTAGTCTTATCGTAGTCGACGGTATTTCGCCGAGTACGTCCAAGCATGCCTAAACCTTCCCATAACGCAGGGTCGATGACCTGACCGATTGCGGGGATGATGGTGTCGCACTCCACGACAAACTCCGAGCCTGCAATAGGAACCGGTCTCCGTCGGCCTGACTCGTCGGCGGGTCCGAGTTCCATTTTCACGCACTTGAGGCCGGTGACCTTCCCATTAGACTCAACCACTTCGACGGGAGCCGTCAAGTATTGGATTTTCACGCCCTCATGGAGCGCTGCGTCCACTTCTTCGCCGAAGGCCGGCATTTCTTGACGAGAACGGCGATAGAGGATTGTGCTTTGAGCGCCCAAGCGTTTCAGAGTACGCGCTGCGTCAATGGCAACGTTGCCGCCGCCAATGACCACGGCTTTGCCGATGTCCGCCTGCATATTCCCCAGGGCTGCGTCTCGCAAGAAGTCTACGCCCTGGTAGACACCCAGCGCGTCCTCACCCGGAATGGCCAATCGAGCGCCTTTTTGACAGCCCACGGCCAAGAAGACTGCTTTGAAACCTTGCTCCATTAGGCCGTCGTATGTGATATCCGTGCCGAACACAACTCCGGTCTTGGCTTCCACACCCAAATTGAGAATATGATTGATTTCTTTTTGGAGAATATCGCGAGGCAGCCTGTATTCGGGTATTCCGACTCTCAGCCAGCCGCCTAAGACGGGCGCAGCCTCGAAGATGGTTACTTTATAGCCTTCCAAGGCAAGATAGTAAGCCGCGGACAATCCCGCAGGACCCGACCCGACAACGGCTATCTGTTCGTCTTTGGGCTGTATCTCCGGCAGTTTGAGTGTGCCGTAGTCAACCTGATCCGCCGCATATCGCTTCAGCTTGCAAATAGCTACGGGCTGATCTTTGTCACCGCGGCGACACGCGGTTTCGCACGGGTGAGGACATACTCGACCCAAGACACCGGGGAGCGGAAGGTTCTTGTAAATGAGTTCGATGGCCTCTTTGTACTTTCCTTGCGAGATCAACTGAACATAGCCTTGAACATTGATGTGCGCGGGACACGCGCCTACACACGGCGCCCTATCAGCCTTGTCGATAACGAAGGTCTGAGGGATGGTCTGAGGGAAGAGCCGATAGGTGGCCTTGCGATTACTCAGTCCTTCATCAAACTTATTTTCAACTAGGACGGGGCACACTGTGGCGCAATCACCGCAGGCTTTGCATCTATCTTTACGAATGTGGCGCGATTTTTGGCGAATACGGACCTTGAAGTTTCCTTCTTCGCCTTGAATGTCGTCCACTTCGCTGTACGACAATAACTGAATGTTCGGGTTTTGACCCACCGTGACAAGTTTGGGAGAAAAGATACACGTCGAGCAGTCGTTGGTCGGGAATGTCTTATCGAGCTGGGCCATGCGCCCGCCGATACCTGTCTGAGACTCTACCAGATAGACTTTGTAGCCTGATTCCGCCAGGTCCAGCGAGGCTTGTACCCCCGCTATTCCGCCTCCGACCACGAGCGCGGCGCCAACCACGTCCTTTGGTTCGGCCATAGGATTTTCACCTTCCGAAGAGATTTTTTTGAAAAAACATTGGGATAGCTAGTTGTAGCAGCTGAAGGGATTCTTACCTATAATACCCTCTTACATATGTAAGGCAAGTAAAAATAAAAAGCAATCCCTAATTGTTATCTATTTCCGGGCGCATTCCTCCGCTATCAACTTTCGTAACCGTGAAATGAATTCCGGAGTGACATCCGGTTCGGCGCACGGCATGAAAGTGCAATTGTGGTAAATGGGATCTTCATCGATGGGATAGCGTGCGCTTGCGAGCGCTTGCTCCCATAATGCCGTGCCGGGGATCGGTGAGTACTCAGCTAGTCGCGGATACGCGCCCACTTCCATTGCCCGATGCACGTCGGTTTCGATGCGGTCCCGAGACTGTCCCGGAAGTCCCACCATAAGATATGCTCCTATTTCGCTGCGCCGGAATCCTACGCCGCGGAGGTTTTCCACTGCGTCTGAGAATACCGCAAAGGTTGTTTTGCCGCCGGTTGCATGGTGGAAATCATCCTCAGCGCTCTCAAACCCCAACCGTATAGTGTGAAAGCACGCTGCTTTCATGGCCGTAGCCACACGGCGGTTCAAGGCGTAGGCATGCAGGCCGTTCGGACTATGAAGGGAGAGCCCCGGAAAGCGGCTACCGATCATGTCTAAAATCGGTAAGGCGTGGTTTTCCGGATCCACCAAGAAGGCGTCATCGAAAAGAGCGATGTCTCTGACGCCGTAGCGATCCACCGCATGTTCTATTTCCGCTTCAACCGCCTCCGGTGATCGTTGCGCATAAAAAGGCGACAACACCTTGGATGCGCAATAGGAGCAGCGAAACGGGCACCCTCGCGTGGTAAGCAACGGGAGAAACTGAACCTCGCGAAGTAAATCCAGAGCGGGGGAGAATTCCAGGGACGTATCGTGTTCACCATCGGGACCGCCGAGCAGTTCCTGGAGCGCCCTCTCTAAGCGGCCCTCACCGGGCCCGGTAATAACAGTAACCGGTCCGAGCGTAGCGGCGTGGTCCGGTATGAGAGTTGCATAAATACCCCCCAGCAGAATAGGTGTTCCGGGAAAAACCGAGCTGAGCAGGTTGATCGTCTCGGCCAACCCGGTGTACCAGTATGTCATAAGGCTCGTCACGACTATGGCGTCCGGCCGTGGGATTGCATCCAGTTGTCGGCGAATAATGTCCGGTGACACTCCGTACCGGCACAACCGGCGCCGAATGGGCTTCATACCCCGCGGTTTTGGGACGGGCTCACGGTGATAGTGGCCGTGGGACTGCCCGGAATCACGCCGCCGCGGCATCTCCGGATGCGTGCGATCCATACAATCGAGCAGAATGGGATTCAGACCGCTCTCTCGGAGTCGCTTCCCCAGGATCAACAGCCCCAAAGGCGAGGCCCACATGTCGTAGGCCGCGAAGTCATGGATCCACGGATTCACCAGGAGAATCGTACGCATAGAGCCTCACGACCGTGCGAATCTACAGCGGAGTAGCGTAGAGAATCTTTTTTCAATAAGGACTCTCCCCGAACCCCCTAAGAGCTGATTATAATGACTGGTCAGACTCGCGCCGTGTCGAGCATAGAACGGCCCTAAGCTTTGTGAATTCTTTCAAAAAATACGAGGCATTTTTAAGAATAAAAGCTTCTCTCGGGTCTACTTTCTATGGTAAACTAATAAATTATCTTGTCAAGTCAAAAAAGCAAAAGGTCTGTAGGAGCCGATGAGCGCCGTTTTTGTCCAGCTTTTCCAGGTGGGCGCGTAAGCCCTGCGGATGCACGACAGGCGTCCCTCGAGCAAAGATGCGTCATCCGGCGATGAAAATGGGCGAAAGTCCCCGTTCTGCCGGAAGTCCGCCGGGGACACCCGCGCTTCCGCCGGTCGGGCGGTCAACTCACGCTCCAGCAAAGGTGTTCCTCCTTGTTTCCAGCTTTCTTTTTCGGGGCGCCGATGCTATCTATAGATGAGTCACCGGTGTTTTACCGGCGCATCAGTGCGCCTGACCCCGACTAAACCAGTAAAGTATGTTACTGAAACAACTCTACTAGAGAGGGAGGAATCTTCTCGTGTTCGGAATAAAAGATATACTGCAACAGGCCCAAGGTTTACATTCCAAGATGAACGCCCTCCAAGAGGAACTGGCGGAACGAGTGGTGAGCGGCGCGGCCGGTGGAGATATGGTGACCGTTGAGGCCACATGCGCGATGGAAGTAGTTTCCCTGAAAATCGACAAAGATACGTTTGCTTCGGGCGATCAGGAAATGATTCAGGATTTGGTTATGGCCGCCGTGAACGACGCTCTCAAGAAGGCGCGAGATACGATGCAGCAGGAAATGACGAAGCTGACCGGCGGTCTCAAGATTCCCGGAGTGACCATGTAGTGAGCATCGGCATGAATATACCCGATGAACAAACGTGCGTGCGTCTCCTCACACAGTACGCGACGCCCCCGCATATCGTTGCGCACTCAAGAGCGGTGTGGTCCGTGGCCGAACTTCTCGCCGGACGCATGGAACCGGTAATTTCCTTCAACGTTCCCTTGCTCAAGGCGTCGTGTTTGTTACACGACATCGGCAAATACCCGAGTATCCTAGAAGGCGGCCCCCACGATAGACGTGGAGAAGAAATTTTGCAGGGGGAAGGCTTCCCGGAAGTAGCCGACATTATTGTGCAACATGTTGTGCTGAGAACTCGTGAACCCATAGCGGAAGAACATCTGGTGTTTTATGCGGACAAGCGCGTGGTTCATGATAAGGTGGTAACGCTCGAAGATCGCTTTGAGTATCTGATGGAAACATACGGCGGAACGGCGCTCGCCAAGGAACGCCTCCTCTTGATGCGCAGGGAAACCGAGCGGCTTGAAGACGCTATCTTCACCAATCTGGAAATCACGCCGGCGGAAGTGATATATCTCGTTCGCCCGTGAAGAACGGCGTCGTGGTCGGTATTCTCAAGGCTGCGAAGCATCGCCTGCAACAGGGCTCGAAAGCGCTTAGAAGCCGCTTAGGCGCTAAGTTTCACGCCGGGTAATGTACATAAAAAGTAAGTCACGTGCCGGTAATCTCAATCAATGCTTGATGTATTGCCCCTTGTACGATAAAATACAGCTCGAAACCAGTTATACTTCTGTGTTAAGCCACTTGCATTATTCCTCGAACTAGCCTAATGAGGAATACGGCCTGTGTGACTGAGAATGCCCGCATTTAGGCCCGAGGGGCGCAGCCTGCGTTGGAGCCGTGATGTTGACGCCGGCGTCGGCGGATTCAACTGTATGTCTACTGTGGACCGTCCGAATTCATCGGACAAATGGTCCTTTTATATATCGTCGGTTGCGACGTTTTGGGGAGTGTGTAATGGGTTACGTATTCGGCAAGCGAATTCTTATCGCCGCTGTCCTTCTTCTGTGTTCCGTGTCTTTATGCGCCGCCGAGCAGCGAGCAAAGCGCCTGGAACGACATGCGAGATTAGACGCCAATCCAGTGGGATATTCCGATGTAAGAAGAGACATGGAAATCTCTTTCATGGATTGGTTAGAAACCATGCTTACGCAAGTTCCGGCCCAGGCTGTTGCCGAGCCCCCTCCAGCGGATATATACAAGGCTACAACTGAAGAAATTACTCCATCGTCTCCCGAAGTAAGCCTCACATCTTTACAGAACACGGTGGCCGCGACCGATAGCCGAACGTTGGCGCAACCTCAAGTGACGTGTGTGTCGGCCGGCCCGATAGCGTCCGGTTTCCAGAAACCTGTTGATATTCCTGCGCTTTACACCTCCCCGACTCTGGAAGGTGAAGGCGTGTGGACCGCGGAAGACTTGCCGTCCAGAACCGACGGCGAACCGCTCGTCTACAAAACCGTTTATCGGCCTAGCCTTGACTTCCCGAACTCAACCGTTTACATGGCGGTGTTCGATATGCGCCGTCTCAAGCCCAAGTTTTTCGTGGGACAAACGGAACCGGGTGTCTACAATATTTCCTACAAACCCGAAGGCGAGGATCTGTCGAAGATCGTAGCGATAACGAACGCCATGTGGATGCAGCAGCATTCCCGCGGCGCGGGCGCCATCTATCGCGGTCAGGTCGTCTATCCTATGGCGCCGGGAATGGCTACGCTCGTCATTTACGAAGACGACTCGGTCGATATTCTGGAGTGGTCGGATGATATTCCCATCCATGCGGTCAAAGACGCTCGACAACTCCGGCACCTTATCGTGAAGGACGGCGCCGTAGTAGAGCAAGTATGCAAGAACGGTAAGATTCAGGAAGCTGAAATCGGGTTAGGCGGCTTTTTGGTGGACAACCAAGGTCGCAGCACCATGGGGAACAAATTCTGGTACTTGGCCAACAGAACCGCGTTTGGCGTCCGAAGCGACGGTAATCTTGTGTTCGCAATGGGTCATCACGTGGGAACACGGGATTTAGCGAAGGCTTTGGCGCTCGCCGGCTGTCAACGGGCGTTGCACGGCGATGCAAACATTCACAATATCGTGTGCAATTTTTATTACCGTGATCAACAAAATCGCATCACAAAGCGCGATAAACTCTCTCCCGAGCAGCTTCAGTACACGGTTAAGCGCTACGATCAGGGTTATGCGAAAGACTTTTTCGCCTTTTACGAGAAATAACCGCTTCACGATGTGAGGGAGTCCGCCGCGAGGACTCCTTCTCCGACTCAGCTCACTCCCCGGGAGCGACAGGTCCCCGGCTAGGGGTCATCGCTCGATGACACGCTCGTCTCTTCAGCTTCTCCGGTGTAACGTCCAATGATGGGCGGTAGAAGAGCTATAACCCATTGCAATTATTTTTAACTCGCCTCCGAAATCCGCTAATACATGAAGGGTTACTCTCCGATCTAAGTTTGCTCCTTCACCGCCTCTTCAAACACTTGCGTTTTTCGGACACGATGCAGAATTTATGGAGAGTTTTATATTTATTATTTTGGAAGGAGAGCAGCTATGACTCATGCAGGCGTGGCCGCAGTGCTAAGCGTAGTAATTCCCGGTGTCGGTCAGATATATAATGGTGACTTTCTTCGGGGACTCTTCTGGCTGATCGTAACACCGGGCCTATGGATCGGCTCAGGTGGCTTATTAGGATGGATCTGTCATGTGATTGCGGCGTATACCGCATACAGCAGAGGAGAGAAACAAGCCATTCCCACCTGATGCTCGTAAGATGCGGGCGCGGAGCGTCCTGATATCAACGCATAATCAAAGAAGTAATAATGGGAAGATCCTGCTTTGCAACAGAAGCCCCGCCCATCTTATTTTTGTGAAAGTACATCCGTATGTCTTGCTGAGCAGTAGAAAAGAGGGGTTGTTTAAAGCGCCGAGCCAATTCAGCACATTGAGAATAGCCCATGGAGGAGGTATCTTTCATGGGCTATTTCTTCGTAATGGTTCACCGGGCTTAATACCAATGTGCTGTCGCAAGAGGAATATAGGTGAAGGACATTTTTGTAAGAGCAGGTTTCCCTAACTACTATGAAAGAATGTTTAAATGCTCCGCAAGTGGCTTTTTCTCCTTGAGAAAAGGCACTTGCGGCTATTTTGAAAGTTCTTGGAGAGGGGTTTGGGGAGAAACTTCTTTCAAGAAGGTTCTCTCCAATATTACTTCTTTTATTGCGCATTAGTATAAGACGGCTCTGCGGCACGTGCAAGCGGGAGGGGAGCATTATACGTCCAGGTAGGCGCCTGGATCCTGGTGAACGTTACAATTCTTATTATAGACGACTGGACGCAAAGGAATGATACCTTGAAATCTCCACGAATTATTATCTTTTCCGGTAAAGGCGGCGTCGGTAAGACAACGGTTGCGGCGGCCACCGGTCTGCGTTGCGCAGAACTCGGCCTGAAAACCGTGATTATTTCCATAGACATAGCCCACAGTCTCGCTGATTCCTTTCGCTTGGATGCGGATCTCCAGGACAACTATCGGGGGCGTCCTCGCCCGGTCCGGGAAAACCTGTGGATTCAAGAGGTGGATATTCAGGAAGAACTCACAAACCATTGGGGCGATGTTTCCAGTTATTTGGCGGCCCTCCTCGGCTCCGGCGGCATGGCGGACGTGATGGCTCAGGAGCTGGCGATCATCCCAGGAATGGAAGACGTGATAAGCCTGCTCTACATCAATCAATATTACAACGAGAAGACGTATGATGTTATCGTCATAGATTGCGCGCCCACAGGTGAGTCTCTTCGTTTCATCAGCATGCCGACCACCCTTGAATGGTATATCAACAAGGTGTTTCGTGTTCAACGGAACGTGCTCAGGGCCGTGCGGCCTATAGCTAAGCGCCTTGTGGACATACCTTTGCCCGAGGATTCGTACTTCGCGTCGCTCTATGACTTATTTACAAAGCTCGACGGCGTAGACAAGGTTCTCTTGGACAAAGAAGTCACATCCGTTCGGCTCGTGACCAACGCTGAACGCATGGTGCTCCGTGAAACACAGCGGGCCTACATGTATTTCTGCCTCTACGGGCTGCTGGTGGATACCATTGTGGTGAATCGCCTTTTTCCCAATGATCTTCAAGACGAGTTCTTTTCGGAATGGATAAAGACTCAGCAGAGGAACATGGCGCACATCAAGAGTATTTTCGATCCTGTTCCTATCCGGCCTTTGGCGATAATGAAGGATGAGGTGAGCGGCCTCGCTAAACTCGAGGAAGTGGCACGCCTACTCTACGGCGAGGCAAACCCGGCGGAACGCTTTCACGATGACACCGTGTATAGTGTTCATCAGGAAAACGGAGTGTATTCCCTCAGATTAACGCTACCCTTTGTGAAGAAAGAGAATATTGATCTCTATAAGGAAGAGGGTGACTTAGTCATACGCATTGGTTCATTTAAGCGACACGTGTTTCTACCAAAGGCTCTGGCCGAGCGCACACCGGGCAGGGCGTACTTGAGGGACAACACCTTGACGATACCGTTTAGCTAAGCGGAGACCGGGCACTGCTGGTTGGCGCAACGTCGCATAGCTTAGCTGGAACAAGGACCAAGAAATGAGCGTACCCTGGCACTTTGCAGGTCTGGTCTCAGCCGTGGATTTTTCTTTCGTGGCAACGCGTGTTTCATACGCGACCATGTTTCAGAAAACAGATGATTTGATGCTGAGTATGAGTCATTTCCACCGAGCAGCTCTTGAAGCCCACAAAGGGTTTTTCACCATTATGCTCGGCTCGAAAGTCGGGCCTTCGAACCCAGCCGGTAGTCAACGTGAACAGCAGCGGATCATAATCGACTGATTTGTTGAGCAGCTCTATCATTTCGAGCGCGACCTATTTCCCTCGTGGGGACACGTTAAAAGCCGTTCCCTTCCGATCTATGTTGTCGTATACTCCTTCGATAGCGTAACCGCCGGCTCTTTAAGCAGCCTTTGCTATTCAATACGGCGTGTGAATCAGCCCGCGAAAGATACCCCGTTCCATTCGTTGTGTGCGTCCTAACAAAACGCAGCCGGCGAGAAAGTACGCATCCCAGGCCATGAGCGCTCGCTGCCTTATCATTTTAGGTATGCATCGCAGCGGCACATCCGCCGCGGCAGGAGTGATGAATCTCCTGGGGGTGGATTTCGGTCGGCGCCTGATGCAGGCCAAGCCGGATAATCCTGTCGGCTTCTGGGAACATACCGTGATTGCGGAAATTCACGAACACGTTCTTCGGGAACTCCGTTCAAGCTGGCATTCTATTCTGGACCTACCGCCGAAGTGGGAAACGAGCCCAGACCTTCCGCGTTTCGAGGACCGCCTGATCCAAGTGATTAACGAGGATTTTCGGCGCTCAGCATTTTGGGGAGTGAAAGACCCGCGTATGTGTCGATTGCTTCCATTATGGGAGAAGCTCTATCCTCGCCTTGGCTTTGCCGTCCAGCCCTATTACCTTCACATGGTTCGTGATCCTTACGAGGTTGTGTCTTCACTCTGCGTGCGAAACGGTCACTGGCCCGACAAGTTTCTCGCTCTGTGGCTTACGTATGTACTTGAGGCGGAACGAGCGACCAGAGGAGCGCCGCGGGTCTTCCTCACTTTCGACGAGCTGCTTCGTAATCCAAACGCCGCCGTTCTCAAGATAAAAGAGACCTTAAGGGTGGAATTTCCTAACGCATCGCCGGATACGGGAGAGCGCGTGGGGTCTTTCCTGCGGCCGCGGCTCAAGCGCCAGAGTCGATCAGCCGCTTCATCTTTGGCTGCAACGCTGAACACCGGACTGGCTGAGGAAGTTTACCGCGCCTGCTTGGAGAGCCACGACGGCATTGATGATCGGTTCCAGAGCGTAATCCATACCGCGAACGCTGAAATCGAGGAGCAAAAGCGATCGTTTTGGGCTCGCAGCCTCGAATCGGAAGTGAAATCACAAAGGGCCATGTTGGCGGATTGGCGATATACTCGCACAGGTTATTTGGTGAATCTTGCCGGGTCTGTTTATGCAAAGATCAGAAAGCCGAAATAAATCGATATCGGTAACACACCGAGCTAAGAGGATTTGACGAGTGTGACAGTCAATGCTGATGGGCAAACCGGCGACAAACACGCTCCAGTGAGGCGGATTCGTAATTCCGCCTGGTTTTTCTTTTTTCTCCTGCTCAATTTTGCCGTGAATTCGCTCAAGGGAATTCTGCTGGTTCCGCTCTATTTAAGCTGTTTCGATTCTCGACTTTATGGGGCGTGGCTTGCCACGGGAGAAGTTGTCGGAATTCTAGCCTTCATGGACTTGGGAATCGGCCGAGTGCTTCTTCAGAAAATCGCCGAAAAATCCGGACGAGGCGAGCCCGCGCTTGTTGCGGAACTGGTCACCACCGGCGCATGGTCTTATCTGGTAATTTGCGCGCTACCGGTGATGTTCGGGGTGATGTTGTCTCCCTACGTGGCTGATTTCGTGCAGATCGAGCTGTCACAGAAAACCACTCTCACATCCGCGTATCTTCTCATGATAGCCGCCACAGGGGTTTCTCTCTATTTTAATGGGATTGCGGCAATTCTTCATGGCCTTCAAAGACAGGCGCTAATCGGTGTCATCGGCGTAAGTGGGTTAGTGCTTTCGGCACTGGTCACGGTGGGACTGTTACTGGAAGGGTACGGTCTTGCGTCCATCCCTTTGGGCTCTCTCGTTGGGGCATCGTGCTCACTGATCGTTTCTTCCGTGTGCCTCATGAAAATTCAGCGAGGCTTACTGGTACGCGGACGCTTTCGGTGTACTTTGTTCAAGGAGATAGCCGGCGAATCCATACCTTTGTTTGGGTCAGGCGCGGCGTATGCGGCCGTCAATCGAATGCCCTTGATTATCCTGGCGCACTGGTATGATCCCGCGTATTGCAATGTGTTCGCGTTTACAAACATGGCTCCCACTATACTTACGAACATCGCCACCTATGTCTCCCATGCCGCAGGTCCAAGTTTAGCGCACTTCGCGGGGGAAAGAGACACCGGTGGCGCAACCAGCGCGATATCATTCATTTTGTACATCAGCGTGCTCTGCGCGTTGCTGTTTATGGCCGGCGCCGGGGCCTTTAATCACCAATTCATCCAGCTATGGGTAGGAGATCAATATTATGGCGGCGCCGTCCTGAATGGTCTATTCTGTATAACAGGCGTAATCACTACGATCTTTATCGGCTTGAACAACATGGCGCTGTCGTTGGGACATTTCTCATTTTGCGTGAGATCAAACTGGTTCAAGACAGGTTTGAATATTCCGCTCTTATTGGCCCTTGCGCCTATGGGAATGCTGGGACTCGCTGCAGCAGGGGCTCTATCCCTGCTCTTTGCAGTCTTGATGCAATCACAAGCGTTCCGGAACGTAAGTCCGGCGGTTGAACGGCCGCTGCTGCCCTACTCACTGGTCTATTCAGGCGTCGTGCTCGTGGTAATCGCTCACACTGCGGGCCACCTTTTCCCTCCGGACGGTATGTGGGCGTTCGGCGCGTCCGCTGCTCTTTTTCTGACGGCCGCGCTGCTTACGTTGATTGCGCTGCATCGGAGGCGCCTTGTTCCGTATTTCAGGAAATTAATCGGAGACGCGCAGTTTTCCCGCTCCAGGTGAAGGTATTTCTTTGCAGTCTCTCCTCCTTTCGTGTATAATCCGCCTATTCCTTGGTAGCTCTTACGAAGGAATCAACCCTAAAAATATTTTCAACATCGAGGTTGAGCGGTAAACGTTTTCACCTGCTTTTTGAAAGATCTCCCTTTCGCATTGTAGCGCTAGGGGAACTCGTGGCGGGGAAAATGACGCCGGTGGTATGTACTGAAGAACCGCGGCTCCTGCAAGCGGTTGCAAAGGCAGCACGTGTGCCTATGGTCGAAGACCGGACTTCCGGGAGTGAACGCCAATAGACATCCCTCCATCAGTGGCTCTGCCCCGGAAATTCCACAAAGACGTCTTACCCCGAAAGACCACAACGATTTTGTGACACAGGGTGCGCTATGGACTATTTTTTCGCAGGCCGGGACTCGCGAAGTGGATGTCGTTTAGATGACCACAGTGTTTCAGACTCCTTTGCTCATTTCAAAGACGAGGGCTCTAAGCAATTCCCGCAGCATGATGTCTCGGAAGCGGGCTTAGGTCGGCCGCGCACATCTCGTTCCCTATTCACCCTCGTATGTCGCAATCTTTCAAGACGCCCAAATCTCAAACTGAAAGTCTTCACGGTTTGGGATTCCTTTGCCGCGGCCCTAGCCGTGGCGCTGGGACATCATTTGTCTCCGGTGTACAACCTAGCGTACGCGAGCAGTGCAGGCCCTCCCGTGAGTTACCTCTCAGTCCTGTTTCTCATACTGTTTCCGTTCGTCGGACTGGCCGTGGGGTTCTATGATCGCAAGGCGTACCGGTCACATATTACCGTAATCGTGTACAGCTTCGTGACGGGCTCGCTTGCGTGGACTCTCTTGCTTATTGTGAACTATTTCTGGACGTACTCTCCCATAGGTCGTTGGATTACTCTGCTAACCGTGATGACCATGACCTTCGCCGCCGTTTTAAGCCGAGTGGTTTATCTGCACTATGCAGCGAAGACCGGGACAAACATCTTGCTGATAGGAACGCAGGATGCGGCGGAACTCATCGCCGGCTCAGCGAAGAATGCGGTGGATTCTGAGATCAACATAGTGGAAAGGATGAACCACAGCATCGAACCACCGGACGCAGAGCTAGGTAAACCCCTCTCAAGCGTTGATCAGATAGTGGTGGAAAGCGTGCACTCGAAAGCTCTGTTTCAAGATCTATATCGTTACATGGAGCACGGTGTGCAGGTTACTGCGTTCGAGGATTTCTTCGAAAACACTTTTCAGAAAGCTCCGGCAGGACGCCTCGATCCTAGTTGGGCCGTCGCGGCCGATCTGAATGTGTCGGATCCAATTGTCTTGGGTATAAAGCGCTGTATAGACATTCTCGCCGCAGTAGCGGGACTATGCCTGATGCTGATGATCTTGCCGTTTGTGGCGGGAGCCATAAAATTGGACAGCAAAGGATCCGTGTTCTATAGACAAGAGCGTCTGGGGAAACACGGCAGGCGCTTTTATCTGGTGAAATTTCGCACAATGATCCAAGGCGCTGAGCCGGATGGGGCCGCCGTGTGGGCCGCCGTATCGGATAACCGGATAACCGGAATAGGGAAGATCCTTCGCCGTACTCGGCTGGACGAATTTCCGCAATTCATCAACATATTGAAAGGGGACATGTCTCTCGTCGGTCCTCGGCCCGAACGACCGGAATTTCACGAAGCGCTTCAGCAAATGAACCCTCTCTTCAATCTGCGGCTACTCGTGAAACCGGGGCTCACCGGTTGGGCTCAAATCAAGTTTCGGTATGCTGCTGATAAGCGTGATGCGCTCGAAAAACTGTGTTACGACCTCTATTACCTAAAACACCTCAGTATCGGGTTTGATTTGAAAATCATCATTCAAACCGTGGGTGAAATGATGCGGGGCGCTCGATGAATGATACCAATATCTAATCAAAAAGTAATATTGGGGAGAACCTGCGTGAAAGAAGGTTTCTCCCCAAAATCCTTTATAAGAACTTTTGAAATTGTCGAAACGGGCTTTTCCCAAGGAGAAAATGCCGCTTTCGGTGATCATCACAACTTTCTTATAAATAGGTTGGACAACCTGCTTTGAAAAAATTACTCCGCCGATCATAGTTTTGTGAAAGCACGGCGGTATGAATGATCCATTGCATACGCGCTTGAAAATGAAGGATTTTGCCTTGCGACGCGCCCCCATTCCTACCCATGAAATCTTCATCAGTGTTTGCCTGGTGACATATAACCGTGCGGGAGTCTTGGCGGCCACAATTGACGGCATTCTGCGCCAAACGCATGAGCGCTTTGAGCTCATCATCGCAGATGATTGTTCACCCGATGATACGGAGAATCTTTGTCGCGACTATATGCGACGTGATTCCCGTATTCGCTACTTTCGGAACAGTAGCAACCTGAGCATGCCCGGTAATCTTAATAAGGCAATCGGCTGCGCTTCCGCCGAGTACATTGCGCAGCTTCATGACGGAGATGTGTTTAGGCAGGATCTACTCGAGCAATGGCTCGCGGCCCTGCTGCGTCATCCCAGCACAGCCTTTGTGTTCAATCAATACGGCGTACTTGATTCAGACGGTCGAGATACCGGCTGCGTACACAAGAACTACTCGAGCGATCTAGTACCCGGGCGAAAACTATTTGCGGATATTGTGCAAAAAGGTTCATCGCCGGTTCACGGCTCGGCGATGGTGCGTAGAAGCGCTTACCGGGAAGTGGGATTATACGACCCCGCATTCGGGATCTTGTCGGATGTGGACATGTGGATGCGGCTGGCTTCTAAATACGACGCGGCCTATGTAACCGAGCCTTTGATCCTCCTGCGGCCCCGAGAACCCGGTCATCCTTGGAATAGCCGCGTGTGGACCGTATTCATACCGTCCACGGAAAGGATATTGCTTACTAACGTGCTTCGCTGGAGCGCTCTACGCCCGGATATCACCGAGAAAGCGTGGCGCTTTTTTTGCCGACGTTTTCTGCTGCGAATAATACGCCAGTTACTAGCGGATGTGTTCCACTTGCGATTCTCGTTCCTAGCAGACGCAGTCGTGTATCTGCCCGCTTCGCACGTCCCGATAGCGGCGAAAGCGGGAATGCTCCTTCAGCGCCTGCAACGCACATGGGACCGCATCAAAGTGTCTCTGCGACACGGCCCCAAGGCCCCTGCATGATTTCCGAAGTGGACGTATTTGCTTTTTTGGCGGCGACGGTCTGCTGGTTGGGGCCGTTCTTTGTGAACCTGGCTGCGGGCAGGGTCAATCTGTTACATCCTATCTCGTTCTTTCCCATTCAGGTCGTCTGGTTGATGATTCCGCCCCTGGCCTATCGCACGGGTGAATTTACCATGCTGAACACGGCGCGCATGTTTGTGCAGGATGAATGGTTTCTAGCAGAGCCGATGCTTGTCATAGGCCTAACGGGCATTATTTATCATGTGACCGTGCGGCTCATGGGCGTGCCTCTTCTTTTGAGAAGATTGGATGACGGCCGGACCGCCACAGGCTTTCCTTTGGGACATCGTTTCACTACGCCTGCTGTATTTATTTCGTGTTTGGTGGTAGGCGCCGGCTGTATTTTTGCACAAATCCTCAGCGGGGATGCCGATTTGCCCATAACCGGCTATTATTGGTTGATGGCGATCTATCGCGCCGTATACATCCTACCCGTGCTGATGATGGCGCAGAATCAAACCTATGGGGGCGTGCTCTTTCTTTTGTTCTTACCGTCGGGGCTCTTGTTACGATCCAAGGCGGCGTTTCTGAATTTTGCCGTGATGACGGCGCTTTATTTTCAACAGAGAATCTTCCGCTCATCTAAACTTGTGATCGCCGTGCTTGCCTGCGCAATTATCCTTACACCTTTCGCCGTGCAGCGCTACGCCCAATGGGAAGACGCCACCGGCGCCCAAACCACCGGTTGGGCCGAAGCCCTTAACCAAGGGATGGGTCGCGAACACGCTTTTGAGAATTTCGCCGTGATCTACCATTCCGCTGCGTCCGGAACGCGGACATACTCCGGTCGCGTGGTAGGGGAACTCGCCCAGTCTATCCCTACGTTTCTATGGCCCGGAAAACCCATTCGGTTGTACGACATCGCACGCGAGTTTCTTGCTCAAGACGTCCTGCCGGTGAACCCGATAAAGTTCGCCACATACGGGTATTCCCTCTTTTATCTGGATTTCGGCTTTATGGGCTGCTGCCTTTTATCGTCCGGTATGGGGTTGCTTTTAGCCGTCACGTATTCATTTCTTACCGGGCTATCTTTGCGCAGAGAGGAATCGTGGCCCATGTTTTTTTTGCTTACATTGGTGTATCAATCGCGTGTTCTCTTGGAGACAGGTCCCGCTCTATTTGTAGCCACCACCATACCGGTGTTGACCGCGCTCAGCTGCACTCTCGTATTAGCATCCCTGTTGTCTCTGAAGAAAGCGCGCCGAAAACTACGCTCTCCCGTGCTGAAACTTGGATAACCTGAAAATCTTATATATTTGTGAAGACGATTCCGGCACCTGTAGATCCAGACGAAAAGCCCTCGAGCAACTGGGTCACTCCACATCGGTTCTGGCGTATTCGGATTACATACGCTTTTGGAAGGACTTCGTGTACAAAGTGTATGCGCGAACCCTTTGGAGTCCGGCAACGCTACGCTTTAACTGGGACATTGTCCAAAGGGCGGACACACGCGAGTTCGATATCGCCTGGGTGGACAAAGGTATTCATGTGCGCCGCTATACGCTCCAGCGGCTCTCTGCAAGGGGTATCTTCACGGTGCACCACATGACCGATGACTTTATGAATCGTCGTCACAGCCTTCTCTATCGCTTTTACAAGCAGGCTATTCCCGACTATCATGTGCACCTGTCCAGCAATTCCAATAATCTGAGAGAACTTATTTCACTCGGCGCGAAAGCTGCGGTTCAGACATACCTCGGGTTCGATCCGGAGTTGTGTATGCCGGGAGGATTACCTGCAACGCTCAACCCCGCCTACTCCTCTGATGTAGCGTTCATCGGCTTCTGGAGAAGTCACCTGGATGAACACCTGCTCCCTTTGATCCGAGCGGGTATTCGCGTCCGAACTTGGGGATCGCACTGGAATAAATCGCCGCATGCCCGTGAGTACCGACAAGTAGCCGCTTTCAGGCAAGTATCTGATAAAGAGTACGCAACCATACTTGCGAGCGCCTCCATTGCCCTGTGCTTCTTGGCCCGAGAGAACCGGAACGTATCTACGGGACGGTCATTTGAAATCCCGGCTGTCGGCGCTTTTATGCTGGCCGAACGAACGGACGAACACCTGTCCTTTTACGAAGAGGGCCGTGAAGCCGAGTTTTTCAGCGATCCGACTGAATTGCTGCACAAGGTGAAGTATTATCTCAGCCGGCCTCAAGAACGGCTCGCGATAGCCCGAGCAGGACATGTCAAAGCCGTCACCGCTGGATACAGCTATCTGGAGCGCATCAGATCGGATCTTGCGCATATTAGACCGCTTCTGGACAATTTTCATGCACAACACAACCGTCGAGGACGACGCATCTGATGGGCGGCTTCTTTACACACGAGACTTCGACTCATGTGCTGCATACACTGACGAGCATTTCTACTCTCCATGGGCAATCGTTCACAGAACTTGAGACGCCTCTGCTCCCGGTGAAGGGTCGCCTGAAACAAATGCCGGTAGGCGCCCATAGTGTCGCCTGAATTTGCATTGACAAGTCTCATGTAATACTTTAGTATGAGTGCGTATGTAGTGGGCGTCTTAGCATATTTGGGAAGTTCAACAAAATATAAGGGCCCAAAGGTAGGAGGTCCTCGATGAAAAAATGCGCTCTCTTTCTCAGTCTTCTGTGTCTTATGACTCTTTCCGCCGGCCGACTTGAAGCCGCTGTGGATCTGGAAAAGGAACACGACTACTTGCCGAGATTTCATAACATCATTTTCTTGTTCGATGTCTCGGATTCCATGATAGGCGGTTATCCGAAGAACTATGATCTTCAAAAGCTTTTCGTGGCATCGAGAGCGCTTGCCCTGTTCAACAGCGTGGCTCCGCACACGCCCCGTTGGCAATACGACACAAACGCGGCGTTGATCACGTACGGCGACTGTACTTCCCCGCGAATCCTCATACCCTTGGGACCTTGGTCTCCCGCCAAATTCGAGCCGGTATACGGGCATTTACGAGACTACCGAACAGGACCATTCCGAACAGCCGGTTTGCCTGAAGCGCTTCAATTGGCCGGCTCCATGGCCATAGCCGCTTCCGGTCGTACAGCCGTGGTTATCTTCTCAGACGGCGGCGGCCAGGGTGAGTGTCCTCAACGCATGGCTGAGGCCCTGAAAAAAGAATTGTGCGACCGCATCGAGGTTTACTCCATTTTCTTCGGGGAAATGGAAGTGGGTTGGCGTAATCTCTACGAAGTGTGTAAACTAACCAACGGGTATGCCCGACATTGGGAAGAAGTGCGTTCCAAACCGCAGATGAAAGATTTCGTATGGGAAGTAATGCTTCGTGAAATCATGTTCCCGTATCCTGAAATATTCTTTCAGGAAAAGAGTTGGGAACTGCTGCCGTCCGAAGCGCTTAAACTGGAAAGCGTAGCGAATTTCATGATGGCGATCCCGCAATATAATTTGCAGATAGACGGCCATACCACCTTTTTTGGGAGACCCGAGGCGAACAAAGAACTTGCGGCTAAAAGAGCTACAGTCGTCAGAGACGCCTTGGTAAGCATGTTCCACATTCATCCCACTAGGATACAACTCCGTTCCTGGGGGGAAGATCTACCGCGTTATGACAACCAGAATCCACAACACGCAGCGAGAAACGACGAGGCTAACCTTTTCCTCACGCTGCCGTTACGTAACTTCCCTTACAACGAGAAAAACCTTCATACATTCGGTGTGAGCGCGGTGGGCGATATCGACAACAATATTGAACGACAAGGTGACGAAGAGTGGGCGTCTCCGGCCAATCCGGTTCCGTGGCCGAGCACGCTGGTCCCGGGAGGTCCTCGTGATCCTCGTACCCGCCGCCAAGGTCCCCTTGCTCCCATAGCGCCGCGACGATAACCAGGAAGGAGCCTTTTACCCATGCAGCGTATACGTGGAACGTCATCAACCGTGTTCACCTATACGCTGCTTGCGACCGCTATCCTCATGGGGGGACTCGGGTTGCTCCTCTTCGGGGCTTATACATTTCGCGGCCCCGCCGTACACATCCCCCTTGGGTTCACTGAAACAAACAAGCTTCTATGGGACGCGTTGTTGTCCTGCATGTTTTTTCTGCAGCACAGTGTCATGGCTCGCGAATCAGCGGATCGGAGGGTTGCGACGGTAGTCGGGCCGGATCGTACAACGATGGTGTTCGCTCTTGCCGCGGGAATCGTTTTAACCGCTACAATGGGGCTGTGGCAGCCTTCGACGACGGTGATTTACCACGTGCGGGGGTTTTGGCGCTCGCTGATATACGCCGGCCAATATGTGGCCCTCGGAGGTGTAGTCTGGGGGGCCTATACTTTGCGTAGGTCCGATCCTTTCGGAGTAACGGAATCAGGAATGGCCGGTGACGAAACAGCCGGCAAACCCAAGCTGGTCACCAGCGGCCTGTATTCGATCACGCGTCACCCCCTCTACCTTTTCGTCCTGATTCTTATCTGGGTCACTCCCAAATTAACAGCGGATAGACTGCTCTTCAACGTGCTCTGGTCCATATGGATTTACGCGGGCTTGCTACTGGAAGAACGTGATCTCGTGCGGCAATTCGGCGACGAATATCGAGAATACCGGCGCCGGGTTCCACGTCTCTTTTTAATCTGAGATTATCAGGGAGATTGTAGGCTTCGCCTTCACAGAAGAATCTGGAGTCTGTCTGCGTCGCCGACCTCACTTTTCTTTCCCACACGGGGAATTTGGGCGCGTTCAGCCGGCAGGTTCTAGTCCGCCTGATCGGCAACACGCGCTGGAGTCTTGATGCATTGAGCCGGCGCCGACGAGCTTCGCGCACAAGAGTTTCCACACACTGCGAAGCATCAGGATTCCCAATATGACGGCGGCTACGGTCTCTAACCACCATAGCTCCGTGGACTGCTCTGCTCCGATCATTCCAGGTATGGGTAAACCCCAGGCCGCATAGAGCCAATCAGTGAGATAAGCGAATGCGAGGGTGAATGAAACTATGGCGCCCAGATAGATAAGAAGAGTCCGCTTCCCCAGAGATGCAGCCACCATGGTGACCGTAGCAATGTTCGTGGCCGGACCGGCTATGAGCAAAACCAGGGCGGCCCCTGGGCTTAATCCTTTCATAATTAGCGCCGCGGCTATGGGCGTAGACAGCGTAGCACAGACGTACATTGGTAGGCTGAGGAAAAGGACTCCCAAGTATACGACCAGACCTTGACCGGATATCTCGTGAATCCATGTGTCCGGTACGAGGGCCGTGATTGCGCCGGCCAAGAAGACACCTAAGATGAACCATTTCGTTAGATCGGTCATCAGCTCGTTAAAAGCGAACTGAAGACCGGCCGCCATTTTCTCCCAATAGGTGTGATGCCGTGCGTGAACTTTGGGATCGCAATCCACCCCATCACAGCAGCCATCTACGGGACAAGTTTTGTCGATTGAAGCGGCTCCGGCAGGGTTAAAGTCCGAATGCGCAAAATTCCGCAGTGTTCCGGCAAACACAGCCGTGCAGAATGCGGTAAGGGGTCGAATGATCGCCAT
>JBBRBO010000035.1:0-28809 GCA_038205805.1 Desulfomonilales bacterium
TTTTTGGCCAAGGTGCGGGTTATTGCCGCCGTAAGCGTAGTCTTGCCGTGGTCGATATGACCGATGGTGCCGATATTCACGTGAGGCTTGGTGCGCTCAAATTTCGCCTTGCCCATGGGCTCCTCCAGATTGTTTGAAATCCGCCACAATTTTTTCGGTTACCGATTGAGGCGCCGTTTCATAATGAGAAAATCGCATCGTAAATGTTGCACGGCCTTGTGTAAGGCTCCTGAGGTCGGTGGCGTATCCGAACATCCTGGCGAGAGGCACCCTCACGCCTACGATCTGAACTCCGGATCGGCTCTCCATACCTAATATTCGGCCTCGACGGGCTGTGAGGTCTCCCAGAGTGTCTCCGAGAAACTCGCCCGGTGTAACTACTTCGACATCCATGATGGGCTCGAGTAGGATGCTGCCGCCTTTTTGACAGGCCTGCTTGAACGCCATAAACCCGGCCATCTTGAAGGCCATTTCAGACGAGTCCACCTCATGGTATTTGCCGTCCACAAGGGTGATTTTAATGTCGACCACGGGGTATCCCGCTACCACACCGGACTCCATAGCCCTGCGAATGCCTTCGTTTACGGGCTTGATGTATTCCTTGGGAATAACTCCGCCCGTGATCTTGTCTACAAATTCGTATGCGCAACCGCGATCGCCCGGTTCCACCTTGATAACCACTTCCGCGAATTGGCCCTTGCCGCCCGTCTGCTTGACATGGCGATAATGGATGTCCACGGGTTTGCTCAAGGTCTCACGGAACGCCACCTGCGGAGCGCCGACACTCGCCTCGACCTGGAATTCCCTAAGGAGGCGATCCACGACGATCTCGAGGTGTAGCTCGCCCATGCCCGAAAGCACGGTCTGGCCTGTCTCGCGATCGTGTTTGACACGAAGGGAAGGGTCTTCCTTGAGCAATCGGCTGAGCGCTCGGGACAGCTTCTCCACTTCGTCCTTGCTCTTGGGTTCGAGGGCGATGGAGATGACCGGTTCCGGGAACTCGATGGATTCCAGCAGGAGAGGATGGTCCTCGTCCGCTAGCGTGTCGCCCGTGTTCGTGTGCTTGAGCCCCACTGCGGCCACTATATCGCCTGCTGACGCCTCTTTCACTTCTTCGCGCTGGTTGGCGTGCATCTTCAGGAGACGACCTACGCGCTCCTTTTTGCCCGTGTTCACATTGTATACGCTGGAACCGGCAGCCAATTTACCGCTGTAGACGCGAATGAATGTGAGGTTCCCCGTGTACGGGTCATTCATTATCTTGAAGGCCAGGGCCGAAAACGGTCCGTTGAGCGCTCGGCGCACGGTTTGGCCTTTGTCGTCTTTTCCTTCTACCGGCGGGGTATCCATCGGCGAAGGGAGAAAGTCCACGACAGCGTCCAGTAGCGGTTGTATGCCCTTGTTCTTGAAAGCGGCGCCAAGGTACACCGGCACAATGCGCAGGTCCAGGGAACCCTTACGGATCACCTCAATCAACTCGGGCGCGGGAATATTGGTTTCGCCTTCCAGATAGCGTTCCAGTAGGTGATCGTCCAACTCGCAAATTTGTTCCACCAACTGCTCACGGAGAAGCTTGGCCTCATCGAGCATGTCGGCGGGGATGTCCACCGTGGTGTAGTTCATCCCGTTGGTGGAATCGTCGTAAAGCATGCCCTTCATGTGGAGCAGGTCGATGACGCCCTTGAAGTTTTCTTCAGTGCCGAGAGGCGCCTGAAGGAGCAACGGGGTTGCGCCGAGCCGATCTCTTATCATTTGGAGCACGCGAGTGTGGTCAGCGCCCGAGCGATCCATCTTATTTATAAAGGCTATCCTAGGGATGCCGTAATTCTCGGCCTGTTTCCATACGGTTTCGGACTGAGGCTCGACGCCGCCGACCGCGCAGAAAACGGCCACAACGCCGTCCAGGACTCGGAGGGAACGCTCGACCTCAATGGTGAAGTCCACGTGCCCGGGGGTATCAATTACGTTGATTTTATGTTTACGCCACATACAGGTCGTGGCGGCTGATGTAATGGTTATGCCGCGTTCTTGCTCTTGTTCCATCCAATCCATGACTGCGGCGCCGTCATGGACTTCGCCTATCTTGTGCGAAACCCCGGTGTAATAGAGGATTCGCTCCGTAGTAGTCGTTTTTCCCGCATCTATATGAGCCATAATCCCGATATTTCGGGTGGCGGTTAAGGTGTTGCCGTTCATTTACGTCCTAGATCAACTACCATCTGTAGTGTGCGAAGGCCTTGTTCGCTTCGGCCATCTTGTGGGTGTCTTCCTTTTTCTTCACGGAGCTGCCTTTATTCGAGGCTGCGTCCATGAGTTCGGAAGCGAGTTTTTCGTGCATGCTCTTTTCGCCGCGATTACGGGCGTGCTGAATAAGCCAGCGAATGGCTAGGGCTTGACGCCGTTCCGGACGAATTTCCACAGGAACCTGATAGGTGCTGCCGCCGACTCTTCGGGATCTTACCTCGAGCACGGGTTTGACGTTATCTACGGCTCGCTCGAAGA
Organism: Desulfomonilales bacterium; assembly: GCA_038205805.1. Classification (GTDB taxonomy): domain Bacteria; phylum Desulfobacterota; class Desulfomonilia; order Desulfomonilales; family Desulfomonilaceae; genus JBBSBY01. Next base: position 2,503 of record JBBRBO010000035.1, read on the forward strand.
TCTTGAGCGCATCGTCGCCGGAGCGGCGGGCAATTACGTCGCAGGCTCCGTAGAAGATCGCCTCCGCCGTGGATTTCTTGCCGTCCCACATGATGCCGTTGATGAACTTGGTCACCAGTCTTTGATGGTACATGGGATCGGGTAGTATTTCTCGCCTGGGAACTTTTCCTTTTCTCGGCATGAATTCTGCTCCAGTTTAGCTTTCAGCTCGGCTCGACCATGCGGTCTTTAGAACAAAGGGAACCGGGCAGCTTCCAGGGTTGACGTGGTCCGGAGAATTCGGCTTTGCCTACTTACAACGTGTGTTGTCTCCGAACCTGTCCCGCGTCGGCGGTTTACCCGGACCCGGTCAGGTCGTTATATATGTTTTGGCGAATACCCGGGTCGATGTGACCCGGTTGTAGCATTCGGCCGGTGTCCCTACATAGAGGCTGGTTGAACTAGCGCTTTCTACTTGGGTTTCTTTGCGCCGTATTTTGAGCGCGCTTGCTTTCTATCTTGAACTCCATACGCGTCCTGGGTTCCACGGATAATGTGGTACCGCACACCGGGTAAGTCCTTGACACGACCGCCTCTGATGAGCACGACTGAGTGCTCCTGGAGATTGTGTCCGATGCCCGGTATATAGGAGGTGACTTCGTATCCGTTTGTGAGTCGCACCCTTGCGACTTTTCTCAACGCGGAGTTCGGTTTTTTCGGCGTGGTCGTGTAAACCCTTACGCAGACGCCTCTACGTTGTGGGCAATTGGTCAGAGCGGGGGCCGTGGTTTTCTTCCTTGGCCTTGTCCTACCTTTTCTGACCAACTGATTAATCGTGGGCATACGCCATTACCTCCAAAGATGTATCCTCATAGTATGAGCATAGGTCATTTTTATTGTCAAGCGATTTTTTCTCGAACGGCGCCGGACGCCCCGCTCAACCGCTCCCCGTCTTACCAGCACGCTGTCGAGAAAAAATCGGTTCCGCGACGGAATTCATACTTTTTCCGGAAGGAGCCCCACACCCAATCCGCTCAGCCGAATCAGGGAGGGCCGGATCGCGTTTTGCCGGCGCGACAGCGTACAAAGATCCCCAGGGACGCGGTCCCTACCGGAGCTTGTAAGCTCCCTTGATTCACGCTGGACTCATTAAAGCAGAGCCTAGCGCTAATGCGCTGAATCCCCGGTCACCCGTCCCCAGAATGCGCTAGGGAACCCAAAAGCCCCCTCTCCACAATGGGAGAGGGGGTTCGGGTGAGGGTTCTTATTTCTCAGCTACGCTATGCGCTCTGGAAGCCGTCCGCGTACTTGCGTTGGCGTGTCTGGGGGGGCTCAGCCTCGGCGGGGTGTTGCAGCTTGAGGTCTTTGTAACGACCCAAGCCTGTTCCGGCGGGGATAAGTCGGCCCATGATGACGTTTTCTTTTAAGCCGCGTAAAAAGTCGATCTTACCCGAGAGCGCGGCTTCGGTCAATACCTTGGTCGTCTCCTGGAAGCTCGCGGCGCTGATAAAGGAATCCGTGGACAACGATGCCTTGGTGATTCCCAGAAGCAAAGGCTCACCCACGGCGGCGGAGCCGCCCGCGGCGACCGCTCGGTTGTTCTCTTCCTCGAACAGGGTTCGTTCGATTTGTTCACCCACAAGGAAGTCCGTGTCACCGACCTCTTTGACGCGCACCCTGCGCAGCATTTGCCGCACGATAACCTCGATGTGCTTGTCGTTGATCTTCACGCCCTGGAGTCTGTAGACTTCCTGCACCTCATCCACGAGGTACTTGGCCAGGTCTTTTTCACCCTTAATTCCCAAGAGATCGTGAGGATTCGTCGAACCTTCCATGAGCGGCTCACCCGCTTGCACCCAGTCCCCTGCGTGCACGGATATGTGCTTGCCTTTAGGGATGAGGTAATCCTTGGGCTCACCCACTTCAGGGGTGACGACGACTTTGCGTTTCCCTTTGGTGTCCTTTCCGAAGGCGACGATGCCGTCTATCTCGGAGATGATGGCGAACTCCTTAGGCTTGCGGGCCTCGAACAGCTCGGCGACGCGCGGCAGACCACCGGTGATGTCCTTGGTTTTGGTGGTTTCACGGGGGATCTTGGCGATAACGTCACCTGCGTGCACTTCCTCGCCTTCCTTGACCATGATGTTGGCGCCCACTGGGAGCAGATACCGCGCCTCAGAATCTTTGAGCTTAATGGTGCGACCGTTCTCATCCTTGATGGACACCCTAGGACGGATCTCGGAATCGCGCTCCTTGTGGTCGACGATGACCTTACGGGAAAGGCCGGTTACGTCGTCCACCTGCTCTTTCATGGTAAGGCCTTCGATCATGTCCCCGTACTTCACCTTACCGGAAACATCCGTGATGATGGGGATGGTATACGGGTCCCACTCGGCCAGGAGCGAGTCGCGATTGACGTTCTCGCGGTCGCTCACTCTAAGTCTCGCGCCGTAGATGACTTTGATGCGTTCACGCTCACGTCCGCGCTCATCGGTAATGGCGATGGTACCGTTGCGGTTCAGGACCACCAACTCACCGTCGCGATTCATAACCGTCTTGAGCTCGATGAAGCGCACCTGGCCTTCCACCCTGGCGAAGAGTTCGGATGATTCCGAGCCCAACCACTCGAGGAGGATTTGGCCTTCAGAGCTGATGTAATCCCCTTCGAGCACCTTTACGTTCATGTAATCCATGACCGAATAGCGCTCGTAGAGTATGAACTTGATGCGGTCGCCGTCGCTCTCTTCCATTTTGAGGATGCCGCCGCGTTTCTCGAAATCTGCGATTCTGCTGCTCGTTTGCAGCTCGTAAATATAAGAGTTGGGCAGAACCCTGTCGCCGCTCTTTACGAGGAAGCGATGATCTTCAGGGATGTCGAAATCGTGCTTCACGTTGTCATCATCGGTCACGGTGAAGGATTGACGGTCAAAAGCAATATCGACTTTACCGCCGATGCTCTCGGCTTCCGACATTTTGTGATTTGGACCTTGATAGAGAAAGGCGTTTTCACGCAAGGTCTGGCCGTCTTTTACAAGCCATTCGGTGACCTCGTTTTTGTCGATCGAGAATTCCTCGGACACCATGAGGGCCTTTATCTTGTCCTTGTCCTTCTCGAATTGGACGCGGCCCCGTTTACGTGAAGAGATGATGTTCCGTTTCAGTGAAGCGGTGCCGCCGATGTGGAATGTGCGCATGGTGAGCTGCGTGCCCGGTTCACCGATGGACTGCGCTGCGATGATGCCGACGGCCTCTCCGATGTTCACCATCCTGCCGTGGGCCAGATCGCGGCCATAGCACAGGCTGCATATACCGCGACGGGCTTGACAGGTGAGCGCGGACCGGATTTTTACTTTGTCGAGACCGGCTTCTTGGATGCGCTCACGGTGCTCTTCGTTGATCTCTTCATTTGCGGCCACGAGAACTTCGCCGGTAAAGGGGTGTTCGATGTCCTCCAGGGCCACTCGACCTAGAACGCGGTCGGACACCTGCTCGATGGTTTCGCCGCCTTCCTCGAGGGAGGACATTTCAATACCGTCCAGCGTGCCGCAGTCCACTTCGCCGATAATGGCGTCCTGAGCGACGTCCACCAAGCGGCGGGTGAGATACCCGGAGTTCGCCGTCTTGAGCGCCGTATCCGCCAAGCCTTTGCGCGCGCCGTGTGTCGAAATAAAGTACTGAAGCACCGAGAGACCTTCTCGGAAGTTCGCCTCGATGGGCGTCTCGATAATTTCTCCCGTAGGCTTTGCCATGAGTCCGCGCATACCCGCAAGCTGGCGAATCTGCTGTGTGCTGCCGCGGGCGCCGGAATCCGCCATCATGTAGATGGGGTTGAAGCTTTCGACGCGATGATCTTCGCCGTCGGAGAGCTTGACCACCATGGTGCGCAGCCCGCTCATCATGCGCTCGGAAATGTCTTCGTTCGCACGCGCCCAGATGTCGATCACCTTGTTGTAGCGCTCACCGTCCGTGATGAGACCTTCCTTGAACTGATTCTGGATCTCGAGGACTTCCTCACGCGCCTTGTTAATGATTTCCTTCTTGGACGCCGGGATACTCATGTCGTCCACGCAGATGGACAAACCGGCCTTGGTTGCGAAGGTGTAACCCATATCCTTGAGCTGGTCAGCGAGGATAACGGTCTTTTTGTCCCCGCACTTGCGATATGCCTCGTCAATGAGGTTGGCGAGTTCCTTTTTCTTCATAACCCGGTTAATGAAGGCGAAACCGATTTCCTCGGGGACGATTTCCCTGAGGAGGACTCGACCCACCGTGGTGGTTATTCTGTCGCCGGACTCATCACGCAGGATGATGCGCTCCTGGAGGCCTGCCATCTCTGAATCGTAGGCCACGCGCACTTCCGAGGCGTCGGAGAACACCCGAGGCGGCTTGTCCAGGATGGACTCGATGGACTCCCGTGTGAGGTAATAGAGCCCAAGCACGATGTCTTGGGTGGGCACGATAATGGGTTTCCCGTGGGCCGGTGAAAGGATGTTGTTGGTGCTCATCATGAGCACGCGGGCCTCCACCTGGGCCTCGACGGAAAGTGGGATATGCACGGCCATCTGGTCGCCGTCAAAGTCGGCGTTGAAGGCGGTGCAGACCAGGGGATGCAACTGGATCGCCTTGCCTTCGATGAGCACGGGCTCGAAGGCTTGGATGCCCAAGCGGTGCAATGTGGGCGCACGGTTCAGGAGCACCGGGTATTCCTTCACCACATCCTCAAGGATGTCCCAGACCTCGGGGGTTTCCTTTTCCACGAGCTTTTTGGCGCTCTTGATGGTGGTGACGTAGCCGTTGACCTCGAGCTTGTTATAGATGAACGGTTTGAACAGCTCGAGGGCCATGCGCTTGGGAAGCCCGCATTGGTGCAAACGGAGGTCCGGGCCTACGACGATAACGGATCTACCCGAGTAGTCCACGCGCTTACCCAAGAGGTTCTGGCGGAAGCGGCCCTGTTTCCCTTTGAGCATATCGGATAGCGACTTCAGGGGCCGTTTGTTCGGTCCCGTGATGACTCGCCCGCGTCGGCCGTTATCAAAGAGTACGTCTACGGCTTCCTGAAGCATTCTCTTTTCGTTTCGGAGAATAATTTCAGGGGCGTTCAGTTCTTTTAGTCTTTTTAGACGGTTATTTCTGTTGATGACTCGCCGATATAAGTCGTTAAGGTCCGATGTCGCGAAACGACCGCCGTCCAGGGGAACCAATGGTCGCAGATCAGGCGGAATCACAGGTACGGTATTCAGGATCATCCACGCGGGGTTCTGCCACTGACGGTACTTGGCCACGTCTTCCGGGATCGTGACGTGGGACAGGTTCAGTCGGTTGATGATGCTGTTGATCTCGACGAACGCCAGTTGCTTGCGGATTTCCCAATCATCCGTGTCGTCCCAGCGCAATTGGATTTGTCGGGCGGATAGCAGCAGTTCCTCGATGAACTTTGCGGACTCGCTTTCCGAATCGTACTGGCCCTGAAAGAGAATTGTGAGTTCCTTGACCAGGGTCTCGGGTTCGATGCCCTTGAGGGCCTCGAGCACGCGCAGACGCTTGGCGAGCTTCTTGCGCTTGGCCTCGGAGGTGGAATCCTTCATCTCATCGCGCAGACGCACGCTGTCCGAGACGAGATCCAGGCGATCCAACATGTCTCGCACGGCCTCGCCGCCCATACGCGCTTCAAAGGAACCGATACCGTAGGTTTCGATGGTCTTTCGGTAGGTGTCTTCGTTGATGAGCGCGCCTACTTCCAGGTCCGTCTGTCCTGCATGGAGCACCAAGAAGGACTCGAAGTAGAGAACACGTTCCACTTCCTTGAGCGTGAGGTCCAGGAGCGTGCCGATGCGGCTGGGCAGGCTCTTGAGGAACCATATATGCGCTACCGGGGTGGCCAGCTCGATGTGGCCCATACGTTCGCGTCGCACCTTGGACTGGATGACCTCGACCCCGCATTTTTCGCAGATCGTGCCGCGGTGCTTCATGCGTTTGTATTTCCCGCAGTTACATTCGTAGTCTTTTACCGGCCCGAAGATCTTGGCGCAGAATAGGCCGTCTCTTTCGGGTTTGAACGTACGATAATTAATGGTCTCGGGTTTTTTCACTTCCCCATGGGACCATGAGCGGATTTTCTCGGGTGAGGCAAGCGAGATTTTCACCGAGTTGAAATGCACCGGGTCTTTGGGTTTTTCAAAAAAGCTAAAATATATATCTTCCAATGTTTCCCTCCTCGTGGGAGCGCATTCGGTAAACCGAACAGCGAAGGGAAAGCCCCGGCCTGGACCGGGGCGGTTTGTGTTATCCGGCCACTGCGGGCTCGCTCTCAAGCAGCTCCACATCGAGGCCTAGGGATTTTATTTCTTTCACCAACACGTTGAACGATTCGGGGAGTCCCGGTTCAAGCACGTTGGTGCCTTTGACGATGCTTTCGTACATGCGAGTTCGGCCGGTTACGTCGTCGGACTTCACGGTAAGGAATTCTTGCAGTGAGTACGCCGCGCCGTAGGACTCCATGGCCCAGACTTCCATTTCACCCAAGCGCTGACCACCGAACTGAGCCTTTCCTCCAAGGGGCTGCTGGGTTACCAATGAGTAGGGTCCTATGGCCCTTGCATGGATTTTGTCGTCCACCAAGTGGTGGAGTTTCATCATATAAATTATGCCCACCGTGACATTGTTATCAAAGGGCTCACCGGTGCGGCCGTCGTAGAGTTGCGTTTGACCGCCGGCGGGTAAACCGGCTTCTTCTAGGTGCGCCTTTATGTCGGTCTCACGGGCGCCGTCGAACACGGGCGTGGAGACCGCTATTCCCTGGTCCAAGGTGGCCACGAACTTCTTCACCTGGTCGTCATCCAAATCATTGATGATTTCGGCCATGCGCTTCTTACGTTCGGGCTCTTCTCCTTCAAAGATCGACAGGAGTCGTTGACGCAATTTATCCGGCGAGAAATTTTCTTCGAGCATGCGATTCAGGCTCTCGCCCAAGCCGCGGGCGGCCCAACCCAGGTGCGTCTCAAGGATCTGCCCCACGTTCATACGTGAAGGCACGCCGAGGGGGTTCAGCACGATCTCCAAGGGGGTGCCGTCCTCAAAGTAGGGCATGTCCTCTTCAGGAAGAATCCTGGAAAGCACGCCCTTGTTACCATGGCGGCCGGCCATCTTGTCGCCCACTGAGAGTTTGCGCTTAATCGCTATATACACCTTCACCAGCTTTATAACGCCGGGAGGTAATTCGTCGCCTTTTTTCAGGCGGTTGATGCGTTCTTCATAATGGAGATTCCAGAAGTAGCGTTGATCGCGGAGTCTTTCCAATACGCGAACGACATCTTCTTCCGTCTCCGACTCGCCTTGGGAAAGGGCCAATTCGCGAAGGAGCTCCAAGGGCGCCGCGTTCACCATTTCGGGAGTGACGGTGTCGCCTTTGCCCACATAGGTCTTCTTGTTGGTGGGATCCACCAGGGCCGAAGCCGCCACTTTTCCGACAACCATTCCTCGGATACGTTCGCGAGCGCCTTCCTCGAGGATTCGCAGCTCGTCATCACGGTCCTTGGACAGCTTGGCGGTCTCTTCCTCTTCGATGGAGATCGTCCGGAAGTCCTTGTCCGTGCCCTTCCTGGAAAAGATACGGGCGCCGATAACCGTGCCCTCGACTCCTGGGGGAACCCTCAACGAGGAATCGCGCACGTCGCCGGCCTTTTCACCGAAGATCGCCCGCAGGAGCTTTTCTTCGGGGCTGAGTTGGTTTTCACCCTTGGGTGTGATCTTACCCACGAGGATGTCGCTGGGCTTGACTTCCGCGCCGATGCGGATGACCCCCGATTCGTCCAGGTTGCGCAGGGCTTCTTCGCCGACGTTCGGGATGTCTCGGGTGATCTCTTCCTTGCCGAGCTTGGTGTCCCTGGCCATCACCTCGAACTCTTCGATGTGGATGGAGGTGAAGATGTCCTCTTTTACGATCTTTTCGCTAATGAGGATCGAATCCTCGTAGTTGTACCCGCCCCAGGCCATGAAGGCCACCAGGACGTTTCTGCCGAGGGCAAGTTCGCCCTTGTCCGTTGCGGGGCCGTCCGCCAGCACTTGGCCCTTTACCACGCGATCGCCCTTCTTCACGATGGGCTTTTGGTTGATGCAGGTGTTCTGGTTCGAGCGCTGATACTTAACGAGATTGTAAATATCCACGCCGGGATCGCGATCACCTTCGGTGAATTCAGCGGCCTTGACCACAATGCGGCCGGCGTCTACGGAATCCACAAAACCTTCGCGTTTGGCGATGATGGTCACGCCTGAGTCCGTAGCCACCACTTTCTCCATGCCCGTGCCTACGAGAGGCGCTTGGGTAGTCAAAAGCGGCACGGCTTGACGCTGCATATTCGAGCCCATAAGGGCGCGGTTTGCGTCGTCGTTTTCCAGGAACGGGATCAAGGAGGCCGCCACGGAGACGAGCTGATTCGGCGACACGTCCATGAGGTCCGGCTCTTGCTTGCTCACCATGGCGTATTCGCCTTCTTTGTGGCGAACGGACACCAGATCCGAGGACAGGTTCCCGCTTTCGTCGATGAGGGCGTTGGCCTGGACGATGACGTGAGTTTCCTCGTCAAGGGCCGTAAGGAAGCGGATCTCCTTACCCACCTTGGTGTTGTGAACCGGTCGGTACGGTGTTTCGATGAACCCGAAGTCGTTCACTCGAGCGAACGTGGACAGCGAGACGATGAGGCCGATGTTCGGGCCTTCAGGTGTCTCAATGGGACAAATACGACCGTAGTGCGTGGGATGCACGTCTCGAACCTCGAAGCCCGCCCTCTCTCGTGTAAGACCGCCCGGTCCAAGGGCCGAGAGGCGGCGCTTGTGAGTGATCTCGCTCAGAGGATTCGTCTGATCCATGAACTGAGACAACTGGGATGATCCGAAGAACTCCTTCACGACGGCGGTAACGGGCTTGGCGTTAATCAGGTCGTGGGGCATGAGGGTTTCCACGTCCTGGAGACTCATGCGTTCCTTGATGGCGCGTTCCATACGCACGAGGCCGATACGATACTGGTTCTCCAACAGCTCGCCCACGGATCGCACGCGGCGGTTCCCCATGTGGTCGATGTCGTCGATTTCGCGACCGCGACGACCTTCCTTGAGTTCAAGAAGGTACTTCACGGAGAGCATGATGTCCTCGTTCCGCAGCGTACGCAGGGTAAGAGGCGCTTCCTCCATGGAGATGCCCAGCTTGCGGTTGAGCTTGAGCCGGCCCACCTTGGAAAGATCGTAGTACTCGGTCTTGAAGAAGAGGTTCTTAAAGAACGTATTCGCTATCTCGACGGTGGCGGGGTTCGAGGGCCTGAGCCGACGATAGATCTCGATCTCGGCGTTCAGAGTCTCGTTGCTCGTGGTGTCGTCCGGGTGCGCCTTGTGGAAGTCGTCGATCACCTTATTGGGTCGGTCGTCGATTTTGTCTTCCAGGAGCGTGTCGCGCAACGACGAAGAGACGATGCGTTCCTCGATGAAAAGCGCCTCAAAGCTGGTGATACCTTTGCTCAGGAGGTCTTCCACGAACTGATCGACTTCCTCGGGCATGATTTCTTTGTTGACTGCGGCGACCACTTCACCGGTATTTTCGTCGATGATGTCCCGGGCTATGACTTTGCCGATGAGGTCTTCTTTCTTCATCTGAAGCGGCGCTATGTGGCGGTCCCCGAGACGTTTCACTGCGGCGCGGGTGATCTTCTTGTTACGGCGAACCAGGATCTCGTCCGTGCCTTCGACCATGACGTCCACGGGCGCAGGGGTGCCGAGCAGCATCTGGAGATTCACGATCCTGCTGACGCCGTCGGACGAAAGGAGAATCGTCTGCGTCGTGTAAAAATAGTTCAGGATCTCTTCAGTGGAGTACCCGAGGGACTTCAGGAACACCGTGACGGGCAGCTTGCGACGCCTGTCGATCCTGACGTAGAGCCTGTCTTTGGGGTCGAACTCAAAGTCGATCCATGAGCCGCGCAAGGGGATGATACGGGCTGAATAGAGCAATTTGCCGCTTGCGTGGGTCTTACCTTTGTCGTGGTCGTAGAAAATGCCGGGTGAACGATGCAATTGTGAGACGATGACGCGCTCGGTGCCGTTTATGATGAACGTGCCGTTTGTCGTCATGATCGGGATTTCACCGAAGTATACTTCTTGCTCCTTCACGTCGCGGATGGTGCGTGAATTCGTGTCGGGATCAACATCCCAGACGATGAGCTGTACGGTTATTTTGAGTGGAAGGGCATACGTGACGCCTTTTTGAAGGCATTCTTCCACATTGTATTTCTCTTCGCTTAATGTATATTTGATAAACTCGAGAGAAGCAGTATCCGAGAAATCCTTGATCGGGAACACCGATTTGAACACCGCCTGAAGTCCCGAATCATCCCGAGCCTCCGGTGGGACATCCGATTGTAAAAAGCGATCATACGATTGTTTCTGAATTTCGATAAGATTAGGAATACCTGCTATCTGGGGTATACGAGCGAAATTCTTCCTGAGCCTCTGTGAGTGCACGGAAAAGGAACCCATTATTTTACCTCTGGCTATGTGTCCTCAAGGAAGGATCAAGGGCAGGTGTATCGGCAAATGTAGGCCCGCTACGGCTGTAACCGGATAGCAGGCCCCATTTTTTCGGACTAGAAGGGATTTACTGAATTTCCACCACGGCGCCGACTTCTTCCAAGGCTGCTTTGGCCTTCTCAGCGTCTTCTTTGGAGACTCCCTCTTTCACCGGTTTAGGAACACCTTCCACTAGATCTTTGGCCTCTTTCAGACCCAGATCGGTCAGAGCGCGTACGACTTTGATGACCTGAATTTTCTGAGCTCCGAATTCCTTTAAGATCACGTCGAATTCTGTTTTTTCCTCAACCGGGGCTGCATCTCCACCAGCAGCTGCTCCGACTCCCGCAGCTGCAACGGGCGCCGCCGCAGACACCCCGAATTCTTCTTCCAACTCTTTTACTAACTGGCTGAGTTCCAATACGGACATATTCCGAATGAACTCTTTTACGTCATCCTTAGTAACCGACATTGTGTCCTCCTCGATTCGCTGTCAAGTGTTCAGAGAATAATATTTCACTCATTCTGAGGCTGCGGTTTCCGATGCGCCGCCGGCCTTCTGTTGTTCTATGGCTTTCAACGCGAAGAGCAGGGATCTCGGGATCGCCGCGAGGACGCCGGCAAAGGCGCCTATCGGGGCTTTCATGGTTCCCAGCAACCGGCTGAGCAGTTCCTCGCGTGAGGGCAGTTTGGACAGGGCGTCCATTTCCGAGGCGCCTACGACTTTGCCCCCGAGAACTCCGCCTACGAGCACGAGTTTCGGGTTTTTCTTGGCAAAGTCCACCAGGGCTTTGGCTACCGCCGGCACGCTGTCGTCCGATTTGGTCCAGGCCGCCGCTCGAGGGCCGGACAAATGCGGAGCAATCGCCGCTACATCGGTGTCCGCGTATGCGAGACGTGTTAGGGTGTTCTTGAGCACTTTAAATTGACCGCCGCTCTTTCTCAGCTCGACGCGTAATTGATTCATTTCACTTACGGTCAGGCTACGGAAGTCGGTCAGAAAAAGCGCTTTTACGTCCACGAACTGGTCTCGCAACCATGCGACTTGCTTCTCTTTTTCTTCTCTGTTCAAGCGTGTGTTTCCCCCTTTCCGTCGCGGGAAACAGCGAATCGAGGCGCAGGTAAAGTGATACCTTCACCGCCTTTCGGCCATCCGTCTCTGCCGGCTCGATTAAGCGCTTTCGCGCGCCTGCTGTCTCCGACTGGGCCTTGAATGAAAAGGTTAGGTTAGTTATGTTATTGTGTAGGATTACTTAATCGTGCTTCTTAACTCCTGCGCATCAAGCTTAAGGCCGGGACCCATAGTCGTCGAGAGCGCTACGCCCTCAAGATATACGCCCTTTGCGGCCGAGGGTTTCAGCCGCATGATGCTTTCGATCAACGCATTAAAGTTTTCCGAGAGCTTTTCTTTGCCGAAGCTCTTTCGGCCTATCGGCACGTGCACTATGCCGGCCTTCTCGACGCGGAACTCGACCTTCCCGCCCTTCAGCTCTTCCACGGCCTTGGCTACGTCAAAGGTGACCGTCCCCACCTTAGGGTTGGGCATCATGCCGCGGGGACCGAGGATCTTACCGATTCGGCCGACCACGGCCATCATGTCCGGGGTCGCCACGGCCTTATCGAAATCGAGCCATCCATCCTGGATTTTCTTGGCCAGCTCTTCGCCGCCGGCGTAGTCCGCGCCCGCGTCAAGGGCTTCTTTTTCTTTTTCGCCCTTTGCGAAGACGAGAACTCGAACGGTTTTTCCCGTGCCGTGGGGCAACACGCATGTGCCGCGAACCATTTGGTCGGCGTGTCTCGGGTCTACACCGAGGCTCACCGCCACGTCAACGGATTCGTCAAATTTGGCGTATGACGAATTCAGGACTGTCTCTAAGCCGTCGTCCAACGAGTACTTGAGGTCTCTGTCCACGAGTTCTCGGGCTTGGGCTTTCTTTTTGGGTAATTTGCTCATATTTGCCGACCTATTCAGTGTAATTCACCGGCCTCGAGTCCGCTCTACGGCCGGTGAACGATTACTCTACCTCGATGCCCAGGCTGCGCGCCGAGCCCATGATGGTCTGTACGGCGCCTTCGAGATCCTTCGCATTGAGATCCTGCATCTTTGTGTTTGCGATTTCTTCGATCTGCGCCCGAGACAGCTTTCCCACCTTGTTCCGGTTGGGGATGGGTGATCCTTTCGCCAGTCCTGCGGCCTTCTTCAGAAGGTATGACGCGGGTGGTGTCTTAAGGATGAAGCTGAACGACCGGTCCGAGTATATCGTGATTACCACGGGGATAATGACGCCCTGCTGGTTTTGTGTTTGGGCGTTGAATGCCTTACAAAATTCCATGATGTTGACGCCGTGCTGACCCAGGGCCGGTCCCACGGGCGGTGACGGCTTCGCTTCGCCGCCGGAGATCTGTAGTTTCACCAGGCCTGTCACTTTCTTCGCCATTCAATCTCTCCAATAAGAAAGGAAATCGCGGCATCCGTGCGCGCACATTTCCTTGCGTAAGTTTGCGCCGATTTAGTTTTTGGTGACCTGAATGAAGTCCAGTTCCACCGGCGTTGGTCGGCCGAAAATACTGACGAGCACCCGGAGTTTTCCCTTTTCCGGTCTCACCTCTTCGACCTCCCCGTTAAAATTGATAAAAGGCCCATCCACCACTCGCACGGAATCCCCGGCTTCGAAGGAGTACTTGGGCTTGGGTTTCTCCCGTCCTTCGGCCATGGTGTTCAATATCTTCTCGACGTCTTCATCGGGAATAACGGCGGGGTCGGTCCTTGAACCGATAAAACCCGTCACTTTAGGGGTTTCCTTTACCACGTGCCAGGTTTGGTCCGTCATTTCCATCTGTACAAGGATGTATCCGGGGAAAAACTTGCGGTTCGAGGTCTTGCGCTCGCCTTTCACCAGTTCGACCACCGAGTCACTGGGAATAAGAACCTGGGGGATTTCCTCCTCGAGGTTCATCGCCCGGACCTTCTCTTCTAAGGCGGTTTTCACCTTGTTTTCATATCCGGAATAGGTATGAACCACGTACCATCTGAGAGCCATGACTCGGCCTCCTTAGCCCGTTTGAAGCAGCTTGCGGACTATCATAGCAAGAAGCCAGTCGCTTAAGCCCAGGTAAACTCCCATCATTACGGTAAGGGCAAGCACCACGAGGGTTGAACCGATGGTTTCCTGCCGCGTTGGGAACGTTACCTTTTGCAATTCGATCTTCACTTCCCGGAAGAACTGAAGGCTTGTTTCAAAGAATTCTTTTATTTTATCCATATTCGATTCATCTTCCGGTTGTCTGCATTTATCTGATTCACCGGCGTCGAGGTGACTCTGTTTCCGGTGAAAACCCGAGGAGAGATTAATCTCCCCTCAGGGCCACCTCAATTAATGGAAGGCGCCGCATCTACGTTACGAGCGCCTCTTCTCTATGTGGCAGGCCAGGAGGGACTCGAACCCCCAACCCCCGGTTTTGGAGACCGGTGCTCTAGCCATTGAGCTACTAGCCTACGCGCAAACGTAATGATTCACCCAGCTTGAGGCGGCTCTGCGCCGGTGAACAATTACGCTCAAGCTACTTACTCTCCTTGTGCGGGGTGTGCACGCGGCAGAACTTGCAGTATTTTTTGAATTGCAGCTTATCAGGGGTGCTCTTCTTGTTCTTTGTGGTGGTGTAATTCTTGTGTTTACACTCGGTGCAGGACAGATGAATTATATCTCGCATGAGGCCTCCGACCTTTGATGACAACGCCGGGAACTGAACGTGCTGTTTTGCCGGAGTTCCCTAAGACTCATCAAATGCCTTCTTATGTAGTGAGGGTACGCGCGAACGGACACAAAGGCCCACAACATGAGACTCGTATCCGTCCGTCAGGTTCCCGAAATTATTCTATTATCTCTGAAACTACGCCGGCGCCGACGGTTCGTCCGCCTTCACGGATGGCGAAGCGAAGTTCTTTTTCCATAGCTATTGGGGTAATGAGGGTGCCTTCGATGGAGACATTGTCTCCAGGCATAATCATTTCCACGCCTTCGGGCAGCGTAACGATTCCGGTCACGTCGGTGGTCCGGAAGTAAAACTGCGGGCGATAGCCGTTGAAGAAGGGTGTGTGACGACCGCCTTCCTCTTTGCTCAAGATGTATGTTTCGGCCTTGAATTTCGTATGGGGCTTGATGCTGCCGGGATGCGCCACGACTTGGCCGCGTTCCACGTCTTCACGCTTGATGCCGCGAAGCAGCAGACCCACGTTGTCGCCGGCTTCACCGGAATCCAACACCTTACGGAACATTTCCACGCCCGTGCACACGGTCTTTCTGGTGTCGCGGATACCCACGATTTCCACTTCCTCGCCCACCTTCACCCTGCCGCGCTCTACACGACCGGTCACGACGGTGCCGCGGCCGGAGATGCTGAACACGTCTTCAACGGGCATAAGGAAGGGCTTGTCGGTCTCACGTTGGGGCACCGGGATGTAGCTGTCGACAGCGGCCATGAGTTCGAAAATCGGCGCTGTCGCGGGATCCTTGGGATCACCGGAATCGAGGGCCTTCAGCGCGCTGCCGCGGATGATGGGTATATCGTCACCTGGGAAGTCATACGAACTCAGGAGTTCACGAAGCTCAAGCTCAACCAACTCGATGAGTTCCGGGTCATCAACCATATCGACCTTGTTCAAGAAGACGACGATGTAAGGAACACCCACCTGACGAGCAAGCAGGATGTGCTCACGGGTCTGGGGCATGGGACCGTCGTTTGCGCCCACCACGAGGATAGCGCCGTCCATCTGCGCCGCGCCGGTGATCATGTTCTTGATATAGTCGGCGTGACCGGGGCAGTCCACGTGAGCGTAATGCCGATTTGCGGTCTGATACTCAACGTGAGCGGTCGCAATGGTGATGCCGCGTTCTTTTTCTTCAGGCGCCTTGTCGATCTGGTCGAAGGGCACGTAATCCGCCCAGCCTTTTTTGGCCAAGGTGCGGGTTATTGCCGCCGTAAGCGTAGTCTTGCCGTGGTCGATATGACCGATGGTGCCGATATTCACGTGAGGCTTGGTGCGCTCAAATTTCGCCTTGCCCATGAACTCCTCCTTAATAAACGCCGACGACACATGTTCAATAAGTGAGTTAGCGTTGAACGGGAATACCCGCTGTAGACCGGGGCGCCTAAAAACGTATGGAGCCCACGACCGGGATCGAACCGGTGAACCTCTTCCTTACCAAGGAAGTGCTCTACCGACTGAGCTACGTGGGCCTACGAGCGACAAGGGCCGCTCCCTTATATGGGAGTGATCCGCATATCGCGCTGTTTCCATATTGGAGCGGGAAACGGGACTCGAACCCGCGACGTTCAGCTTGGAAGGCTGACGCTCTACCAACTGAGCTATTCCCGCGTTCCACGCGATGAGAGCTTCAATCCAAAAACAGCTCCCCATTTTTTGGGGAGATGGTGGAGGGGGGAGGATTCGAACCTCCGAAGGCTGAGCCAACAGATTTACAGTCTGCCCCCTTTAGCCACTCGGGAACCCCTCCACTGTTTTGGAGCCGACGATGGGACTCGAACCCGCAACCTGCTGATTACAAATCAGCTGCTCTACCGGTTGAGCTACGTCGGCAAAAAGGCTCCTATAAAACTATATTGTTTATCATGATTACCGGGCCGTGTCAAGAGCTTTGTGATCGCACCCTTTACTTTTTCTCAGAGCACCGACGTCAGCCCCGCAACTATCAATATCCCGTCCATTATCCCCTCCCACAGGAGGCGATCCACCAAGTGACGGCGTGTATACATTTGGTATACGCAAAAAAAGGTCGGTAATACGGCCGCCACGTAGTATCCCGTCACCGTCGTTACGCCCAGCGCAGCCGCCAGCGCAGGCAGGACGCACATCCCGAAGAGGAGCCACAGGAGAAGCGTACGCGTCTTCTTGATCCCTATCAGGATCGGAATGGTTTCTCTTCCTACTATTCTGTCACCCTGAATGTCAAGAAGATCAGACAGCGCAGTGCGCCAAAATACCGCAGAGGCCGCAAAGAGAAACGAGACCCCCGCAGCCGCAGTCCACAACTGAGGGTCGTTGATGATCGGCAAAATGGACGCGCACGTGCCCCAGCCAAGCGCCACCAGCGGCGTTTTCGAACCCGGCACGTCGTTGAGGCTCCGCCAGGGTAGGCCGGCGAATCGGGCCTCGGGTAGGCGCGACGAATAGAGCCGCCCCATGACCAGCATTCCCAGGAGCAGGACAAACGACCACGGCCCAATGAGCCATGCGAGCCCCAGCGCCGCTACGGAAGATGTTAACCCCAACACCTTAAATACGCCGCGGCGCCGATCGTAGAACTGAGCGATTTCCGGGCTATTGAAGCGCACCGCGCCCGAACCTTCCAGTATCCTATTCAGTATGTGCATCGAGAACACAAATAGGGCGCTTACCAGGAGCGGCGTCGCCGTTACCGCTATCCCCTGGAGCGCAAGACAGGCCGCCGTGAGTCCCGCGCCGGCCGCCGACGCCCATAGATAGGTCATCACCGTTAGGTCGCCGACTCGGCGGAGGCTGTGCCGCAATCCCGTGTCGCTGCTTCGGGCAATATGCTTCACCTTGTCGATTACGCGGCGTATCTGCCAATTGGGGGTGCTTGCGCCCGCCGTGACCCCTACCCTACGGACGTGGGCGAAGAGTTCAGGCGTAAGCTCCTCTTGGCTTTCCACATGAACCGCGGCCACGCCTTGCGCCTGCGCCACGTTCAGCAGACGTTGAGTGTTGCCGGACCCTTTGCCGCCCACGACCACCACCAAATCCACTTCGTCCGCCATTCGGCCGACTTCTTCCTGGCGTCTCCGTGTGGAATCACAAATGGTATCGGAAACATGCACGTTGGGGTTGATTGCGCGAATCTTTTCCACCACCCGATTGAAGCGCTCGGGCTCTTGGGTGGTTTGGGCCACCACGCATATATCGCCCTGAGTCGGGATTGCATCGGGGATTGCGTCGGGGTCGGGCGCCGCCACACCGCCCGCGGAGGCGTATCCCATGAGCCCACGAACCTCGGGATGGTCCTCATCCCCTACGATCACGCAGAACCGGCCCTTTGCCGCGGCGCGCATGATGACGATCTGCACCCGGTTGACTCTTGGGCAGGTGGCGTCGATGATCTTCACGCCCTTGGCCTCAAGCTTTTCTTTCTCTTGGGGTGAGATGCCGTGCGCCCGGATGATGACCGTGCCGCCGGTAATGTCGTCGATGTTCTTGACCTCTTCGATGCCCTTTGAGCGCAAGAGTTCAAGGGTTTGAGGATTGTGAATCAGCGGGCCGTAGGTCACGATGGGGAGGGCCGGTCGGCTCCTCTGGAGGTCCAGCGCCAAATCCACCGCTCGGCGAACGCCCATACAAAAGCCCGCGGTATTGGCCAAACGAATCTTCATTTCAGCTTCTCGATATATGAGGTGAAATCTTCGGGGGAATCCACGTCCATGTCATCGTAGAGGCTTCCCAATTCCATTAAGATAAGGGAACGAGGATTGTCGGCGATGATCCTGCGGCCGCCCTTATCACCCAATACGGCCGTGAGGGCCGCGAAAAATTCCTTGGGAAAGATGACGGGGTGGGTTCGGCGGCCGTTCACGGTGGGCGCTACGATACAACCCGGTGAGTTCTTGAAGACCGCGATCAATGTATCAAAAATGCGAGCGTTTTGGAACGGCTGGTCCGCCAGGATAATCATGGCGCCGTCCGCTGATTTTTGGGCCGATTGGACCCCTAGCCGAATCGAGGATGACATGCCCTGTTCAGGGGCGGGGTTCATGATGATGTGCACGCGTTCATCAGAGGCCGTTCGGGTCACGTTGACCCACGGTCGGGTCACCAGATGAATGGTGTGGAAATCCGCAACAACAGTCTGCTCTAGGATGCGTTGGGCCAATCCCATTCCTGTGGGTCCGGGGGCAAGCTTGTTCCATCCCATCCGCGTGGAGAGACCCGCGGCGAGAATGATCGCATGGATTTCAGGTGGTGGGTTTTGGGTTCTTATAGACATACCATGGGTACGGGTCTCTCGTGCGGGTCGTGGATAGTTTCCCCTTACCTCCTCTTGCTCTCAGGAATGCCCCGCAAGCCTCCTCATCCTATTGGATTGAGGGGATTGCCGGTGGATTGCTTTGCCGCTGACTATCCGACTGCCGCCATCTCGCCCTGCCGGTCGAGCCGTGCTGCTTCCGGAGGCTTTGCGCTTCGGACATTGAAGACGTAACACAAACGCCGCGGACCCGCTCCAGTTGGGATTTTACTTTTTCGACTTGACAAGGCAATTAGTTATTATATCATAGTAAGTAGAGCTTAACCAATCTTTATTTCAGGAAGGCGCCCTAGAATTTCTGGAAGGATTCACAAAGCTCAAGGCGGTTCTCCACCCGCTCCATATCTTGGAGAGCCCTTCACCAAAAACTTTGCAACTGCTTAGCCTTACGTATGAGTGATCCGAAGGGGAGACTCCGTTTCCTCTTAATACGAATGGAACACCCTGCGATCATATTCATTGCGATACGCTTTCAGAGTAACCGTTCACCAGAAACGAGACAACTATTGGTAATTACGTATGGTGAAAGCCGCCTCAAGCGCGGTGAACCATTACCTTTCGATACCTTAAATCGCTTGTATGAGCGTTCAATCGGCGCCATTATCCGTACTATTACGAGACACAACAGGAGGAATTATGCCTGCGCCCACCGAGTTTTCAGAGGACAGCGTGTCCGTGAGCGACATGAAAGTCAACCCGGACCACGCCTTAAGCCAAGTTGATACGACCCACGGGCCGGTTCTTCTCACCAGCAGTGGACGCGGCGTGGCTGTTGTGCAATCGATTCACGACTATGAAACCCAAACAGAGGAGTTGGCGTTCATGCGAGGTGTCGTCCAAGGACTCATGGACCTGGAAGAGGGGCGGGAAATGGATATCGCAGACGTAAAAAAACGTCTCGGATTATAAGCCGAACAGATGCCCCGAAAATATAGCATCACCTTTGCGGTCTCGGCAGCGATGGACCTTGAGGCGATCCGTACGTGGTACGGTGACCAGCAAGTTCCTGAAGTAGGCGAGCGCATGATAGAAGAAATACTCTCAGCGGTGGAAAGGCTCGTCGACTTTCCGAAGAGCGGCCGCATCGTACCGGAGTTCGGCGTTGCCCACTTGCGAGAAATTATTCATCCTCCGTTTCGTGTGATCTATCGTATTGACAAACAACGCTTACGGATCGTCCGAGTCTGGCGCAGTGAACGAGTCATCAAGATGCCTTAGACACCGTGTGTGTTACCGAAGAGAAGATTTAGTTCACCATACTGATGGAACACCCCGGAGCGTACATTCATATTCCTGTGCCTTTGGCTGAGTAATAGTGGCGAAGATCATGTTTCTTAAAGCAGGTTTTCCCAATATCTTTCTACGAAACCTGTGGTAATCGCCGAAAGCGGCGATTTCTCCTTGAGAAAAGCCGGTTTCGGCTAGTGCGAAAGTTTTTGGGGAGGGGTTTGGGGAGGACCTTTTTTCAAAAAGGTCCTCCCCAATATTACTTCTTTGATTACGCGGCGCTATTAGAGAGCCTTTGCGGCGGCGTCTTCGGGGATGACCAGCCGCACCACATCGAGAAACGCCTCCGCTTCCAGGGTTTCGATCTCGAGGAGCTTTGTCGCCACTTTGTGCAAGAGATCCTGTTGGGATTCCAGGGTTTTGATGACGCCCTTCATTCTGTCCTCGACGATGGCACGCACCTCGTCGTCGATCATCTTGGCCGTTTTCTCGCTGATCTCCTTAGGGGCTCCGAAGGGTTGGCCGGTTAGGTAAGGATTCGGCGCAGGCTGATAGGTGACCGGTCCAAGAAGCTCGGTCATGCCGTACATGGTGACCATACTCCGGGCGATTTCCGTGGCGCGCTGAAGATCGTTTTGCGCTCCGGTGGTGATGTCGTTGAAGATGATATGCTCAGCGGCCCTGCCCCCCAATAGGACGTCGATCTTCTCGAGGAGTTCCGTTTTGGACATGAGGTAGCGGTCCTCGGTGGGGAGCTGCAAGGTGAAGCCGAGGCTGCCGATTCCGCGGGGCACTATCGAGATCTTGTGCACCTTTTCCGCCGTCGGTGTTAGGTATGCCATGAGAGCGTGCCCAGTCTCATGGAACGCCACAATGCGCTTTTCCTTCTCGTTGAGAATGCGGTTTCTCTTCTCGAGGCCGGCGATGATACGGTCCGTGGCGACTTCCACGTCGGCCATGGTCACTTCATTGCGACCCTTGCGAACGGCCATGAGCGCGGACTCGTTTACCAGGTTGGCGAGGTCCGCTCCAGTGAAGCCCGGGGTTCTTTTGGCTATGGTTTCGAGGTTCACGTCTTTACCGAGGATCACGCCTTTCGTATGCACCTTGAGGATGTCGATGCGTCCCTTGAGATCCGGGCGATCCACCAGGATATGACGGTCGAACCGGCCCGGTCGCAGGAGCGCAGGATCAAGGATCTCGGGTCGGTTTGTGGCCGCTAGGATCACAACTCCCTGATTCGCCTGGAAGCCGTCCATCTCCACAAGGAGCTGATTGAGGGTCTGTTCCCGCTCGTCGTGGCCGCTGAAGGCGCCGGTCCCCCTCGCCTTACCAAGGGCGTCCAGTTCATCTATGAACACAAGGCACGGGGCCATCTTGGCCGCTTGCTCGAAGAGGTCCCTCACCCGAGCGGCGCCGAGCCCGACAAACATTTCGATAAAGTCCGAGCCGCTGATGGAAAAGAACGGGACTCCGGCTTCACCGGCCACGGCCCTGGCCAGGAGCGTCTTGCCTGTTCCCGGCGGTCCCACTAGCAGTACTCCCTTGGGGACCTTTGCGCCCAAGCGGGCGAACTTTTCCGGCTTCACGAGGAATTCCAGGACTTCCTGGAGTTCTTCCTTGGCCTCATCCTGGCCGGCGACGTCGTCAAAGGACACCTTGACATCGGTTTGCGCGACGATTCGCGCCTTGTTCTTGCCCAAGGTCATGATGCCGGTCCCTTGACCCATTGTTCGCATGGCGAACATCCAGATGCCTACGAAGATGACCGCCGGCAATATCCAGGACAGGAGGGCCATGAGAAAGGTGTTTTCGTTCTCAGCGATAATGTCCGTGTTATTGGATTCAAGAAACGACACGAGGTTTTTGTCGTCGATTCGTGGGGTGGTGTAGACGAGCTTGGGAAAGAGGGGCTCCTTGTGACCGTCTTCTATCTTTTCATACCCTTTTAGGTTTCGAGTGGAAACCACCACGGAGTTGAGCTTGCCCTCGGAAATCAGCTTCTTGAATTGCGAATATGAGACGTTCTCGACCTTGGGCGCAAGCCAGAACTGAAGCAACGACACCGCCGCTATGGCGATCAGCACATACACTATGGAAAAGGAGGTTTTCTTCTTGAGATCTTTGGGGTCCATATCTCCTCCGCAATTAGGCGGCATGGGTAAATCGTGGTTGATAAAAGTACACGAGTGGGTACATTCGCTACGTTAGACACGCAACATCCCGTGACGTTCAGCGGCTTAGGATCAGTCGGTCCAATCGCCGCGGACGCTACAGCGGTTCGATGCGGAAGACCTTGCCGTTCTTGCCGGCGTAGTAGCGCCTACCGTGCCAATCTATATACTCATTGTTGATGGTTTTTAGAACCACGTAGACGTTCAGGAAAACGCAAAGGAGCGATGCGGCCACCCACTTAGACAATGAATGAACGTAAGGGTTGGCGCGCTTGAGGATGTACAAAATGACGAAGAAGACAAGGCTGAACACAAGGGAAATCCCCGCAGTTGTTGCGCCGACCACGCCGAAGGGATAGAGCGCCATGAAGAGCGCAGCAGTCAGCACACCCACGGCTAAGTTGACGCACACCACCACCACGGCAATCCACAGAAAGGGATTGGTGAACTTTGGAAATAGGGCCTGTCGCTCGAAGTAATGGAGGTACCCGCCGAATGTTTGATTTTCCAATGGTGATTTCAGGAGGTTTTCCGGGTCCATCCAAATGGTCACGCCGGCTCGCCGGAGCGTATTGCCAAGCGTCAAATCGTCCACCACCGTGTCGGACCATTCCTGCACGACATTCAGGCGCTCGAAGACATCCCTGCGTATGGCCGTGGCGCCGCCCCAAGGCGTGGGGAAGGTGGCGGCAAAATACTGCATGATGGAGCTGTAGACGCACTGACAAAGGGCCGGCCAGGATTCCGTCTTCGGCTGAAACACCCGGAATGTGGTGACCACCGGGGCGTCATCGTTCCGAAGTGGGCGTGTGAAGAGATCCAACCACGTGGGTGTTACTGAGTTGGTGGAATCACAAAATACGAAGAGTTTCGTCTCAGGTTGCGCGTGTTGAACCCCCACAATGAGGTTGTGGTTCTTCTGAGCGGATTTCTTGGTCAGACCCGTGATGTACTTCCGGCAGTGGCTATACGTCCGGCATAGTTCATCCACCGTCTGATTTGCAGCGTCTTGTGAGGTCTCAATGAGGAAGTTTACGCTATAGTTCGCATACGTCTGCTGAAGAAGGTTTTCGAGAATAGCGTGTTGGTTTGGGACCACGCCCTTCACGGGCACAAAGATTTCGATGGGGATCTGTGCGAGATCGGGCGGATACGTGCGGAAGCGCGTGAGGAGGTTTCGCACTCCGCCGATGAGTATTCCCAGGGCGATGGGCGCAAGTACGCTCAGCAGCCACAGAACATACGCCGCATGATACATCTTCATACAGGGGCGCCGTACCGAAAGGGAGTGTTCATAAGGGTTCACCGGACTTGAAGCGGCTCTGCGCCGGTGAGCGCCGGAAGGGAGATTCATCTCTCCTTCGGACTACCCCCTCGTGATCGTAAGCGCTCGGCAATGTGTGGTGAACGGTTACGGCTCTTCTCCCCACGTTATTGCGTCACGTTGATACGGACATTGCACGTGAGGCCCTCTTTGAGTCTCCCATCCACGTTTTCGAGTTCGCATTCCAAGTCGTAGTCGGCGGGAACTTCGAGCGCAGGGTTACGGCTCACCCATGGGATTCTGCTTACTTTGCAGGCGTATTTCTTGTCGGGTAAGGCGTCAAACGTAGCGGCGCCTCTGTCACCGGTTCGGAGCTTCACCAGATCTAGTTCGTGCACCTTGCAACGCACGACCATCGTGTTCATGGGAGACAACATGGCGGCGTTCGTCCCGGAAGGGACAAGCGCCTTGATCGCCAAATCCGTGGACAACCAGAGCACCGCGCCTTCTATGGGCGCTTTGAGGAAGGCCACATCCTGGGGTATGCCGTCATCGGAGTAGGATCTATGCGTTTGCCATTCCAGTAAATCAAGATCCCGTTTTCGCTGCGCTTCCTGAAACTGCAGGTCTTTGTTGATGCGTTCGAGGTCGGCTTCTTGCTGCCGTAGGGTATTCTCGATCTCCAGCATTTCCTTTTTCAGGATCTGGAGTTGACGCTCTTTGGTCCGAATGGCTTCATCAGCGGCCATTCTCTTTCGGCCAAGTTGCTGTAGGTTTTCGAGTTCCCGCTCAGCACGAGATATGTCCAGTTTTTTAATGGGAATACTTACGTTTTTGGTCTTATCAATGGAAAGCTTACGATCAGTTTGGCGCTGCCGCAGCGTGAGAACCGTTTCGGGGAAGAGAATCTTCTGCACTTGGATCATGGATTGGCGGTCCAGCTTGTATTCAACAAGAACAGCGTCCAGCTCTACACTTTGGCCTTCCTGCACATTGATCTTTGTTATTTCACCCGAGTAAGGGACCACCACATTACGCCTGAGTGTGGAAAAGCTCTTGCCTCGAAAAACAATTTCCGCTTCGGATTTGGCGTCCGCCATCTGAGGCAAAGGAACAACCTTAGGGGAAGTAGGAGTAGGACTCGACAGCGCTCGCTTGGGCTCCTGGGTCACGACAACAAGGGCCACCGAGGCCACAGCCGCCACGCCGAATAGCAGGATCACCAGCGCCTTAATCCATCCACCGCGCTTTTTAGAACCGTAGTCCGGCATTGTACCTGTTTAAACCTCCTGAGATCGTGGCCAGATCAATGAGGGCGTCAACCCTATTCTGAAGATTGCTGACGGAATTCACCTCGGCTTCCACTCGCTCGATGCGCTTGGCTATGTACATGTCGTAGGTAATGTCCCCGGCCTTGTACATCATGAGGGCCTTTTCTTCGCCCATTTCGGCAAGCTTCGCCTGCTCGGAGTAGAATCCGTTGCTGCGACCGGTGGAGTCCACCTGTGAACGTAATCGCTTATAATTGCCGTACAGCTTCTCGGAAAGGAGCCGTCGGTCTATTTTCAGTTGCTCGGCCTTGAGTTTTTGCCGCTTAATGTCACGAACGCGCTTGAAACCGTCCCAAAGGACATAATCCAAACCAAGGGCGAGGTTGAAGCCTGAAGAGCGGTCAACCTGATTTTGCACGTTTTCAAACACTATGAGCGGCTTAGGAATAAGAGACACATATGAACCCGTGATGCGATTCCCTTGAAGCTGCTCTTGCTTTGCGGCTAACTTCAGCTGAAGATTTAGTCCCTGAATCTGGGAAAATGTGACCATTTGACCGTTAAAGCTCGCTAGTATCTGATTTGCGGCGTCTCTCGTATCTAGGGGAAGGGCGTAATCCGGGTGATAGCCCATAAGTGTTTTGAGTTGGCTGGTTCGCTCGTCCACCTCCTCTTGGAGGCTATCGAGCTTTATTTGCTGCCCGCGCACATCGTTTGCTATGGTGCGTAACTCGAGCGAGTCTATGGTCCCTTGGCCCGCTCGGCTCTTGGCGTAATCGAGCTTATTTTGCTGAAGGGCTATACTTTGCCGACGCATACGAATAAGGCGCTCGAGCAGGTGGATTCTATAAAAGAGCTTGCCCATCGTGCCGATATTCTCGGACATTCGGCGGCTCAGGGAAAGCTTGCCCATGTCCACCAGAATCTGGTTGGACTTGATCTTGAGCAGGGCCAGGTATGGGTCCCAATTGGTCATGAGGAGCTGAATACTAAACGGATTCGCGTCGCCGGTAGCCCTATCCAGATAATATCGCGTAAGGATTTGGAGGGTCGGGAGAACGTCCGAATGCGCATCCTTGAGGTCCGTGGAAGCAAGCTGAATGTCGATTCTCGCTTTGGTGAACTCCTCGGAATGCACAATCGCATACCGAACACATGTGGGAAAATCGAAAATGCCGTATATTTGAGGCTTCAGCGCAGGTCCGCCTGCAAAAACGGAGGGACAAAGGCACGTAAGCGTAAGCACGCTTATCAGCGCATACGCAACGCCCTTACATGAGGAAATATAGGTCTCGAGGCGGCTATAAACAGCCCGTGAGTCCAATAGATTCACCCTTTATCCCATACTCGAACAGATCGGAATAAGCGCCCGATCAAACAAACCAAATGGCAAACATGATGATAACAATCCGTATACTTTTTCTCGGGGCCAAGTATAGCGCAAGGCCGGGAAGAATGTCAATTCTAAGTTTTACCGCTCCCTTCGGCTTTTCATGTGGGATTTTCCTTGCAGTTTCGGAAACGGTTCACACATTGACACGACTCTGCGCCCCCTCAACACCGGAGGTCGCATGAATTTGCTTTAGGCTACTTTAGCCTCCTAGTAAGCGACGACATGTTCACAGGCAAGAACCCGCCTTATACCAAAGTGCTTTCCAACGAGTAACATTGGTGAAGACTCTTTTTGGGAAGGTAGGTTTTTTCGACGTCTATCTGAGAACGTTTAATATGCCGAAAGCGGCCT
Organism: Desulfomonilales bacterium; assembly: GCA_038205805.1. Lineage (GTDB taxonomy): Bacteria > Desulfobacterota > Desulfomonilia > Desulfomonilales > Desulfomonilaceae > JBBSBY01. Next base: position 28,773 of record JBBRBO010000035.1, read on the forward strand.
TTTCTCCTTGAGAAAAGCCGGTTTCGGCCATTTAAAA
>JBBRBO010000036.1:0-28565 GCA_038205805.1 Desulfomonilales bacterium
CGCCCAGCCCGGAGATTATGTTCAGCCAGCGCTTGGCGTAAAGTGCGTCGAACATTTCTCTTTTCCATAGATCAATATCAAGTATATACGTTAACTGTTTGCCGGTGGTCCATCTGATAAGATTGAGGGCGCTCTCTTCTCCCAGGTCCTTAATGGAAAAGAACATCTCCTCTTCGGAGATCTTGCGCGTAAGGTCCGCCGGCCGTGAAGCCACACTCAGAAGTTCTTCCCTCGCTGTGGGGGACAATCCTCTGAATATTTCAACTTTGCGATCGAGGGGGAGCTTATTAAACGTGGAAATTATCTGAATCGATTCTTCGTTCATTAGATCGTTCATACCCCGAATGTATTCATAAAATCAGGCAAATCAATGGGAGTTGCGGAAAAAAGCGGCGCTCCGTTAAGGCAAGAAAAGGCGCCGATACGCCTCTCCGTCCTATTGAGCAGAATCCTCGCACTGCCGCTTTCCAAAGCCGGTGTACCACTACATACTCACGTAAGGAATATCGAGGAAAACCTGCTTGAACGAAGCATTCCCCCTAAACCGCTCTCCAAGTGTGGAGAGGAGTTTCCCGGTTTCCCTACGCCGGCCTCGCAAACGCGTTACGGAGGAGTATTCTAAGCCGCTACTTTGCGCATCGTAATAACGCCCTTTGGCTGTATGGTAGCGTCTGTGCTCCGAATGGACTTGAGCGAAACAAACCTAATCACTCTTACCATCTTTGAGGAAATCCGCATAACGATCGTCTTAGACACACTTCTCCCTTGGGTTCTCTCGGCGAAACCGAAAATATGTGAACGGATCGTCGTGCGAATGTTTGTCAAAAATAGTAAGTTTGGATAAGATTCGTAAGTATCTAATTACCAATATAGGACAGTATTCCGGCTCTGCCAAGCAATAACGTAAAAAGCCCTTCAAACTGAAATATAGCTTGCTGGGATTGAGTTTACCTACCTGTAAGTTGTGCTCCATAATGGAGCACTTTGGGCCGTATAAGGGCTCCGTCTCCGGAAATTCCGGCCTTACGACGGTGATAGTACGCGCAGGAGCGCGTACGCGGCGCCGATAATTCCAAGCGAGATACTCGCATTCGTCTCCTCCCTTCCATTTGCGCTTGGCGGCTTCCTGGACGAACCTTTGCATGAACGTCTCATGTTTGGGATGACGTACAACGACCTGACAAAACCTTCGTTGTGACGATGGGTCATGGTCGCTCTTAAAGTGGGGTTTGGGGAGAAGCCTTCTTGCAAGAAGGCGCTCCCCGATTTACTTCTTTGACTGCGCTTTGATGTGAGGTTTAGCGGGCGAATTCGACGGCGCGGGATTCTCGGATTACGACTATTTTGATTTGTCCAGGGTAGGACAGCTCTTTTTCTATCTTCTTACGGATGTCTCGTGCGAGGAGCACAAGACCGTCTTCGTTCATATTGGTGTTTTCCACGATGATACGGATTTCACGACCGGCTTGGATAGCGAATGACTTACTCACCCCTTTGAAGGAATCGGCTATACGTTCGAGGTCTTCCAGGCGCTTGACGTAGTTTTCCAGCATTTCGCGTCGAGCGCCGGGTCGTGCCGCTGACAGAGTATCCGCCGCTTGAACCAGAACCGCCATGACGCTTATTGGGTCTTCGTCTCCGTGGTGAGCGGCTATGGCATTCACGATGAGACCCGATTCCCCGTGTCGGCGGGCTATGTCCGCGCCGATGATGGCGTGGGCGCCTTCCACCTCATGGTCGATCGCCTTGCCGATGTCGTGGAGCAATCCCGCGCGTTTCGCCTTCTTGGGATTAAGGCCGAGTTCCGCCGCCATGATCCCGCAGAGAAAGGCGACCTCAATGGAATGTTGATAGACGTTCTGCGCAAAGGATGTGCGATACTTGAGTTTACCGATAAGCCGTATCAACTCAGGATTGATTCCGTGAACGCCGACGTCGAAACTCGCCTGCTCGCCGGCTTCCACAATGGTTTCCTCGAGTTCCTGGGTGACTTTCTTGACGATTTCTTCGATTCGGGCGGGGTGGATTCGGCCGTCGTTGATGAGCCGTTCCAAGGCGATACGAGCCACTTCACGACGTATGGAATTATAGCCGGACAGGATCACGGCCTCGGGGGTGTCGTCGATGATGAGATCTATGCCCGTGGCGGCTTCGATGGCTCGGATGTTGCGGCCTTCTCGTCCGATGATCCTTCCCTTCATTTCTTCGTTGGGGAGATTCACCACGGAGACGGTCCGTTCCGCCACGTAATCCGCCGCGTACCGGCCGACAGCGGTAGCGATAATTTCCTTGGCCTTCTTATCCGCTTGGCTATGAGCGTCCTCTTCAATCTGGCGGATAACCCGGGCGCAGTCCATCTTCGTTTCGTCTTCGACCTTTTTGAGCAGCATATCTCGGGCTTCGGAGCCGCTCATACCCGCAAGTTGCTCTATCTTATCCGCTTGTTTCTTGACGAGGCTATCTGCTTCTTTCTCTTTGTCTTTTACGCGTTTGAACCCGAGTTCAATCTCCTTTTCGTGTTTTAGGAGCGAACCCTCTTTCGTCTCTAGTTGTCCGGCCTTCCGTTCGAGGTTTTCTTCCTTTTTAAGGAGCCTGACTTCCCTGGCGGAGAGTTCGGTTCTTCGCTCTTTGATTTCGGTGTCTAGTTCGGTCCTAGCTTGAAAAAGTTTATCTTTAGCTTGGAGCAGCGCTTCTTTTTTGGTAGTCTCGGCTTCCTTATGAGCGCTCTTTAGAATCTCTTCAGCGTCTGTTTTTGCGGATTGGACTCTGCTCTTGTCAAGGAATCTGGCGGCTGCGTACCCCGCCCCACCTCCCATGGTCAGATAGACAAGGGCAGGAATCATTGAATACAGGGATTCCACAACGCCCTCCGTAGTGTATAGGATAATGGGAGGCTTATAGAAGAAAACCCTCGTCGGATGCCACGTATGGTATGGGTGAACGCGCGATTCGCTGGAGGACGTAAACCCTCGTAACTATATATATTCCCCCGACTAAACCATCCAGAGGTTTCCAAAACATCCCAGTTATGGGCAATATGGAACAAAGCGTAGGACTGAAAGTGATCCCCCGCATCGACCGTGAGCGACAGCATTTTTGAACCTGGTTTCCCAGGTGGGAACCTAACGACTGTTACAGGCGTCCTGCATCATTGGCAGGCTGGCACAACACAGCCGGGGACGGTCCCCGTTTTTTGAGTATTGGCTCAAAAAACACTGACCCCACGAATCGGGCAGGGGATTACATTATATAGAATTATCTAAGGCTTGCAAGAGTCTTTGGGCTTTCTCTTCCAAATCTTTAAGCGCTTGTTCCTTAACCAGTTTATATCGAAAGTACTCATCAGTAACGTTCAGGAGAGTCAAAGCGACCAGATCTCTGGTGGATACCACATGCGTTTTACGCCCGATGTCGTCCGTCTTATCGCTGATGTAATCCGCCAGTCGCTGCGCATACTCCTGGTCGCCAAGGCCGCGAACCACATAATCCCGACCAAAAAGCCGTATTGTTACGGCGTCCGTTGAGCGCGATGATGCCTTGTCTAAAGGGTCCAATCAACCGCCTTTCAGGTCAAGGCCTCCAGTTTTTCGATGATTTTATCGAGCTTACCTTTTGCTGATTTGTGATCCTTTTGGAGCTTCTTGAGGGTCCTATCCAATTCGCCGATGCGCTTGTCCCTCTTCTCGAGTTCTTTTGTAAAGCGCTCTTGTTCTTTCTTGGATTGATTATTCTGCTCTATCAAGTGCATGATCTTCTCCTCGAGAAGAGCAAGCTTTTCGGAATCCATCTAGGGTCTCCTATGCGCTTTTTCAGATCCGCATTGATTATATTTGTTTAGTCAAGAGTGTCAAGGACTATCTTGAACACTAATAAACTTGAGGTTATGCCTATAAACGGCACGCTTTGCAAGCTAAATCTGATGAACATAGCGGAATTTCGGCCTCAATTGACCAGCAGCGACGCCGCCGTCGTGAGGCGGGAGCGGCTCTAGGATACCCACTTTATTTTGCCTTTTTCATATCTCAGGGAATTTCGAGGTTATTTTCACCCCTGGGCGCCTGTTCACTCGTCCTCCAGGAATATGGTGAGCTTGCGCTGAAAGGTGTTTCTCCCTATCCCGAGTAACTTAGCCGCGCGTAATTTGTTTCCGGCGCACCGCTTAAAGGTATTTAGCACAATGCGTCTCTCCACCTCGAACATGATGAGAGAATGGATATCTTGGGCTTCGTTGTCCACGAGGTACTCCACAAGCGCATCAATGGATTGAGCCACGGAAAACAAGGCGCGGTTTTTCTCGGTCTTAGGGCGGACAGGTTTCATTGCAGCGGCTACCCCTCGTGATTGATCGGCCTGTTCTCGGTAACTAGTTGTACTTCATCAATGGTGACCTGCCCGAAGAAGTCTCTTACATGGGAGCGAACCTCGGCTTGGTCGTCCATTCTGAAGACGGCTCGTCTGAACGCCGCCCCTTCAGGGAAACTCCTCGAATACCATGCCAGGTGTTTGCGCATCTTGAGGGTAGCGCTTCGTTCGCCCCACCAGTTCGTGTGGTGAATGAAATGCTGTTCGATAACGTCCGCATAGGTGACCGGAGCCCTCGAGGGCTCATCAGAATCCCCCAAGCGCCGCATGAGTTCCCCCAGGAACCACGGGCGACCCAATGCGCCTCTGCCCACCATGATCCCCGCGCACCCGCTGTGTCGCAGCATGGTGACGGCGTCGTCCACGGTGTTGACCCCGCCGTTCCCGATCACCGGGATCGTCACCGAACGAGTCACTTCAGCCAGCGCATCCAGGTCAACCGGGCCGCTGTGGGCCTTAGATCGGCTCCTGGAATGAATCACCAGGGCGTCGGCGCCTTCGGCTTCCGCTATGTGGGCCAGCTCGACGCCGGTCTTTGTGTGTTCGTCCCATCCGCTGCGCATTTTGACCGTAAGGGGAAGGCTCATAGCCTTACGCACGGCGTGGATAATCGCCGCGGCTAGGGGGAGATCCTTCATCAAGGCGGCGCCTGAGCCCTTTCCCACGACTCTACGGGCCGGACACCCCATGTTCAGGTCAATTGCGGCGGCTTCGCCTTGGTCAGCTATCTTGTGCGCGGCCACGGCCATGGTTTCGGCTCGCTTACCGATCAACTGAAAGATTGTCGGGACGGTGTGCCCGTCCAAGCGCATTGTGCGAAACACCGCTTTGGAAGCCGCCAAACCGTCTGCGCTAATCATCTCCGTCCACAGGGCCGATACGCCGAAACTCTGCACCAGCCGTCGGAAGGGAGTATCAGTAATACCTACCATGGGAGCGAGAAAAACGGCGCCCTCCGTTTCAAGACTGCCGATCTTCATCCTTATTCGTGGAACCTTGTCCTTTTCTCAGGGGATATGACTTTTGTTTGCCGCGAGCCACGGCCAAACTGAATTCGGGCACATCCTTGGTAATGGTGCTGCCGGCGCCTATGACGCACCCTTGCCCTACCTTGACGGGCGCAACGAATTGCACATCCGAGCCGACGAAGCAGTTATCTCCAATAGTAGTGGGGTGTTTTCTCTTGCCGTCATAGTTACAGGTGATGACGCCGCACCCTATATTCACGTTTGTTCCCACCACGCTGTCCCCCAAATAGGACAGGTGCGACGCCTTCGAGCCTGCGCCGAAGTGGGTTTTCTTTACCTCCACGAAGTTTCCTATCTTACAGCCTGGGCCTATATCCGCTTCAGGTCTCAAGTGCGCCATGGGACCGATGACTGCGCCGTGAGAAACCACCGCTCCATTGACTCTGGACCCCTGAAGAATCGCGACATTGTCGTGGATGGTCGCATTTATAATGTAAACACCGGATTCAATCTTGCAATCCGTTCCGATGACCGTGGCCCCTCGAATATGAACGCAGGGCTCGATAATGGTGTCCACGCCCACTTTGACGCCTGCGTCGATGTAGACGGTGGTGGGATCGAGTATCGTCACGCCGGCTTCCATGAGGTCACGCCGTGTTCGATCCCATAGAATATTGGACGCGGCCGCCAGCTCCGCCCGAGTGTTTATCCCTATCACTTCACGGAAATCATTCACGGCGTATGCGTTCACATTTATGGAGGCCTTTATGGCTTGAGCGACTATATCGGTGAGATAATATTCACCCTGCGAGTTATCCGCGGTCACGTGCTCCAGAAGGCCGAACAGAAGCCCCCTTTCCACAAGATAGACGCCCGTATTCACTTCCTTGATAGTGCGTTCCTGGTCCGAGGCGTCCTTTTCCTCGACGATTCGGGAGACCGCGCCTTCTCCGTTGCGGACGATGCGACCATACCCGTGAGGAGTGTCGGTAAACCCCGTCATCAGCGTGAGTTTTGATCCTAGAGAATGGTGATATTCCATAAAGGCGTTCAGGGTGGCGGATCGAATAAGTGGGGTGTCTCCGCAAAGGATCAACACATGATCGGCCAACTCATGGAGGACATCTTTGGCGCACAGAACGGCATGGCCGGTCCCAAGCCGGCGGTCCTGCTCGGCGAACCGGACCTTATCATCCGTAACGGCCTCCCGCACCCTGTCGCTTTGGCGCCCAACCACCAAGACAATGGGATCAACGGCGCACGTTTCCAACACTGAGAGCACATGGGCGATCATTGATTTGCCCGCAATCTCGTGCAGTACCTTGCACGTCTGCGACTTCATGCGGGAGCCTTTGCCCGCCGCCAAAACCAAAGCTGCGATGGTGTTCATGGTGATTCATCCGACGATGTGGAATTGGCTCAAATTAGCCCGTCGGCCCGGAGGTGTCAAGCGGTAAGCAGCTTGTGGCGCAGGCCACCAACTGTCTGGTGAAGAATACTGTTGCTCATTTTAATGCAAGTTGCTATTGCTGAATCTGTTCCCGTGACAACATGAGAACCGTTCATCATGGACAGGTAAGCCTCTGCAATTGCTGGGGTGACTCTGAGGAAGACGAGATCTCTCGTCCGCTCACCCTTGGACTTGCCAAGGCTTGCGCTTGATGAACCAACGCGATTGTAAGAGACCACGAGGAATCCCACCACGAGATTCTCGTGAGGATCGGCCTATGCGATGAAGATACCCGTCTTAGTTATACTCAACATACTCCTTGTCCTTGCGACGATTTTCCTGGTTCGTAAATCGGGAATCTTAAGTTACTACTCGAATGGTCGGGTGTGGCTCACGTGGCTTTCCATCGCTATTATCACGTTGATGGACGAACTCACGTCGGTGTTTTACGCTCCAGCTGAGGCCCACAGGTTTATCGGCGCCAGCGCCATCTTCTTCATCGCCTTCACGTCGCTCTTTATCCACTACATGACTACCAGACTCGTGGAGATCGCCGAAATCTTGGAACATCACGGCATATTCGGGGGGGGAGTCTACTCCTTTTCGTATATGGTGCTCGGGCCGACGGTTTCCTTCATCGCCGTCTCATCCATTATGGTGGACTACATCCTTACGGCATGTATCTCCTCAGTGAGCGCCATTCAGAACGCCTCGTCTTTTTTCGCCGTTTCGCACTTGTCGAAAATGCTCATTGCCGTAGGCGTGGTCTGGGGAGTCGCCGGTCTCAACATCATCGGTATTCGCGAAAATGTGCGGTTCACCTTCTCGATCTTCCTGTTTGCGGGATTCATTTTTCTCAACCTGATCATTTCCGGTGTGTTTGCGCTGGATGAGCCCGCCATCGCTCGCCTGTCGGAATCCGTACGACTGGCCGCCGAACGTGTGGATTCCGGCTCTCCTTTTCATAATTACGGGATGTTCATCGCTTCAGTGGCGAGCTGCGTACTTGCGTATTCCGGGGTCGAGTCGGTATTGCAGACCGCGGGTCTCGTGAAATCATGGCGGGAAATCGGTAAAGCCTACATCTTTTTGGCGCTGACCGTGGGTATCGTCACGCCGGTGGTGGCCGCCTTGGCCTTGTCCGCTCCCATTGACTTTCCTGCGCACGAAGGCGATCTCATCACCCACTACGCCACCATGCTGAACGGCCCCGCATTCGGCGTTGCGGTGGCGATTTTGGCCAGCTTAACATTGATTATGGCCGTGAACACGGCGTTCGTCGCCTCGAGTGAACTGTCGGAGCGTGTGGCCCACAGGTACGGGTTCCGCTGGATCATCGCGACGAACCGCAAGCAATCCCTCTATAGGATTCACATAGCAAACGCCGTCTTCTTTTCGGCGGTCATAATACTCACCGCCGGCAGCCAGGAGACGCTTGCGGATATGTACGCCATCGGTCTTGTGGCGAGCTTCTGCATCAACATGGGAGCGCTCATCGTCTACCGCTACTTCATGGGGACGAAAGAGGTCATCCACTTCAACACCAGTAGACTCATCACCTTGATAATGTTTCTCATCTTCGTGAGTTGCTTTTTCTTTCTCGCGTGGATGAAACCTCACGGGACCGAACTCTGGGCCGGGGTAACGTTGCTCGTGCTTATTGCGGGATTCCTCGTGTCCTTGAAGAGAGCCCCTGAAATAAAGGAAATAGCCGAAACCGACACCCAGATGGAGATGATTCTTTACTTGGCCGAATCAGCGCAGCAGACCGTGCATGTGTTCTTCCGCCGGCCCAGGGAAGAAGCCCTGAAAAACGTGAAAGGCAACGAGGTCTACATCACGTTTTACAACCCGCGGCAAGGGGCGCCGAGTCGTATTTCGCCGAATCACTTTCGGTTCGCCTCGGTGAGACGAAGCGTGTTCCAGCACATCGTCGCTACCCTCAAGGTCCTTGAATACGAGCTTTCGGACCGCAACATCACCGTGCATTTCGGTTGGCCGCTTTCTTCGTGGTTGGATAGACTATCCATCGGTGTAATGGTCTTCAATATCATGCGGCTTCCCAGGCAATTCCCCAATCTTACATTCAATATCAATTATCCGGGGAAGCCCTATATTCCAGGGCACGGACAACGCAGAACCCACACCCCCGAAAACGGCTCACAATCCAAAGAAAAGAAGTAGTATTAAGGAAGCTTCGAGGGACCCAAAATCCACGACCTAATTGTTTCACAGTACAAGGTAAGTCAACCATATTTTGTGCCTAAGTAAATCCTCTAATCAACTGCTTGTTGATAATTGGTGAATGAAACGATCTTACACATACGGCCTATCTACCCGATTTGTTGATCACTAACATCAGCAAATAATATTTAGACCGTGGATTTTAGGGGCGCCCTCAAATTGACCGCAGCTCCTGCCGATGGTATATTGTCGAGGTTTGTGCGGCGTGCGGCCGGCCATGAAGTCCGCGATCCATGCGCCTTTTATACGTGGAAATTATTCATCTGACTTAAAATGGCTGACGATTCGCTGAACGATCACGTTTGCCGACGAACATTGTATGTTTGCAAGGCCCTGGAGGCGCTATGAAAGGCGTTGTGCTCGCCGGAGGTTTAGGGACACGGCTGTATCCCCTCACAAAGATTACCAACAAGCACCTTTTGCCCGTGTATGACCGCCCCATGATTACCTATCCCATTGAATGCCTGGTCAACGCCGGTATTCGCGATGTGTTGGTGGTCACCGGCGGGAACAGCCCCGGCGATTTCCTGAAGCTCCTGGGGAACGGCAAAGAATTCGGCCTGGATCACATCTCGTACGCTTACCAGGAAGGCGAAGGCGGCATAGCGGACGCTCTGGCGTTGGCTGAGGCCCATTGCGCGTGCGGTCCCGTGTGCGTCATGCTCGGTGACAATATCGTTGAAAAGTGCGTGATCGACGCCGTAGAAGAGTACCGTCGCCAACCCAAAGGCGCAAAGATCCTCCTCAAGGAAGTGCCGGACCCCCACCGTTTCGGCGTCCCCGTTCTGGACGGCGATCTCGTGGTCCGCATCGAAGAGAAGCCGGCCGAACCCGCATCTCAATACGCCGTCACCGGAATCTACATGTACGACCGGCAGGTGTTCGATTTCATCAAAACACTCAGTCCATCCGCCAGAGGGGAACTGGAAATTACGGACGTGAATAATCTCTATATCAATCAAGGCCAAATGACATGGTCCATATTGGACGGCTGGTGGACCGACGCCGGCACCTTTGATTCCCTGCTCCTTGCGTCGAATCTTGTCGCCAAAGGAGGAGCGAACAAATGCTGAACAATTCCAAGGTCGCAGCCGACAAATACAAGCGACCCGATTCCAGACTCATCGAGGGCGTGGTGAAGCAATCCCTCAAGGTCATACCTGATGAGCGCGGTCGGCTCATGGAGATCATGCGACGGGATGACCCCTTTTTCACGGGGTTTGGCCAGGTCTACGTCAGCACCATCTTCCCCGGAGTGGTCAAGGCGTGGCATTTTCACGGAGTTCAAGACGACAGGTTCACCTGTGTGAAGGGCATGATCAAGGCCGTCCTGTATGATGATCGTGAGGGTTCCCCCACCAGAGGTGTGCTCAACGAGATCTACCTGGGTGAGCACCAACCGCTCTTAGTGGTGATCCCTGCCGGGGTGTATCACGGCTGGAAGTGCATCAGCGAGTCTGAAGCGTATGTCATCAATATCCCATCGGAACCGTATAATTATCAGAATCCCGATGAATACAGGGTTGATCCCCACTCCGGCCAAATTCCCTACGATTGGTCCCGAAAGGACGGATAAGGCCCCGGTGCGGATTTGCCGCTTGTTTCGCACATAGCCAATTGCCGAATCAATATTGACGCCGATTTGCTTTTAAAAAGGTGAAGTTGGTGAAGCCCTTTTGTAAAGCGGGTTTTTTCAACCTCCTTTTAAGAAATTTGTGATAATCTCCGAAAGCGGCGTTTTCTCCCTGAGAAAGCCGGTTTCGGCAATTGCAAAAGTTCTTGGAGCGGCGTTTGGGGAGAACATTCTTTCAAGAAGGTTCTCCCCAATAGTACTTCTTTTATTAGGCCTTGGTATCACTCGCATTCTTCATTTATTTGGTCTGCGCCGCAGATCCAGAGGTCCGCATGAAAATCTTGGTCACAGGCGGCTGTGGATTCATAGGATCCAACTTCATCCTGTACATGCTCGAGCATGACCCCGACATCCGCATTATTAACCTGGACTCACTCACGTATGCCGGAAATCTCGAGAATCTCCAGGACACGAAACCATACGGCCAGGCCTACAGCTTCGTCAAAGGGGACATCAGCGATAAGGTGCTGGTGGCCACGCTCATAGAAGCCGGCTTGGACGCGGTCATCAACTTTGCCGCGGAATCCCACGTGGATAGATCCATCTTGGATTGCTCCGCTTTCATTCAAACGAATATCCACGGAACGCAGATACTGCTGGATTGCTGCCGTCGCTGCGGGGTAGCCAAATACGTCCAGATTTCCACTGACGAGGTATACGGCTCGTTAGGACCGGAAGGCGCCTTTCACGAGCAGAGCCCTCTCGCGCCCAACAGTCCCTATTCGGCTTCGAAGGCTGCGGCGGACTTGCTGGTGCGATCATATTTCAAGACATACGGGCTGAATGCCGTCATCACCAGGTGCTCGAACAATTATGGGCCGTATCAATTCCCGGAAAAGCTGATCCCTCTCATGATTACCAATGCGCTCCAGGACAAGGAGCTGCCCGTGTACGGCGACGGCTTGAACGTGCGGGATTGGATTCACGTGCGGGACCATTGTTCCGCCATAGCCGCGGTCTTGAACAGGGGCGTCGCCGGTGAGATCTACAACATCGGCGGATCGAGCGAGCGCCGGAACATCGACATCGTGCGCTACATCCTGAAGCGGCTGGACAAGCCCGAGACATTGATTCGCTATGTCGAGGATAGACCGGGCCACGATCGGCGCTACGCCATTGACGCAACGAAGATCCACAGCGCCCTGAACTGGACGCCGAAAACCACCTTCGAGCAGGGTATGAACGAGACAATCGCCTGGTACATGGAACACGAAGCCTGGTGGAGCCGCATAAAAACAGGGGATTACCTCAACTACTATGCGCAATGGTACGCCTCACGGTTGCAGTGCGATGGACATTAACCGACGCCCCACAAAGAGAATCACCGTAGGAAACGTGGCAGTGGGTGGCGAAGCGCCCATTGTCGTGCAATCCATGACCAACACCAAGACCCGCGACGTGCGGGCCACCGTAGCTCAAATCAAGCGGCTGGCCAAACTGGGCTGCGAGATTATTCGCCTGGGCGTGCCCGACAATGACTCAGCCGAGTTCCTTGGCCGTATCAAGGCGAAGTCGCCCATTCCTATAATCGCCGACATCCACTTCGATCACCGGCTTGCCCTGAAGGCCCTTGCCCAAGGAGTGGACGGCCTGCGGCTCAATCCCGGCAATATCGGCGCTCGGGAGAAGGTTCGTGAGGTCACCAAGGCCGCCCTTGAACGGGGCGTGCCCATCCGCATCGGCGTAAACTCCGGATCTGTGGAGAAGCGTCTGCTGGCAAAGTACGGCGGCCCGACACCGGAAGCCATGGTGGAAAGCGCCCTGGATCACATTGCTCTTCTTGAACGGGAAAATTTCGATCTCATCAAGATTTCGCTCAAGGCCTCTGATGTGATCCGAACCGTAGACGCTTACCGTAAGCTATCGGCCACGGTATCGTATCCTTTGCATGTGGGAATTACGGAGGCCGGCGTTTTGCTCCCCGGCGCGGTGAAGTCAGCTGCGGGAATGGCGTTACTCCTGGCGGACGGGATCGGGGACACCTTACGGTTCAGCTTGACCGCTCCACCTGAGCACGAGATCCGAGCGGCCTACGCCCTCTTGCGAGCCTTGGGTCTACGGCGACGCGGTGTCGAGGTCATCTCATGTCCCACGTGCTCACGAACGGAAATCAACATCATCAAACTCGCCAATAAGGTGGAACGGCTCCTCGAAGGTATCCAGGCGCCCCTGAAGGTCGCGGTGATGGGATGCGTGGTGAACGGCCCGGGCGAAGCAGTGGAAGCGGACATAGGGCTGGCCGGCGGCAAAGGCCGAGGTATCCTCTTCAAGAAGGGCAAGAAGATCGGTACATACGATGAAAAGGACCTCCTACCGGCCCTCCTTAGCGGCGTGAAAGAGCTGATAACAGCGGCCGGCGCCGATCCACAAACGAGGAAGTAACGAGGAGAGTCTGCCGGCGGACATTAATTCAGGGGTCAACGCTGTCTGAGCGTGATGTAACCAGCGTTCCCGATGCTTTGCAAAAAGATATTGGTGAAGGCCCTATTTATAAGAGTAGGTTTCTTTACATTCTATCTGAGAATGTTCAACAATCGCCGAAAGCGGCAGTTTCTCTTTCAGAAAAGCCGCTTTCGACAATTGCAAAAGCTCTTGGAGAGGGGTTTGGAACTCATCCTTTCTGTCACGAAAGCTCGCGAAAATATTACTTTTTTGATGAGGCATTGGTATTAAAGAGGCCCCTACGACTCACAACCCCCGTAAGGCCTCACGGAGCGCCTGGAGCTTTGCCGGATCCACCGTCGTGGGGTTTTGCTTCAGCGTGTCGAATTGCGCTTGCAGGCGCGTGATTTCGTCTTCCACATCGCGCAGCAACCCTAGGCTAACACCCTCCTCATCGGGGAGGCCTTTCGCACGCACGGGCGGCAGACTCAAGGTCTCCAACCGCCGCGGAATCTGCGTCTCCAGGCCGAAGCGCTCCCGAACCACCTTGGCAAAGGCCTGACTTGCCTCGGGCTCTCCATGGATCACGAACACCTTTGGTCGCGAAAGCTTAGTGAAGCGTCCCAGCCACGTCAGGAGGTCCCCTTGGTCCGCATGGGCGGAAAGCCCGCCGATGGTGAACACCTTGGCCTTCACCGCAATCTCCTCACCGAAGATCTTCACCTTCTTGGCGCCTTCGATAATGCGGCGGCCCGTGGTCCCCTGCCCCTGAAAACCCACAAACACTATGCTTGCGCCGGGGCGCCACAGGTTATGCTTCAGGTGGTGTTTGATGCGGCCGGCGGTGCACATGCCGTTCGCCGAGATAATAACCGCAGGTCCCTTGACGCTGTTGATCTCCATGGATTCCTGCGCGCTGAGCGTACATTTCAGGTTCGGCATGTCCAGGGGATCATTACCGCTATTCACCAGGAGCGTGGCCGGTTCGTCGAAGTAAGCTGCATTCCTGCGAAAAATGGCTGTCGCCCTTATTGCGAGGGGGCTATCCAGGTAAACCGGTATGCGTGGAAGCTTCGCTTCGCGGAAGAATTCCGCAAGAATATAGAGGATTTCCTGCGTGCGCTCCACTGCAAACGCCGGGATGATGACCTTCTCGTTGTTGCGGATAGCGTATTGAACGGCCTCCAGAAGTTCGGCCTTGCTCTCGTCCAATGAGCGATGAAAGCGGGCGCCGTACGTGGATTCGATAAAGACGTAATCCGCCTCCTCGATGTCGTAGGGGTCCTTTACGATAAGGGGATCCTGTTTCCCCAGGTCGCCCGAGAACACGACTTTGGTCGTCTGATCGCCTTCGTCAATCCACAATTCCGCAATACAGGACCCCAGGATGTGACCGGCATTCCTCATACGAATCTTGATGCCGGGTTCCAGTTCCACCACGGTGTCCATGTCGATGCGACGGAAGTACTGAAGGCTTTCCAGGGCGTCCTCAGTCGTGTAGAGCGGCGGCACGGGGCTTTTCGCCTTGCGGCGATTTTTCTTGCTGCGCCAGCCTGCTTCCATTTCCTGCACGTGACCGGAATCCGGGAGCATGATCTCACAGAGTTCCGTTGTGGGCGGCGAGGCCACGATACTGCCCCGGAAGCCGTCCTTCACGATCTTGGGGATTCGGCCGCTGTGGTCAATATGGGCGTGCGTGAGCGCTATATGCTGAAGATCGGTCACATCGTAGCCCCAGGGTTCGCGATTACGGGCCTCTTCCTCCTTGGAACCCTGGAACAATCCGCAATCCACAACCAGCCTTTTCCCTGATGAGGACTCTATAAGGAAATCGGACCCGGTCACGGAACCGGCCGCGCCGAAACATGTAACCCTCAGCATGATGGACTCCTTTCTCAGTTCCTGACGGATAAACACAGATAAACGTTCACCAGAAAGCGTGCAATCAGTTGTAATAACATATCGGCTGCTCGGGAGGAGATGAGTTTCCTCTCCGGCCCCGGTGAGGCTCGAGGGACAAGCGCCGCACACGCGCTCCTGCGCATACGACCTCCGCGTGAGGGCTCGACTATCCATAGACGGCGTCTTTCCACCACCGAAGCCGCCCCAACTTGGAGCTGATCCGCCGCTTTAAAAATGCCGCTGCACTGCTCTATAAGGGCTTTTTCTTTTTTAACTTGACAGCGGTAAGTTCCTCTTCTATATTATTAATTAGAAGCTCACGAATCTTATCCAAATAAATATATTTAAGCAAACGGTAACTTGGGGAATATGGAGCCTCTCTCGGCGCGATCGGGTGAGGGTTTCCGGAGAGCAATGTCTTCCATGACGCGGTCCCATCAGTTTGCCGCAAAGGATCGAGATTTGTGTAGCCGTTCACAGGGTGAACCTTGCCTGATCTGAACCCACACCGGTTTATTCATGATAAGAGGTCAGTCTACATTCGGGTAAACGGCTATGTCAGTTCGTATGACCAGTGATTTTGCGGGAAAGTCCGGTATTTAGGGACGTATAGCACGTCACACCACTAAGCTGCGCGGATCTGCCGGAAGATAACCCCGGCCCACGCGTATGCTGAAGAATGTCAACCCCAAGAGGATGCCCTCACGAGGGCTTATGTATCGAATGCGCTGAATGTTGGAGTGAGTTTGGCTCCCCGAGTAGGACTCGAACCTACAACCTAATGGTTAACAGCCATCCGCTCTGCCGGTTGAGCTATCGGGGAACACAGGAAGATCAACGTGAACCTTCCGTTGAATGACTTGTGACTCTAACGCAAACCGAACGTTCCGTCAAGTCCCGGAAGGAAAAGATCTCCCACACTAACTGGATGATACGGCAATCCAGCGACGAATCTCCGGGAGTTCTTCGGCCTCCCACGCAGGGGACAATCGTAGTTTGAGGAACACATGCAAAAGCGCGTCAACTATATCCATACCTTCCTCAATGAGGTACGCCTTTTCCAAAAACGCGCCTTCGGTCCCTTCGTCCTCTTCGCCGTCGCCGGCCGGCATGATGGGCGGGGTCTTGAAGCCCCCAAACGAAAACCACGTCGCCTTGAGCGTCATGGTGAATTCATTGTCGCCGGTTCTCACGGCTAACCGCGCCTCTTCGATCTTTTTGCCTTCCCGAAGTGCGGACAGCCCTTCCCTCAGGCCGGATTGTTCCCCCTTGAGGGCGACGGTCTGCGGCGTTTCCATGTCGAAGAGATCCAGGATCATGCGATCCAGGAAAAACACCTCAACGGCATTCCCGTCCGGCAGCTGGATAATGTTTGCAGCGGCGTCGGACTTGAACCACAACCATGTGAGGAATTCTCGGCCCAAGAAGGCCTTTTTCTTCAAAATATCGAGAAAGTCCATTGCTGTTCCTATAGAGGCGCCCTACTCGTGAGAGCGCATTTCTGAAAAGCACTTACTCGCCTGGAGGCTTACTTTCGTTGATAAGCGTACGGCGAGCGACATTTACCGCACTCGGAGCATCTTGAGTATCGCGCGGCTCGCTACGGAATCATCGAGCATGGCGTGAGTTCATCGAGGGCGACTTTATCCTTTTCCGTAGTCAGCAGCTCCTGTGCGCGAAGATACGAGAGCAACGGCACAAGGGACAGACCGAAACACTTTTTGAAGTGGTCTTCAAGCCGTTCCCTGGCCTTTACGGAAAGCGCGCTAAAGTAAAGCACGGATCGTGTCGTGTCCCATATGAAATCGTATGTCTGAATCGAGGGAAACACCCTTTGGCGGAGAGCTTCCCGCAGGTTGTCCCGGAGTTCTTTGCGCCGCCTGGAGCCAAGACGCCGAACGCCCATTTCGTCCATTAATTTGCGGCTCTCGCGCTTGAATTCCATCTCCAGGACGCGAGCAGGCACTCGAATGGCGTCTATTCGCAAGCTCAAGGCGATGTAATTGGCTCTCACATACGGGCTGCCGCGAAACTCCACGTCCATGAAATCGTCTACGGAGGTCCACCCAAAACCTATGTCATCCCCGGAAGATTCAATGGGCTTGAATGCGCCGCGAAGCACGCCCTCGTTCACCACGTCCCAAAAGGATCCCTCGACTTCGCCTTTTACCCTGTATCGCATAAGGGAGACGGATCTGGAAAGTATAGGCATATATCGGCTCCGTCCTGATTTTGTCACGGGGTATATAGCTCCGTTTCCGGTAAATTACAAGGCAAATGAAAGAAAGAGCTTTACGTCATGAGCCGGTCGGCTTTTCGCCGTGATGCGCTTGTCCCATCCCGCAGGATGCGACTTCACGTTTGATATGGTAACCTAAACACGTAACGGTTTCCGAGCCGCGATGCTGCGCTCGGTGTACCATTATCCATATATGTAAGCACGGAGGCCCCATGAAAACATCCATAGGCGCAAAGACAATTGTTTTCCCCACACCGGTATTTCTCGTATGCGCTTACGACGCAAACGGCCGCCCAAACGTGATGACCGCAGCCTGGGGCGGTATCTGCTGCTCGACTCCCCCTTGCGTGGCGGTATCGCTGAGAAAGGCAACCTACACCTATGACTGCATCATGGAAAAGAAGGCGTTTACGGTGAATATCCCCGCTGAAACCCAGGTGAACGAGGCGGATTTCTTCGGATTGGTATCGGGAAAGCGCGTAGACAAATTTGCTATGGCCGGTATGACGGCGGTGAAGAGCGATGTGGTGGATGCGCCTTATATCGAGGAATGCCCCCTGGCCATAGAGTGCGAAGTTGTGAACATAGCGGACCTGGGACTGCACACGCAATTTGTAGGCAAGGTGATCGACATAAAGGCCGAAAATTCCTCCATAGTCGATAATACGGTAGATTCGCGTAGATTTAAGCCCTTCTGGTTTGACCCGGCGCGGCGCGTATACGTAGGGATGGGTGAGGATTTGGGGAAGGCGTTTTCCATGGGAAAATCGCTGGGTGAGCCTTCCGAGGAAAATGGTTGAGCAGGTAAGCGGCGGAAAGGCCACTCTTTTTATCGAGAATAAAGATTTTTATTGACAAGGATTCTTTCGGCGGTTTATAATTTTTATTTACATCGGTGTTTTAAAGCGCACGCCTTCGTTTCTTCCTTTTGTGGAATCTCAACCGGGCGGCATTTTTTTTTACAAGATGCGGAACCTTCGGCATTCCAGGGTATCTCATGTAATTATTAGGTCGGAAGGGGTGAATGCTTATGTTACAAATGGACGGCGCAAGAGTCAGGATGACTCCCCACAACGTTCATCACATGCTCAAACAAGGCATGTCCTTTAAAGAGATTGCTTCCAAGTGTGACGTCTTTGAAGACGCTATCGACGCCTCATTGGTCAGATGGCTCAACCAGGGGAGATGGCCGGTAGAAGACGATGTCGTGGCCGCTTAATATGTCACGTTCTCAACATACATTCCCATTGGCATAGCGCCCGTTTATGCGGCGAGGATGCGGCGCCGTGAGTTCATAAAACATCATCCACTGAGATGGAGCGATGCGGATTTTCTTTGCTCGCAAGTGGCGAACGGTATATAACCACTTGCGGAAAATGCTCCGCTCAGGGGTGGCGATATGTCTCTCACCGTACGCTGGTTATTGGCGCCGATTGCGGCGCTATGCTTTTTGGTTCCCGCGCCGGTTTGGCCTCAAGAGGCCTCACCGAATCGCGTGTTTCGCTCGTCCTTCGGAATGGATTGGGGCACGCAGTGGATTTGGGGTGATACGCTCATCCCCGCAGGCGGCCGCCCCGGCTCTGGGAACAGAATCGACTTATGGACCGATTTGGGCATGGATCAGTCGGAAGATATGAGCGTGTATTTTAACGCCTCCCTTTACGACGCCCACATGCTCAATCTCAGTTTTCTTTACTTTTCCCCCTCGGGATCGCGTACCCTTAACCGCACAATCATCTTTCAAAACAGAACGTATAGACCTGAAACCAGAATCGACTCCAAAGTGGATATGAACTGGTCACGCTTACTTTACGGGTATAGAATCGTCGATTTCGGATATATGTGGATGGCCCCTAAGCTCGGGGCGCATTATGTGCGAAACACCATCACATTGAACGGCGATACCCAAGAAGAGGGTATTATCTCCAATACGCGAAGCCTCGACGGCCTCTACCCCGTCCTTGGATTTGAAACTCGCTATCGCCTACCCTACGGATTGGACTTTAGTTGGGAATTTGAGGGCGATTACTTGTTCGGGCGCGGCTACATTACCATGACTCAGCTGGGAGCCCGCTGGCAAATTCATCCTGAAATGGCTCTTACCCTCAACAGCACGCATCGCGCCATTCAGTATCGTGAGAACAACCAACCACTGAACAATGAATGGACCTATTCGCTACTTGGTTGGTCCGCGGGGGTGCTGTTCCTGTTTTGAGGACCCGTGGCGCGCCGCTGCGCTGGCCGCAGGACCTCGCCATGTGGCCATGACGGCAGGAGCCCGCCGTTCCACGTGGTACGCGTACAGAGTCTCCATTTTCCGCATAAGGCCGGGATGTTGCTGAAGAACCTCAGGGAAGCATACGGCGTTGTACGTCACGTCCAAAGACGTGTATTCCTTGCGCTCCAGGTCTAAGACACGCTCCTGATTGATGTAGTTGGGGTCGTAAATCTTGACCAAGCTGTGCTCCGGGAGATAATCGTAGGCTAAGACCGCATGAAGAATAGCTCCCTTGGGGCCTTTGTTCATCAAGAGCACTATTCGCGGTTCACCCTTGAGCAAACCTTCGGCAAAGTGCTGAAACGACTCCGCCTGCCGGTTGTGGTATTTGTTGCAATACTCAGCCTGGAGCGAAATGAGGTTCCTGCTGTAGAAGTTTTGCAGCTCTCTGGCGACGCTTTGTTGAGATCGTTTGTCCAACACCTTGCGCAGGGGCGGTTCACCCTGATGGCTGAGATAATACCATCTTGCGAAAGCCGCCATTGCAAAGCAATAACCTGGAGAGTTGGAGATTGAAAATGAATCTTCATTGACCCGGAAAGCCGCCTCAGCGACAAAGGGTTGCGTGAAAGCGCAAAGGGCTACAAAGATTACGACTGACCATACCCGCCTTCCAAAACAAAAAAGAAGCATAATCCTACCCTTTAAAAAAAGGCACTAATGAAGCCGTATTATATCTAAAAGCGTCAAAAATGACAAGATGGGCCGAGACAAAGGAAACCCTACCATTCCTTGTCTTTTTCACTGGTTACCGTAATGAGTTACGTCCAAATCCTAGAAAATCTTCCCTCGAATGGCCTGTTTTTTTTTCATAAAAGGTGATTTTTTTGCGGGCGACCGCTCATACAGCCGCCTCAAGCTCACGTCGATACGGAGAACGTTTCACCCGCCCTGGAGCCTCGTGAGCGTGATACGGCGCGATTGCCCGTTTGCCTAGGAACCGACGACCTTTACACCGGCGCGGCGCACTAGTCCGACGGTTTACTGCGCATGTGTACGTACGCTTAACGCAGAAAGCGTCATCTTCAGCGACAGTTCACCATGCTCGGCACAGCTCCAGAGACGTGTAACAGTTACCGTTTCCAAGCTTTCGGAAGGAGTGTCGCCGGGATGCTGGAAATAGGGCGGCGCTTCATAAGGAAAGCCGTCGGCCAAAGCGGAATTGGTAAGGGTGTTGGTGAGCCGCTAGTTTACCAAATTTCTCCCGCGGCGCAACACCGAAGTTCATCTGCAGGACGATTTACGTGTTTACCGACGGGTGGACTGACTGTGGGGTAGTCGTAAGGGCAAGAAAAGCCTCAGAGTGCGGCCTGCTACGGCAGGTATGCGGGTTTTCGCGTAAACATGTGAGGAAAGCATTGTTCCTCTCACGCCTGAGACGCCGCGCATCACTCTACGAAGACGGTTACTTGAGAAAATTGACGCAGTGGAGTAACGGCCTGAATAGTGTGGCGCCCGTGAACGGGTTTCCACGAAAGCTCGTACGGCGGCGGAGTGCGCCCCACCTCTTCTCCATCTATGAGCCAGATTACATGCTCCGTAACTGGATTTGGCGCTGCTCGCAGGAAGATCACTCGACGGTCGGGGCTCAGGACAAATTTATCCATGTGGTGTGGACTCACGATCTCCACCCCTTTGAGCGACGCAGGGATATGGTCTCCCGCCGAACGGCGCTGTGGGCTGAGGCGAAAGCGTCCCCGGCCGTGCTCCGTTGTGCGGCGGTCAAGCCACTGAGCGTAGGCGCCGCCCAGTGGATACGTGTCGTCCTCGTGCTGAAGCTCACAGGCGGGCAGGGGCGATTCCCACGAGCCGAGTTCAATGCTCTTGTATTTGCAATGGGGACCGGCCTTTCTCCCGGAGATCCAGCAGATGGTCTCCTCTTTGATACCGCTCGGTTTTGTGAACGGCCTCGGTGGTCCTGCGGCGTAGAGCGTGTCCACAATCCGCTTCATCACCGGCCCTATTACGGCTGAGGCCAATTTGCCGTTCATGGGTCGTCCGTTGAAGGAGCCCGCCCAAATGCCTATCACGTGATCCGCCGTGTATGCGACCATCCAACAATCTCTATAATTGCTGCTGGTGCCGGTCTTCACGCCCACCGGAAAGCCGAAATCGAGATAATGTGGATTGCCGAAGGTGAGTAGCCGCGACGCCGGATCAGAGAGGATATGCGTAATGAGATAGGCTGTTTCCGGCGCGAAAACGCGATGTTCCCCCTGCGGACCGGGAGTGACGGTCAAATCGCATAGCGCGCCGTTGCGTGCAAATGCGGTATAGGCGCGCACAAGATGAAGGAGGCTTACGTCCAGATTGCCGATGGCCAACCCCAGGCCGTATTGATCAGCCGACTGGACGGACTCCCCGATGAGCCCGACCTTGTCCAGAATGTGGTAGAAATCGCTCACGCCCAAGCTGTTGAGGATCTTCACCGCTGGAATATTCAGGGAATTACCTAAGGCGGATCTCACTGTGACCGGCCCGTACCATTTGCGGTCGGCGTTATATGGTTGGTATTCCCCGAAAGGTGTAGAATAGGTGCGGAAGGTATCCGGCAGCTCGCTGAACGGCTGATACCCCTTCTCAAGGGCGAGGGCATACAGAAACGGCTTCAGGGCTGAGCCGGCGCTTCTACGTGCAAGGACCGCATTGTTGAACCCCAAATTTTCCGGGCCGTAGGCGAGGGAGCCGACAAGTGCGCGGATCTCGCCGTTGTTCGCGTCGGCTATGACTACGCCCGTCTGAGTCGCCCCTGCTTTGTCCAGCTCCGCTTTGTGGGATGCGATGATGTGTTCGACCGCCGCTTGCAACGGAGCGTCCAGAGTGGTGCGATGGAGGCCTGTTCCGCCGGAATTGGCGGCAAGCGCCATATCGGTGAAGTGTCCCGCTGCGAAGGGATAGCGCCTTACGGTGATCTGCGGCGCAGAGACGGACATCCTCCTGAAGGCCTCATCGCTCAATGCGCCTGTTTGCCGCATTTTGGCCAGGACACGGTTCTTGTCGGCCTCAAGCCGCTTCAAGCCCGCGGGGCTCCGGGGATTGTATTTCACCGGCGCTCGAGGAATAAGGGCCAACGTGGCGGCCTCCACTGTAGTGATGGTGTCGACATCTTTCCCGAAATACGTCAAGGCAGCCAGCCCTACGCCTTTGATGTTCCCGCCCATGGAAGAAAGGTTCACGTAAAGTTCGAGAATTTCGGGTTTGCTCAACCGGCGCTCCATCTTGATTGCGCTCACCAGCTCGATGAGCTTTGATCCATAGGTGCGGGATCGGGGACGTATGAGTCGCACCACCTGCTGCGTGATGGTGGAAGCGCCCGAAACCACACGCCCTGAACGGATATTTTGGTAGGTTGCCCGCGCCAGGGCCGGGGCGTCAAACCCGTGATGGCTGAAGAATCTCTTGTCCTCGGCCGCTACCACGGCGTCTACGACGCGGCGGGGGATGGAGTCATACTGCCTCCATAACGAGAAGCACCGGTCCGCTCCGGGAGTGAGTCGCAGGATGCGGCCGTTCCTATCCGTAACTGCGGCGCCTGCCAAGCGCCGTTGCTCCTCCAGGAGGTTCGTGCACTCCGGCGCGGCTTGGTACATGCGGGAGAAAAAGAGGCCGGCGGCTACAAATGTGAGCAAAAGGCCGATCGTTAGCGACCAAATCACTCGCCTGGAAATGTGGCGTTTAAGTCGCCCAGTACCCCCCGTGTGCGAGACCATATTGTCGATGTTTTGTGAGGGAGGCTTGTTGTGCGCCATTCCCTTGCTCCACTTGATACAGAGAAGACGGTGATTCGATGAAGATAGAACATACAGCAGGAAGGAGCAAGCGGGGGCCACATTCCAAATAAATCTACTGTCATTTGCACGAATCAGACAGAAGCGCATTTCCTTACTAGTTTCGGAAATGCCTGAATGTCTTGAAAACAGCGACTCGTGAGAAACAAAGCTTCCCCTGCCGTAACACAGCTGTGACGGCAATTCGGGTTTTGACTCTGCAAAACTGCACAATCTCGAGGCAAAATCGCTCCTTCACTTCCTTGCGCCACGAAGATTGATGTGAAGCCTTTTAATACGGTGAGCATCAGAGTTGATGAAGACCAGACCTCTCGAATGATTGAGCGGAGAATCAATTATGCAAAACAAAGTTAATAACAGAGGACAAGAAGAAGTCATGACGAAATTAATCGGCAAGCCCCGCAGCGGAAAAGTCTCTCGACTGATGCTTGTTCTCTTAGGGTTCGTCGTGTTCCTGGCGCTTCCATACACATTGTTCGCCGAAGATCTAGTCGACCTTAAACGTAAAGCTGACCAGGGCGACGCACGAAGCCAGGTCCGCTTGGGACTCCTGTATGAGAAAGGCAAAGGCGTCCCCCAAAACTACGAGGAAGCGGTCTCGTGGTACCGAAAGGCGGCTGATCAGGGAAACGCTTCGGGTTGGAACAACTTGGGCGCCATGTATGAAACAGGTAAAGGGGTATCCCAGAACTATGCAGAGGCGATCAAATGGTATAGAACGGCGGCTGAACAGGGAAACGGATACGGACAGAACAACCTGGGTGACATGTACACAAACGGTAGAGGAGTCCCACAGGACTATCCTGAGGCGATGAAATGGTATTTGAAAGCTGCTGAACAAGGCAATCCTCAAGCTCAAAACAGTCTTGGATTCTTGTATTACCAAGGCAAAGGAGTCAACCAAGATTACAAACAAGCGGTCGATTGGTACCGAAAGGCGGCTGATCAAGGCAATGATAACGGCCAAGAGCTATTGGGTGTGATGTACGAGCAAGGTAAAGGAGTCACCCAGGACTACACCGAAGCAGTTAAGTGGTATCGGAAATCCGCTGAACACGGCAACGCCATAGCTCAGAACAGCTTGGGCACCTCCTACAGAGACGGCAAAGGAGTCAACCAGGATTACAAGGAAGCGGTCACGTGGTATCGAAAATCCGCTGAACCAAGCGTTTCCTGGAGCCAAGGGTATGCTTGGGCTCAGTATAATTTGGGTGAGGCATACAGAGATGGTAAAGGAGTCCCCGAGGACTACCAAGAAGCGTTAAAATGGTATCTGAAGGCGGCTGAACAAGGCAATGCCTTTGCCCAGTACAATGTTGGTAACGCATACAGAGACGGCAGGGGGGTTACTCAAGACGACCACGCTGCAGCCAAATGGTACCGAAAGGCGGCTGAACAGGGGAATGTCTACGCACAAAACAAACTCGGAGATGCCTACAGGGACGGTAAAGGGGTCAACCAGGATTACAAGGAAGCAGTGGAGTGGTATCGAAAAGCCGCCGAAAAAGGGAACATCCATGCTCAGACCAATTTAGGCGCTATGTACCATGATGGTAAAGGGGTTAGCAAGTCTGATAGCGAGGCCATTAAGTGGTATCTCATCAGCATCAAGAATGGTCTCAAGAGCCTTTGGCATAAGTTCCTGAGCGGCATTCCTTTAAAAGCCGGAAT
This sequence comes from Desulfomonilales bacterium, assembly GCA_038205805.1. Lineage (GTDB taxonomy): Bacteria > Desulfobacterota > Desulfomonilia > Desulfomonilales > Desulfomonilaceae > JBBSBY01. Next base: position 24,918 of record JBBRBO010000036.1, read on the forward strand.
GCGGGTTGTTGAGACATCCGAACCTACGCTCACACCGAAGCGACTAGCTTATTGAAGCCACAGAATCCGGTAAAATTATCGAACTCTTCAAGGGTAGCCAGGAGGGAATAGTCCAGTATATAATCCCGCTTTCAGATCCTCACTCCTCTTGTCTACACTGAATCCGGGTCACACATTGCGCCGCTTCCGGAATGGTGATGTAAAGATGCGGCCGCGGCTAAACGTCAATAATGATTCACGAACTCCACGTTGTGTTTCAGGAAGCTGATCCTGTCGTATTTAACGAGGTAAGTCGCAGCCAAAGCGCTCACATCCTGGTAAGGGGCCTGACTGAGGTCAACGCCGGCGCCGGGGTGGAATTCCCCCACTGCGATTTCCTTTCCGTTCTCCTCACGGAAGCGGGCAAGCCAGCGCACATCGGGATGCCGTGTAAGGCCAAGCCAAAAGGAACGAGACTTGTTCCTCCCGGACAAGGATTCACCAGCCATGATGAACCACGGCTTGCGGATGGCTTGATCGCCGGCTAACGCCTGAACCGCAGCAAGTAGCTGTGGACCCGACGACGCATCCTTATCCGAGCCGCCGCCCCAGGAATTCAGGACCAAGGCGCTGCGGGTTCCAGCCCTCATGTAGCTCGCCACGGCAGCCGCATCTCCTTCAGCTATGATGGGTTTTGCGTCACCTGAAAGGAGATCCGGCCGGTGCTCGATGAGAAAAAACGCGGCCGCTAGAATGCGTTGCTTCTTGTCGCCATCGAAGGTGAAGGTTCTATCCGTCACCATGTAGATCTGAAAGCCCGCCATGACGAGTAGGATCGCCGCCACATATACGTCCCGCAATCTTGAGAGCGCGATTCCGGCGAGAACGGCAGAAGGCAGGGCCAAAACATAGAGATACGTGGGGTGGCCCGAGGAAGCTGCAACACCTACCGTCGCCACCAGCAGCCATACACACATTGCTTCCGTGAAACTACGTATGACGGGATTCCCTTGCGCCGACACAAACCGGGTTCTTACCACCATAAGAGCGCCTGCGAAAGCAGCAGCTATTTGAGGTCCCCATGGCAGGATAGTGTTATTTATCAACTGAGATACGCTATTAGCCTGAACAAGCGAAAGAAAGAGACAAAAGGGGTAGCCTATTCGCGACCACGCAAGCCCCGCCATGCCGTATTTGAGCCACCAATATACCGAAATGACCATGATTACACCGGCGCACGCCAGCGGAGCCAAACCGTATTTGGAGCGCCGGAAGAACACGCCCATCGGCGCCTCGGATCTCGTGGACGACAAATATATAAAAGTGAACAGAGCCAAGAAAAATGAAGGCCAATCCATGCCGGTCAATATATAAAGCGCCAGGGACACCGCAGTAGCCGGCTTAACTAAGCGGTCACCAGGATCCAAAAAGCAGCGCAAGGCGTAATACATCGTCGCGCACTGGAGCATGATGGACAGCGTGTTGAAATACCACGGCTGCCGAATGGTCACTGCCAACCACGGTCCCAGCGCAAATGCGGCCACGCTGAGGAGGGCTGTTCGGGGCGAGGCGATCCTCAATCCGATCAGCCAAATAAACACGATGGAAATGATTGAAAATACCGTATTGGGAATTTGCATAGTGGCGGGCGTCAATGGGAGAGCGTCTCCCGCTAGGTAGCAATACGCATTCAACAAGAAATATTGCAGCGGCCCTTCCACATGTCCGAAGGTTGCTTTGAAAATCGCCGTAACGGGATTAGGTTGGGACAACAGGTAATGCAGCATCAATCCCGTGTCTCTGATGTCAACGCCATCAACAGCGTTATGCGCCACCGGGAGCCCGACGTATCCCAAGAAAATCACGTACACCGCGATACAGCCGAGCACCACTACGTCCGAGCGTACGTCGCTCCCCGTAAACGTCCAACCGGCGCTATTGTACGGGAGTGTTTCGATACGAGGCCGGGATTTACCGTTCATGTGGTAGTCCTTACCGACGCCCTGGACCGGTTTGTAATGAATGCAGTATGCGTAGAGGAAATGCGCGATGCAGTGGAACTCCGGGCTCCGATCGAGTATAGCCCCAAGCAAATCAAGATAAGGCGCTCAAATACGATCGTTTTTCCCTCTTAAACATATCCCGGCGGCGCGTAGCGGTCAATAGAAAGCTGCTCCTGCCGCTGAATATTCTTCAAAGGGAATGGGGGGATTGAAAGATGATCGAGTTCGGGCGTCGTGGAGTTCGTTCCGATAGACACACGGAGGTGAGCGGGCGCCATTAGGTCACCGGGGCGGGGGAGTTTCGCCTTTATCCGGTATTCCAATCCGGTAATTGCGCCAAGAATTCTTTGTTCACTCCCTTAAGCCACACATAATCGTCTTCCACCTTGGACCACCAAACGATTTTCGAGCCGATTACAGCTCGGAGAAATCCTCCCGCCAAGAGAAGCACACCTGTGAAAATGAGAATACCCGATATCGATTCCAATCCCGTCGCCAACATGAAAAAACTTAACGAGGCCAAGCCCATGGTCCAACCCAATCGAATATTTCTCTTGCGATACTGGAGAACTTCATCGGTCACCCCTACTTGGATCCTGGCGATTTTTCTTGTCAAAAGCGTAGACACGAATAACAGAAGTATGAACAACGTAGGGCTCAAAAGCAGGCAGAAAAAAAGTAAAAAAATACACGGCTGCGTGGCGGCGAGTCAGCGTCTGCTTAAAACGTACTCGCTTATACCGATGTGCTTTCAAAAGAGTAGGATCGGCGGAGCTTTTTTGCAAGGCAGGTTTTTCCAATCTCTTTCTAAGAAATTTGTGATAATCGCCGGAAGCGGCATTTTCTCCTTGAGAAAAGCCGGTTTCGGCAATTGTAAAAGTTCTTGGAGAGGGGTTTGTGGAGAAGCCTTCTTTCAAGAAGGTTCTCCCCAATATTACTTCTTTGATCACGCATTGGTATCAGCGGGCTGGTTCGTCTTTACGCACCGATCCGGAAATGTAGCGCCAATACGCATGACGAGCTGATCTCCGCAGCGCCACAAGCCTGACGATTCTGCGTCCACCTCGCTGTTTCTCTCAGACGGCTTTTTCTTGTGGACTTCTTCCTCCCGACGCACAGGTTCCGGTTTCACGGGGATGGGCTTCTGTTTCGGCGAAGATGACTCCGGAGAAGGCCTGTTCGCCAAGTCAGCTTCCGTAATCGTCCTCGCTGAACAAGTTGGGGGTAAAGTCTTAGAATTACTGCGGGACCAACGCCGAATCGAGCGGCTATTGCTTCATCGGACATTCCGGAGCGCACCAAGGAAACCAGTTCGGAAGCGGAAACAATGCGGTTGCCGTTTGCCATGGGGGTTATTATGCCCTAAAAAATGTGAGGAAATTAAGTGCTTTTGAAGCATGTGAACCATTCATAAGACGGAAGCGAATTGGAGCCGCATTTCACGTATGGGGCTGACGAGACTGTTTGTTGCGCTAACAGAATCGTAAGCGGCGCAGAAGGGAAATAAGTATCCGTTCCGGCGTTGATTCCGACCCGAAAATCCTCATCAAAGAGCCCTATTTAATATCGGCAGTTATGTTTTTTAACGACTGTTCTCCAGCGTACATATCAACAAATCTTACATTCTCACCGGTAAAATCAAGCTTACTCAGATCAATCTTGCGGA
>JBBRBO010000037.1:0-28354 GCA_038205805.1 Desulfomonilales bacterium
CATTTTCTTTATCATGACATTCTTTACCATCGGCGTTGTGTCCAATTTCAAGAAGCTGTGGGAGGAAGGTATCGGCCGATTGGCGCTTGTATACTTGCTCTGCCTATTCGGATTCATCATCTGGATCGGTCTTGCAATCTCCTGGATCTTTTTCCATGGCATCAAGCCGCCCACAGTTTAAAACCACCGCCACTTGGTTGTTTTCAAGAAAGGAAAACCTATGCAGTCACCAAAACTGGCTGATGAAATCAAAAAAATGGAGTATGAAGAGCTTCTCCCTGTTGAAAAGAAGCTCATCGCATACAGTCTGATACTTGGGGCCGTGCTGCTGGGCATTCTGGTGTGGGTAAGCTACACCTATTTCCCCGCCGGCCACTAATCCTCCCGTGCATTTAAACGCACCGTCGGGGAAAAGCTATTTTGTAAGACGGCTTCTCCCCGACTCCCCACTAAACGCTACCACAATTTAACTGTGTAAAATTCGCGATGAAAGAGTGATACTGGAGAGAAGCTTCCCGAAAGAAGCATTCTCCCCAATACGTCGTCACGGCTTCGAGGAAACGTTAGCGCAGCATGACCTTGGCCACAACTGAGTCACCCATGCGAGCGACCCGCGCTTCCACATTGCGGAAGTCGATCTCGGCGACCAACGGTATAGCCCCATTGCGGAACTCCACCTCACATTTGCCGTACAGATCCATGTGGGTTATTTCCACATCCTTGAGGTCAATGCGGAGTCCAACGCCTACGGCTTTCAGAGCGGCCTCTTTTACGGCCCACATCTTTGAGAATGCCGTATCGGGTTCGGTGGAGGCTGCTGCAAGCGCTATCTCAGCGGGTGTGAAATAGTCTTTGGCCCAAGACTCGCTTCGGGGCTCGATCTTCTCGAGGTCCACACCGAATCCCTGAAAGGAACCGGGATACGTTGAGGCGGCCATAGCAAACCCGTTCGAGTGCGAGATCGAGAGGTGGTCAAGCTTAGCCTGTCCTCTGGGCGAGTGCTTGACGCTGGGTTTGCCGTTCTCATCGGTGATGATCGGCACACGAGACCCGGAAGGTGGTTGAAAACCCTGAGCATGCACCAGCCTCTGGACGCTTTTCTTTGCGGCCGCTCGGCCGGCCAGCCACTCAGCCGCCCGCTTGGGCACGGTCTTGGACGCGTACTCCGTACGTTCGTCGACCGTGAGCGTTAGGTTAAGGAAAGACTCGTCGGCCGCCGCTTGGGTGACTGCATTGACGTCAAGCAGCTCCTCAAAGATCTTGCCGGGAAGCCCTACACTCGACGCCAGCTCGATCATCTCGACGCCGTCCAGGTCGATGAGCCTATTGCCGGCCGCATCCCGAATGACGCCCTCATACCTGAAGATCGTACGTCCTTCCGGCCCCTCCTGTGTCTCAGATACCAGGAGTAGCTCCCCATCGTACGGGTCCGTTTTGGTGGAGTAAACCACCGCTCGATCGAGGGTCACGGGCAACGCGGTTACTCCCCGGGACTCGATAGCGAAGCCGGCGCCTGCCTGGAACAGCGTCTCGATAGCCGCTCCGATCATATCTGAAAACATGAGTCCCCGCTGATCCGTGTCCCTGAACTGGAACCGAATGCCCTTCCCCGTCCCTTCCACCGTTAGGGTGTCCAGGAACTTAAAGGCCGGTCCATGAAAGAAGATCTCGTAAATGTCCGGCTCGGTGATCCACACGCTTTGCTCCCATGCGGGTAAAGGCGCAGGGCTGGTTTCAGCGGGGGCGCCGAACAAGATTACAGCTTCGTGATGGATTCGAGCGTCGCCGAGCTTGCGACCATCCTTGTCGATGAACCAGGAGCGAATTCTTCCCTGGAACGCCGTCCCCTCGGTGGATTCAATGCGTGTGACTTCTACTTCAGCCTCGAACGGGTCTTTCTTGAACACCTTCAAAGGGCTCTTGAATTTCACATTGCGGAACCCGATGAGCGGCTGGTCCGGGAAGAGACGCTGCGCAGCCATCCGCATCACTTCAAGGGCGCCGACGCCGGGAAAGACCGCGGCTCGGTCAATGCGATGATCGTTCAGGAGCGGGTGAGACGGATCGAGACTCACTGCCGCACTGAGGTATTCTCCAGGGGTAAGATTAAGGATCTTGCCCCGTTGTCCTGCGGCGTGGAAGGCCATGTCGATGTCCGCCTGTTCCGGCGCCTCAAATGCGTCGGCGTGGAACGGCCCGAGCTTACCGCAGGCCACGACCTCTGATGATCCCTGTGAGCGACCGAGTTCCTGCTCGAATAGCTCAACGCCCACGTCCGGCCGGATGAAGTCGATACCGGCGTGTTCGAGGGTTTGTTGAACACTGCCCCGAACAGCCATGCCGATCTCGGCCCACGGCGCCCAATCAATGATCGATGCACGGCTATCCTGGGTCTTCTCCACACGTCGCAGGAGATGCGCCAAGCCGTCGTTGGCTGCGGAGTAATCCACCTGAGCCAGGTTGCCGAAACGTCCCGAGACGCTGCCAAAGCCGATGATTCTTCTCGGCGGCAGCGCGTGCTTCTCGAGAGCGTCCAGGAGATTGCGCATGCCGTCCACCTTGACGGACAGCACCGCTCGTATCGTATCCATGTTCTTGCTTTTCAGGGCCTTACTCACGTCTATGCCGGCGCCGTGAATGACGAGGTCCACTCTGCCGCAGAGATCGCCAATCTCCTTGACGGCCATATCAACTGCGGCCTTGTCTCTGATGTCCACACTGCGGTAAATGACCTCGGAACCGGCTTGCTTGAGTTCCTGCATGGTTCCGAAAACCTCAGCCTGAGCCTTGAGCTTAGACAGCTCCTTGTCCACGACCGCGGGCGTGATCTTTGTTTCCGTCGTTTTCAGGCGTTCGATGATCTGAGTTTTTTCAGTGGCCCAATCATCCGCTGAATAATCGGCGTACTTGGCCGCTTCAGGAGATAGTGCGGTTCGGGCAAAAATAACAATGGTAAGGGAGCGTTTGCCTGCCGACGCCTGCATACAAGCAGCCGTTATGCCCCGCGCCCCGCCGGTGACTAAAGCCACATCGCCTGAGCCGATTACGCTTTGGTCGGCCTGCGTCAATGAGGGCGCCAGACGCACTCCGGTCAAGACACCCTGGGGCTTGACTCCCGTTTCCAGCGGGAACGCCTCCGTCAAGCTGCGGACCACCGCCTGGGCGATCTCCTCAGCGCTGAGCTGTGGATGCAGGTCCAGTAGCTTGACCGTGGCATCGGGATACTCACGTGCGAAAGACTTTGTCGCGCCGCAGACGATGCCGTGGTTCTCCGCATCAGCCGCAGGGGACTCGAAGCCGAATGCTCCGTCCTCTTGCACGGTTGTGACCATGAAGACCGGGCCGGTATCCCAGCGCTTGGCGCATTCCAAGTAGAGCTTGAACACGTCATCAGTCCCGAAGTCGTCGGAGAGAGGTATCAGGTTCACAATACCGGTCCCCGCGGGCGCTTCGGTAATTGCGGAAAAGGTCTCCACCCGCCGGATGTTCCCAAAGCCTTTGGCGCCCAACTGGGCTTCCAGGGCGGCGGCTATATCGTCCGGGCCACCCAGGATCAAGACCTGTTCGGTTTTCGGGATGGGAACAGCCGTGGGCGCAGGAAGATTCACCAGCCGCGTTTCGTAAAGGCGAGACTCGGACACTCGCTCGCGGATTGGTTCGGCAGTTGGAACCGCCTCTTCGGCGATAGTCTGAACAGGAGGTGTAACCTCCTGGGCTTGCACGCTATCCATCACGAACTGAATGATGTGCTTGATCGTCGGGAATTCGGCGATCTTCAGGCCGTCAATACGGGGAATGTTGAACTCATCACGTATATCGGAGATAAATTCCGCCTGTTTCACCGTGTCGATGCCCAGGTCCGCCTCGAGGTCGAGATCAGTATCGAGCATGTCGGTGGGATACCCCGTCTTCTCGGCAAGGAGGGCCAGGATACGCTGTTCCACATCCGCAAGGGCCGCTTGCTGAGGCTCGGCAGGCGCTTCGGCTACAACGCCGGCAGCGCTTTCCTCAGAGACGGTCTGCGGCATGTTTGTCGCCACAAATCCCACGATGTGGCTGATGGTCGGGAATTCAGCGATCTTCAGGCCGTCTATCTGCGGGATGCTGAACAGCTCCCGAATATCCGAGATGAATTCCGCTTGCTTCACCGTGTCGATGCCGAGGTCGGCTTCCAAATCAAGGTCCGGGTCCAGCATATCCGCAGGATACCCGGTCTTTTCAGACAGCAAGGCCATGATGCGCTCGAGTATGGCCGCTTCATCGATACCCGCGGGGACCGCAATGGGGTCCGGGTCTTGGGTGGCCGCGGGGGCCGCGCCTGTCGTTTGTTCCAGCACAAAGTTGATGATGTGCTCTATGGTCGGGAATTCGGCGATCTTCAAGCCGTCTATCCGTGCGATGTCGAAGGTATCCCGAATTTCAGAGATGAACTCCGCTTGCTTCACCGTGTCGATGCCGAGATCCGCTTCCAGGTCGAGATCCGTGTCGAGCATCTCGGGCGGGTACCCGGTCTTGTCCGCCAGAAGGGCGAGTATCTTTTCTCGAACGGCTTCCATCCGCATGGGCTCTTCGGCCGCTTTGGCGGCGGGGGCTTGTGCCGCTACAGCGGGCTTGCGGATCTCCGATGTCGGCTCAGGAGTGGTTTGCTGAGCAGCAGGCGCCTCGAAGGACTGAGCCCGTTCACTTACTTTGAGTGTTCGGCTCTCCACCGACACTACGGGATCGGTGTAGTTGGTTACCGAGCGGAGCCATTCTCTGTGCGTGTGAAGATCACTCACGCGGTTCTCGCTCTTACTGATCGCCCTATAGAGTGTCATCACGATTTGTGAGCCAAAGCCGGCTGCAAGCCGAAGGGCGTACTTGGCGTCAAAGGCTCCGCCCTTGCTGAGGTTGAGATCGGCAAACTCGGGGTCGGGCTGCTTCAAATTCGGGATAGGGGGAATCATCCCCTTCTGAAGACATCGCAGGGCCACTACATCTTCGACGCCCACACCCATCGTGTGACCTGTGAAGCCTTTGGTGTTTGCGATGGGGATATGTTTCACGTTTTCCCCGAAAACGTGTCGGAGCGCCTGAATCTCAGCGGCGGAACTTCCCCCGCGTTTGGGCGAGTACGTTTCGTGGGACATGAAGAACACTTCCTTGGCAAGGTCTTCACGTCGCTTGCCGGTTTGTTCTTCCCACTTGGCAAGGAGCTTCTCCATAACATCGGAGATGTGTTCCACGTCCAGTCGTGTGCCGTGGTATCCGCTGTTTGCGGCGACTGCGGCCTCTATAGCCGCGATGGGCTCCATGCCTCTACTCGTTACCAGATCCTCGCGTTCCACGATCATTCCCACGGCTGCGGAACCCAGGATCAACCCATGTCGTCGGTCATCAAAGGGTAAAGCTGCATCCGTGACGGCTGCCGTTGTAGTGGCTGCGCCCATTGCCAAGAATCCGGAACCCACCCAGGGGAACAGGCTCTTGCCGGCCACATCGTCCGCTGCGATGATGATGACGCGCTTAGCTTGTCCTGTGCGAACCCAATCGCGAGCCATAACCACGGCTTGGGTCGTGCCGGCGCATGCGGCGTCGATGTGCGTATTCGGACCCTGCGCCTTAATGAGCTGCGCAAGCTGTCCCTGGGCCATGGTCATGACCTTGAGGAGGAAGTCTCTGTTAAACGTGTAGACTTCTTCGGAATCGCCGGGGTTGAGGCGATTGAACTCTTCGCTGAACCACTTGGTGACGCGATCCCGTTCACGATGATCTTTAATGCGGCTTACGACACCCGTGTAGAAGTCGATGAGGCGCTGTTTGGCGCCCGAACCGAAGCGGGCGGCGGTTTGGCGGGTAACTTCATCTACGAGAGAGGCCATTCCGGGGAAGGCTGAGGCGAAGATAATGCCGGTCTCGCTGCGCAGTTCCGGCGGCAATGCCCAAGCGTTCGGGAGTTCATGGCCCGTGCTGGTGGTGCGTGTGGTGCGAACCAGCGGTATCCCGGCGTCCCGCAGGGCCTCGAGACCGGCCGCCACCGCAAGCTTTGTCGTGATGTCCATAGCGCGGGTCAGGCGCGCATCGAGATTGTATTCATCAATTATTTCGTCGTCACCGAAGAAACCGCCAAGCTTTATCACGCCCGACAGATCCGACACAGCCTGTATTTCCGCTTCACCTGACGGGCCTTTCACCAGGCGTTCTACGTTCTTTTCGAGCATACGACGTCGTGTTTCTTCGGACGCCTTTTTTATGAAGTTGCCGCCGAGGATCAGGTCGTCAAGGGACTCCCTATCGAATGGAAAACGTACCTCGCTGGGCAGGCCGGCCGAGATGCCGCTCACCACCACCGGATCAAAGGACATCCCCTCGGTCCGCACCTGAATCACCGTACGTTCCAGGGGCAGCACGGTCTTGAGGAAGTTTTCGTATCCCGCCTTGATGAGCTGCCGCACGGGTTCGCCCTGCATTTTCAGGTATCGTGCGAAGTCGTTGCTCTTTGCAGTCTCTCGAAGTTCAGCGTCCAGGAGCTCGTCCAAAGGATGGGGCGCATACTTCGTGACCTCACGGACCACTTCCCTTACCACTTCTTTGATCACGGGCTGCGCGCCGCCCTGGATGACCTTGAGTTCAGGTTTGAGGACCACCGGTCGCTCGGCGTCGTCGTAGCGCACCGGGTAACCTTCCGCAGTCAGTATGGCCAGGGTCTCCATCAACTGGAGAATACCGCCCTTTTTCGGGTGATTGGACGCCAGTCCGAGGGCGTCGGAAGCGAGTGTATCCGCTGTGAGATTGGTCATAACGCGCTTTGGGCCGCATTCGAGAAACAGACGAATGCCGTCGCTGTAAAAACGTCGCAGGGTTTTCACCCACTCGACCGGCGCCGCAAACTGTTTGCCAAGTAGATCGCGTATCTTTTCCGGCGCGGACGGGTCGGTGGGGTAGTAATCGCCCGTCACATTGGAAATTACGGGAACCTTCGGCGCATTGGTGGTCAGCTTGTTCAGCGTGTTCATAAAGGGCTCGCGCGCCGGCGCCACCACTCCGGAGTGGAACGCCGCGGACACGGGAAGGATAATCCCTTCCAGACCCTTTTCGCGGAACAACTCACCGGCCTTCTTGACCGCCGCCGTCTCCCCGGAGATCACGGTTTGCTTCGGCGAATTCTTGTTCGCGGCCACCACGTACCCGTCTATCAAAGCCAGGGTTTCTTCAACGAATCGCGCATCCGCCGGCACGCTCATCATCAATCCCGGGTCGGCTATGCTTACGCGGGCCATCTCACGGCCACGAACAGCCACCGCCTCGAGAGCATCCCTGAAGGAGAAAACACCCGCTGCCACACATGCCGCGTATTCTCCTAGGGAATGGCCGGCGCAGGCCACAGGTCGAACGTTAAACCGCTCCAACAATCGGAGTATCGCAGTGTTCGCCGTGAGAATCATGGGCTGCAGAAGCTGCGTGTCACGCAGGGCGTCACTAGGGTCGCCGGCGCTGTTTTTGGGGTCCGGAAAGATGGAAGACGTTACTGTGGGGACTCCCAGCGCTGTGAGGGCTTCGTCGGCTTCCATGAGCGTATCGGCTACGATTGGGAAGCGCTCGGCAAGATCCCGCAGCATATAAGGATACTGAGAGCCTTGACCTGGGAAGAGAAACGCCACGCCTTTGTCCACTTTGACAGGGGATCCTTGCGCTACATGGATGCCGCGTGCTGTGGCGAGGGCCATCTTCGAGGGATCGGACACGGCGTCCGTCAGTATTGCCGTTTTCTTGATCGCTGACTCGGGGTCTGAAGCTGCAAAGGCCGCTCGCAGTTGAGCCCCCGCCGCTCCGTTGCGATACTTGGCGACGACTTCAGCGAAGGCGCCGGAACCCAAGTCCCGCTTGAAGGTTTCAATTGTTTTTTGCAGGCCCGCGGGATCAGCTGCGCCCAAGACTATCGCTTCAGCCGCAACCAGCATGTCGGGCGGAGCGGGCCAAACCGGCTTCGGGGCGACGGCAAGGACTTCCATGTGAGGAGCGGCGCTCTTCCGGGAAACCACCTTGAGATCCGGGCGATACTCCTGCAAGAGCATATGGAAATTGGTGCCGCCGAACCCGAATGCGCTCACGCCGGCACGTCTAGGGGTTCCGTTGACTTCCCAAGGTCGGGACTCGGTGAGCAAATACAGCGGTGAGGAATCCCAATCAATGGCGTGGTTGGGATCCTTCACGTTGATGGTGGGCGGCAAGGTCTTGTGATGAAGGCTCAACAAAGCCTTGATGAGCCCTGCCGCTCCTGCGGCCGCCTTCAAGTGCCCAATTTGGGACTTCACGGACCCGATGCCCACGGCGTGGACCGGCTTCCCGATAGCGCGAAAGAATTTGTCCAGTACCTTGAGTTCCGTCCCGTCACCCACGGGAGTGCTGGTTCCGTGCGCCTCGATGAGTCCCACGGTGGATGGATCTATCTTGGATTGCTCGAAGCACGCCTTGAGGGCTCGTTCTTGACCAGCCGCATTAGGGGCCGTGATGCCCTTGCCGCGCCCATCCGAGGAGGACCCGGCCTCCACGATTGTGGCGTATATCTTGTCACCATCGGCAACAGCATCTGAGAGCCGTTTCAGCACCATGACTCCACAGCCTTCACCCATGACGAAGCCGTTAGCCCCTTCGTCAAAGGGACGGCTACCGTCCGGTGACAGCGCCCCCACCTTGCTGAACTTGACGAAGGGCGAAGGGTGCATAGCCGCGTCCACTCCGCCTGATATGGCTAGATCAATGCTTCCGTCCCGAAGGGCGGCCACTGCGTTCATCACGGCCGCCATGGAGGATGCGCAGGCCGCGTCTACGGTAAAGTTGGGTCCCTCGAGATTGAAGACGTTGGCTACACGGCCGGAGATAACGTTCGCCAGCTCGCCGGGAAGAGAATCCTCAGTAATCTCAGGAAGACTGCTTAGGAATTTCGTCTGGAACGCCTGCAGGAAATCGTCGCAGCCCGCCTGGTCCAAGGACGAATTGTCGAAGGTTTCCCTCATGCAGGCAAGGGTTCTAGGAAGGCACACGCGGTTCGCATAGAGGTCCGTTGTTTCTCCGCCCATGCTGTTCCCAATAATGATTCCTACGCGACGGCCCTTGAGATGCTCCGACGAAAGACCCGCGTCCGTAAGGGCATCTGCAGTGCACGTAACCGCCATTTGCTGGGTGAGGTCCATCTTCCGAGCAACCGAAGGTGGAATCCGATATTTGAGCGGATCAAAGGTGAAATCCACCAGAAAGCCACCTATCTTTGAGTATGTCTTGTCCGGGGCTTTCGGGTCCGGATCATAGAAATGCTCGGTTTTGCCCCAACGTTCCTCGGGCACCTCACGGATGCCGCTGCGACCACTGGTTATCTGGTTCCAAAACTCCTCAGCGGAAGACGACCCCGGCATTCTAAGGCCCATACCCACTACTGCGATGAGTTCCTTGTCATGAAAGACTTCCGTTTCCATAGGGATCGGCATAGGTTGGGGAATATCACTCGTTCGTTCATCAACATGTTCGTTCATGGCCAGGTCCACCTTCACTTGCACCACGGGTCTTTCGTAGAGCGCTTTGCCGCCCAGAATTATGTCTTTGTGCAGCTCTTCCATGGATTTAGGAGCGTCGATGAGCGAAACCACCTGCCCCATGAGGTACATACCGCGCTTGAGTTGCTCTTCTTCCGTGATATCGCAGAAGACGGGGCACTCGTTCATGGCGGTCTTGGGATCTATTGCGCATCCTTTCGAGGCCAGCCGCAGGGCTCCGAGGTTGTCCTTTTCGAAGGCGAGTTTGCGGTCGCGTAACGGCATACCGATGCGAAGTCGTTCGTGTTCTCTTTCCAGAAGCTCCGCGGCCATTGGGGAAAATGCTCCCCTGGCCTTGATGTTCACCGTGCGCCCTATCACCACCGTGCGGTCGCTTTCCAGCGTGAGCTTTTGGTATGTGGACGTGATTGCGCAGGTGGACACGGCCTCATTCGTGGTGAGGTACGCCGTGCCCATCTGCAATCCCACTTGTAGGCCCTTGTCCGTGAGATCCGCGACCATGCCTGCAATGAAGGCCGACGAGCGCGCTGAAGCGATTCCGCCGGCGAACAGGACCGTGATGTCGCTCAGGGAGACGCCCGAGGCGGCTGCTTTTTCCAGTGCAGCTAGGTTGGCGGTCCATAGGTTAAGGCTGCCCATAGGACCTATGTGGCCGCCCGATTCGCTGCCTTCGAACACGAATCGCTTGAGACCGGCCTTAATGCCTTCAGTAACCACACCGGACGCAGGGCAATGCAGGTAACACGCGGTCCCCATGGCCTCGATGCGCTTGGCAAGGTCCGGGCCGCCCGCTGCGAGCACCGCGAAGGGGGGCGGGTTTTCTCGCATGATGTCCAGATGGGCTTCGTATGTGTGGCTGTTTACTTCGAGACCTATGAGACCCACGCCGAAATGACCCTTAGTTTTGTCGCGGGCGAGTTTCACGGCCTCTTCCGCTATGGTTCGAGGCATGTTCCCAAGCGCCGACACAGGCAACCCGCCGGCCTGTTCCACTGCGGCCAGGAAATTCGGGTTGTCGCTCACATGGGCCATTGGTCCCTGGACAATGGGATACGTCGAATTGTGACGTCGGCACACGGGCGAATCGGCAGCAAAAGGCCACGCCCCGCGAATGGACATGCGCCGCACGAATTCTTGAACCACTGCCCGTACAGTCTTGAAATCCTTGGCGTAGTCTATGGCAAAGATGATGTCCTCAGATAGGGCGAGGATCGCATCGTCAGTGTCCGGGTTTTCGATGGGTCGGTGAAGCGCCGCATTAAGGCGCTCAATATGACCGGCGTATTGCTCAGGCCGCAAGGTTTCTTCCATCTTGCGCAGGTTGCGCACGGCAGTGGTTCCAATGCGGGAGTATACTCGTAACGGATGCTCGGCGAATTCCGCCAGCTTGCCCGTAGCGGGTAATCCAAGGCTGCGGAAAAAGGTAGTCATGCTCGCCGGTAAGGCGGCTTCTTCCGTGAGCGCCAATTGCACATCCAGGACTACACCGGCCGCTCCTGCGGCCATTGCGCCGGCTGCCGTGCGAAAGCTGACACCGCCCTGGAGGTAAACGGGCATACCGGATGCCTCAAGTATCTCCTGAAGGAGCACGAACCCGCTGGTTTCGCTGCCCCAGCCCGGCCCTTCGGCCCCTCTCGCTATGAGGGCGCATGCCCCTGCGGCTTCAGCAGCGCGAGCTTCGGCCGCGCATCCCACTTCCACCAATACCGGGAGCGGAATAGCGTTCAGGGATCCCTTATCGGCGTCGGCGAGAGCCCCCGCATCGAGCAGGGGAAGGATTATAGCCTTGAGGTTCTTTGTAGGCGTGAGGTTCTTGGCCGCATCCAGGTGTATGCGCAATCCATACGGAGAATCAGTCGGAATGCCGCACAGATCCGAAGTGACTCTGTCGATGAATCCAAGACCGCCCACTTTGGTGACTTCCACCGCAATACCGGGCTGTGTAATAAAGTGAGGGTTTACGTATATTATAGGAATCCGTAGATCTAGTGTTCGTGTCATGAGATCACCTTGAGTGTAGGTTCGTCCAAATTGCCGTCTGCCGCCACAATGCCGTAAAAGAGGACTTCGGTGACGGTTTCCACTTCATCAAGCAGAGAGCCTTCTCCGCCGTCGTGTAACCATTTCTGGATGATGCCGTTCAGAAAGCCGATAATGCCGAAAAAAACCGTGAAGTAATTCATCTGTTTCAGTTGGCCGGTTCGTGAGGCCTTCCAGCATCTGCGTTTCAGCCCCGGTAATCCGAGGATCAGCTCACTGATGAACTTGTCGGAAAAGTCCCTACCGAAGTCTTTGTGCTCCTGAATGAGCACCTTATAGAAGGAGGAGTTGTTCTCGAAAAAACCGAGGTAGATCTTCACGATGTTGTCTATGATCTTGAGAATGTCCTCTTCCTTGCTGAGGTCTTTTCTCGCCATTTCCACAAATTCGGTGATGGTGTCTTCCTTAAGGGCGTTGAACAGGCCTTCTTTTGTGCTGAAGTGGCGATACAGGGTTCCCTTGGCGATTCCGGCCCGCTCGGCGATGGAATCGATGGTGGTTGCGTGATAGCCCTTGTCGGAGAATTCCTCGAGGGCGACTTGCATTATGCGAGAACGAGCGTCTTTTTGGCGCTTTCGCTTGGATTTGTCGTGGTCTACCCCACGACGGAGGCTCTGGAAGAGGAGATCCTCGAGTATAGCGTCCTTTTTCCACCCTTGTGTGTCGACGGAGATCAGCACATGGCGGTAGAATTCCCGCATGAGCACATCGGAATAGATGGGGGAAAGCACGAGGATGTCGGCGGTTTGGGCCACGAATTTTACGACGAGTTCTTCCGGTGAGGTGTCTTCGTCATGTTCGGCCTTAATGTATGACTCCATAATTTCGAGGAGTTGGGGAATAACGAACGTGTCTTTATGTGCTTTTGTTCTCGCTATGACTGCTGATATTTTAGCTGCCGTCGTATCAGTCATGTGGTCTCCGTAATCGGCTGAGTCAGTCATGCAATTTAGTGACTGACCAGTAGTTCATTGTGAGATACCTGTTTAACCGACAAGTCACTTCCTTGTCAACCCCTTCTTCTCGCCTGTTAATTCACCGGCTCCGGAGCCCGAGAAAAGCTGCGCCCGGTTGCGGTCACGAAAGGGGACGGTCTGTCGGGCGTGCCATTACGGTCCCGTAGATAAAAGCTCGGGGGTTACAATCAACTGTTGGTTAGATAAGAAATCGTGATCTTGGCGAGTGTGGCTTTAGGACCGGCAAGCCATTACTGGCCAGTGGCCTTCTCACGCGCTATAATCGGCCAAGATAGGGAGAACGCAGAGTAAGAGGTAACGGCGCTGGAGCGAGCGCAGGGTGGGTGAAGAATGATACCCGTATTTTCATGCTTTTTTGTAGTGATTGTAACGCTCACGTTGGCCCTGGTCCTCTTCTATTTCACCCGGCGGACCTACGACGGATTCGGGCTATGGACCATCGGATCGGCGTCTCTGGCCGTGAGTTTGTTGGCGATGTTGCTCAGAGGAGTTATCCCCGAGTCGTTGTCGATCTTCGTCACCAATGGCTCGTTCCTCGCCGCAATGATGTTGTATTATGCGGGGATGCGGCGATTTATGGGCCAGAGGCCTATGTCACAATGGTGGTTCATCCTTTCCATTGTCGTGGCGGTTCTGATTTTTTTTTTCTTCTATGTCCATAATTCCATGATTTGGCGTACGCTGATTATTTCTTGGGCCGCAGCGGCCCTGCAGTTTGCGATAGCCGGCCTTCTTCTTCGCCGATCGCCACAAAATCAATCCATCTTCTGCTCTATTATCGGGAGTCTTTTTTTCCTAACAGGCGTCGCTTTCGTAATACGCGGGGTCTGGGTTTTCTCCGAACCTCATTTCCATATTCTAAAGAACTCTCCTGCTCATGTAGGCTTTTTCATTGGTATGCTTGCTTGCCAGGTCGGAGAGACCCTTGCGTTTATCATGCTGCAAAACGAACGTATGGAAGCCGAAATTCTAGAAGCTCAAGCGCGTCTGCACACAACCATTGAAGAACTGCGCGCGGCCTTGAGCGAGGTAAAGACCCTCAGCGGCTACTTACCCATTTGCGCGAGTTGCAAGAAGATCAGGGACGACAAGGGGTATTGGTCTGCTTTAGAACGGTATATCGAGGAGAGATCCGATGCCCTGTTCAGCCACGGCATATGTCCGGATTGCGTGCGCAAGCTCTATCCTAAATTAGCGGATAAAGTCCTTGAGCCGGGCGAATAATAATCGACCACTCGCCGCTCATGCACACAAAAACTTCGGCCCAACCTCCGTATTTATGCGTCGGTGGGATGATTGTGCATTGCATCCTTAAAGAGCTGTTGCAGAACGATGAGCGCCAAGTAGTAGGAGTGAAAACCAAACCCGGAAATCTGTCCCATGCAAGCGCCTGCAGTCATTGATTTGTTACGAAAATCTTCACGGGCGTGGATGTTCGAAAGGTGCACTTCCACCGTTGGGAGTCCGCAGGCCAAGATCGCATCCTTGAGCGCCACGCTGGTGTGGGTGTATCCGCCGGGATTGATGATGATGGCGTCGGCCCACTCTATCGCCTCATGAATCTTGTCGATCAATACGCCTTCGTGATTCGATTGATGGATGTGCAGCTCTATGTCCACCGATTGGGCTAGATTCAATAGGGCGTCGTTGATCTCTTCGAGCGTCGTGTGCCCGTACACATCCGGTTCTCGTCTGCCCAGCAGGTTGAGGTTCGGACCATGGAGCACAAGTATTTTGAATTCGGGATCAGTCACGGGCTTTTGTTACCTCCAGCATTTCTCGTATTATAGCTTCCGGAACCACGCAACCGTGTTCCACGGATCCCGGCCCGCGGATAAGAACAAAACGAGCTTGCCCTGCGGTGGTTTTCTTGTCCGCCGCAAGAGCCGCTATGAGTTCATCAACGTTGTTTGCATGTGTTATGGGGAGTCCGAGCTTGACTAACACCGCTTCCACTTTGTCCGGCAAATCATCGGAGCAAAATCCCATGCGCCGGGAGATGCGCGCGGCCGCGGCAAGCCCGACCGCGACCGCAGCCCCGTGGGACAAAGCGTATCCCGAACACTTTTCTACCGCATGCCCAATGGTATGGCCCAGGTTCAAGCGGGCTCGAGCGCCTTTCTCGTACGGATCCGACTCGACCACCTTTATTTTCACTTCCACGGATCGCCCCGTCAACGCGGCGTTAAGCTCGGGGGCTCCGGACGCGTGTTCGATTCGCTCCCATAATTCGGCGTCACCGATGAGCGTATGTTTCACCAGTTCCGCCATACCATTCGATATTTCAGCGGCCGGTAAGGTCTTGAAGGCCCAGACATCCGCTAATACGGTCATGGGCTGCTTAAAAGCCCCCACGAGATTCTTGCCCTGAGGGAGATCAACACCGGTTTTGCCGCCCACACTGGAATCCACCATTGCCAACAGTGTGGTGGGACACTGAACGAACTGAACCCCGCGCATGTACGTGGCTGCGACAAACCCCGCAATGTCGCCCACAACACCCCCGCCGAGGGCTATGACCACGCCACGCCGATCTAAGCCGCCAATGATTAGTCGTTCATAGAGCTTCGCCGCCTGGTCCAAGGTCTTGCTATCTTCGCCTGCCGGTATGACGCACGGGATGGGGTAAAACCCGGCAGCGAGCAGTGTATGAAGGAATTCGTCCAGGAAGAGGTCACGGACCGTGGTATCGGTCACTACCGCTACCTTACGTCCTAAGTTCCTGTGAGCAAGGACATCTCCGATGAGACCCATTACGGATGACCCGATGAAGATTGGATAGCCGCCTCCGTCGGAGGTTGTCACCATGCGGATTTCGCCGTCATCGGGAAAGGCGCCGGCAATGCGCATTATCGTATCGCAGACGTTTTCCACCGTCCCATCCGAGGTGTCGATATGAAAAGGCATGGATGCGTAGGACGGTTCGCGATGCTCGAGTAGTTCCGCAATCTTCTCTTTGGGATTGTTACATTGGAGAAGCGGGCGGCCTGTGTCGTCTTCGGCGCGTTTGAGGGTCTCCGCAGGATTACATTTCAAGTTGAAGCATAGCCCTTCTGCCGCCAGAGCACGGCGGTTTTCAGGATCGTTCATCGCGCCGCCGCCCACTGCTATCACCTTCGGACCGCACCCCGCGTGGTCTGCACAGACTTCGGCCTCTAGGTTTCTGAAGTGCGCCTCCCCGAGAGTTGAGAAGATCTCGGTAATCTCCACGCCGGCGCCGCGCCGTATTTCTTCATCAGTATCGATGAACGGCAAGCCGAGTCGTTGGGCCAACCGTTTCCCCACCGAGGTCTTGCCGGAAGCCATGAAGCCCGTGAGCACAATGTTTCTCTTCAAGAACTACTCCACCGGGGAACGCTATTGTTGGAGAACACGAGAGTCCGATTCAGAAGCGGTCGTTGAGCGTCGGCGCCTTGCTCCTATTCGTAAGGCGCCGCGACGCATCACCATGAGCGCACCGATTCTACCGGAAGCCTCCCCTGTTGACAAGACGCGATTACAGGCGCGTCGCGCGTTCGGCATGATCTGGGCACAGCATTTTGATGGAATCGAGTTGCTTTGGAGTGAGTATTACCGATGTGCTTTCACCAAAGTAAGATCGGTGGCGTTTTTGTTGCAAAACAGGTTTTCCAACGGCTTTCTAAAAAAGTAGTGATAATCGCCGAAAGTAGCATTTTCTCTTTAAGAAGAGCCGGTTTGGGCAATTGTGAAAGTTTTGAGAGAAAGGTTTGGGGAGAAACTTCTTTCAAGAAGGTTCTCTCCCATATTACTTTTGTGATTAGGTATTAGTATATCTCGGTGGGAAAGAAGTTGGGGAGAAACCTAGGCGCCGACAGGTTCACTCCCCAACAATGCGGCTCAACTATTCGGGCGCCTCAGCGGGTTTATTCCGCCACCACTTGGAGGACTTCATCTCCGTAAGCGTCTTTGACCGTTTTCTCTATTTGCAAGAGTGTATACCATTTGCGTACTGCGCCCATTATTACGATCGCCATGAGAAACATTACGAGTACCGCCATTGATGCCAGGAAGTAGTTCCCTTTGGGAATGTAATTATACATGACGCTCTGGTACCCGGCTATGAATGTCACGATCACCATGAATATGCCCGGCACGGCGGTGGTCCAGGCGTACTTGGCCTTGTTCATGCGGATAATCATGGTAGTGCCTATGATTAAACCGCTGGCGGCCAGCAACTGGTTGCTCATACCGAAGAGCGGCCAAATGGTGGTGATGTCTCCCGTGTAAACGAGATATCCCCATGCGGATGTAAACATGGCGCTCGTGATCAGTATTCCCGGCATCCAGCGTTTTTCCTGGAATTTGGGGATCACCTGGCCGATCATCTCCTGGAGGAAGAAGCGGCCCACGCGGGTGCCCGTATCCACCGCCGTAAGGATAAAGACGGCCTCGAACATAATGGCGAAGTGATACCAGTAAGCCATAAGGCCCTTCATGAACGGCACCGATGAAAAGATGTAGGCCATACCGACGGCCAGAGACACGGCGCCTCCGGGTCGGCCTTGGATTTGCTCTCCCACCTGCGCGGACAAAGATGCGATATTCTGCGGAACCATACCCAGTTTGGCGAACACGGCCGGAGAGGTATTTATGGCGAAGTAATCGGCGGGGACCAACACGGAAGCCGCTACCAACGCCATTATCGCGACAAAGCCTTCAACCAGCATCGCGCCGTAGCCGACAAAGAGGATGTCTCTCTCGTTCCCGATCATCTTGGGCGTGGTGCCCGATCCGATGATCGCATGGAACCCCGAGAGCGCTCCGCAAGCTATTGTGATGAACACGAAGGGAAATACCGCCCCGGGAATGATCGGGCCGCCGCCGGCGATAAACGGCGTCACTGCGGGCATGAGGAAATCCGGTCGCACAAGGAAAATTCCCGAGGCAAGCATAATAACCGTGCCGATTTTCAAGTACGTGGAAAGGTAGTCTCGAGGGCAGAGAAGCAGCCACACAGGCAGCACCGAAGCAATGAAGCCGTAAATCGGAATGATAATGGAGATCTGCTTCTTCGATAAGGTGAATATCGAAGAAAGTGTAGGATTTTCGACGACGTAAGGACCGGCAAGGACAGCGCCGGCCAACAGGATCACGCCGATGATACTGGCCCCCAATACGTCCCCTTTACGCCATACATGAAGATAAACTCCCATGAGCAATGCGATAGGCATGGTGGCGAAGACGGTCCAGGTTCCCCAGGCGCTGGCAAACATGGCGTTCACGACCGCGATCGAGAGACCGGCTAAGGTCAAGATCAAAATGAACATGATGGCGAAGCCCGCAACCGATCCGGTAAGCGGCCCAATCTCCCTTTCCGCTATTTTCGCTAGAGATTGCCCTTTGTGTCGAACGGAAGCGAAGAGCACCACCATGTCATGTACCGCGCCGGCTACCACACAGCCGATGATAATCCAGAGAGCGCCGGGTAAATAGCCGAACTGGGCGGCTAAAACCGGCCCCAAAAGAGGGCCTGCCGCAGCGATGGCGGCGAAGTGATGGCCGAACAGAACGAATTTGTTGGTTTTTACGTAGTCATGGCCATCCGCCATTGTAACTGACGGAGTCTCCCTATCGGCCTTGAGTTGCAGGACCTTGTTGGCCATAAATAGCCCGTAGAACCTGTACCCGAGGGCGAAGACACACAACGAAATGAATACCAATGTGAAAGCGTTCATGGACGTTGAAGCCTCCCAAAATGTGATGAGATGAGGGTTGAACCATTCGAGGTTATGATTCACCGGGAGCCGCCCACCCGCCGACGTCATGGCGACGCCGAGCAGGGCGTCTCACGGACGGAGAAGCATGACGCTCGGAGCACTAAAACCTGCTTCTAAGACAAACGTTGTTACACACTTGCCCCTGAGTGGAACGGCGCCCATTACGGGGTAAAACTGCGTTCCACCGGCGCTTCCGCAAAGCAATGGCCGGCCATTCAGCGTACATGCAGACCGTGCCGTATCTTCGAGCAAAAGCGGAACCAATATCCTACGAAAGACCCGTTCTAAAATCAGATACTTGCCTGGGAATCACGTTAACTACTTAATTTGGGGTGTACATTTTTTGGATGAGACAACGTTCTCACAATTCTTATATAAACTTTACAAACTAATGTCCAGAAAAAGAGTCCGACAAAATGACTCATACCAATACCTAATCACAAATTTCTTTCAAAAAACTTGGGGAAACCTGCTTTTACAAAAGCTCCACCGCTCTTTATTTTATGAAAGGTTCTCGGTATGAGCGCGAACTCACGCCGCGGTGACGGAGCGTACGCGCTCCTGCGCGTACCATGAGTGTCTGAAGGGTCCAGTTGGCACGGACGTCGCCTATTTAGGGGGCGAAAGTGCTCCATTTTGGCCAAATCGACTCTCCGGTAAACACGCTCTCAGCAAGCTATATTTAGGTTTGAGGGGCTTTTAGCGATATTGCTTGACAAGAGAACATGTGTTTTCTATACTGGTAGCTAGATGATCCTCAACAGCGTTTTTCGCTGTATTTTGAGAGCGAATTTGATGCAGCGAGAGCCTCATTCATCAGTTGCAGGAACGCAGTTCACTCTCATTTTTTTATAACAACGAACCGTCGGCAAACTCTGGACACCTTTGCGTATTACGCGACCAAGCGTTATGCGTTCCATTCTGTTTCACTTTGGAATGGAAACGGTAGGTATACCCATCGTGTGGGGCAAGTTCCCACCTTTTCACGTTAAACTATTTTTCTTCGCCCGAACCAAGCGTTTCTTTTAGAGAAACACTTGGTGGGGCAACGGTAGAGTTTTGCGCGGGGCTTGCGAGTTGAGCTTTCTGCGAAAAGCGTTTTCGCCGGCCGTATTTTTTTCTCACGAGTGCAGTTAATACCCATGTGCTTTCAAAAAAGTAAGATCGGCGGAGCTTTTTTGCAAAGCAGATTGTTCCAAACTCTTTCTTAGAGATTTGTGATAACCGCCGGAAGCGGCATTTTTCTCCCCTAGAAAAGCCGATTCCGTCAATTGTAAAAGTTCGCATGAAAGTCTCACGTCCAGGATGACGCACAACGATCACCTGGAAGAATTTTCGGTATAGGATAAAAAACCCCCCAACCCAAGTCAACCGAGGTCACGACATTGAGTTTGGTCATTCACAACAAGACTACACTGAGTCAGAGCACCCTGCTTTCCGACATACGCGGAGCCTTGTATAGACACGGCATCCGCCTTGGCCCCTTGACCGAAGAAGCGCGCAAAGGCCCCCGGCGTACAGACCGCCGGATGCCCCGCGAGCGAACCCAGTCAACTGCCGAGGCTGCGGCAAATCATGTGGACACGGCGCTGGAGAAAGCGTCTCCTTGCAGCCGCGCAGGATCGTGTATTCGTACAGAGGCGCCTCATGAGCGGCACAATGGTCCGGGTCGCGGACAAATCGGTACGCGACGCAAAGCGCTCTCCGCCGTGAAACCGACTTCCCTGAGGCGCCATGAATCGTCCGCTACGAGTAATCGAGCTCCGCTGCCGATTGGAGATTCCGTCCCGGAAGGCGAGCTCCTTCCGATTCGCTTTCAAATATCAAGAAGGTCCTTCCTACTTTTACTTATTAGATTGTGCATTGGTCCTGACTACAAAAAAACATTAGGCTTGTAAGGTATGATTGGTGATTGTTAAAAACACGCGCGCACGTACACATACGTCGCTCCGTGAGGCGCTTCGACGAGGAAAGATCCTTCCTATTCGGCAGCGTTTCCTTGACCGTGTACGTAGGGTGGAGCGTCTATTCTTTTTACCCCAATTCGGGTAATACTGAACGCATGATCGACGAGTTTGTATTACAGTAACGGCGCCTATACGCCATGCGCATGAGCGACCCAGAGCGACCGAGGGACGTATGCGGCGTTTTCGATCACGTCGTGTCGCTTGGATATCCAAGATGCTTTTATGAAGCGCTCTTTTGTGGACGGGTATAATGATTGTGCTCGCATCATGAACTACTACCGCCGGGTCCCCGGCAAGGAGGACGTATGAGTAAGCGTTTGGTAATCGTGGGTGGAGGTCACGCGCATCTTACGCTCCTTATGAAGATAGCGGATTTTGTGAAGGGAGGCTATCACATTACCCTCGTTAATCCGACCAATCACCACTATTATTCGGGGATGGGGCCGGGGCTGCTGTCGGACACGTACAAGCCGTGGGACGTCCGTTTCAACGTGCGCAAGATGGCTGTGGAGCGAGGCGCTGAGTTCATTCGGGACAAGGTTACGACCTTCGACCCGAATACGGCTACGCTCTACCTGGAGTCCGGGCTGGAGGTTCAATACGATGCAGTTTCCTTCAATACCGGCAGCTCCGTGCCTGTGGCGCCGTATGGAGGCTCAAGCGAAGGTGTTTACTCCGTCAAGCCAATCATCAACCTGTTGAAGGCCCAGCGGGCCATCCTCGAAACGGGCAAATCCAAGCCGATCAAAATAGTAGTGGTCGGTGGCGGACCGGCAGGTGTGGAACTCACGGGCGCCGTTCGCCGACTCACCGAAACAGCGGGAATAACCGCCACAATCACGCTCGTGTCCGGCAGCGGGGCATTAACCGATTTTCCCGACAAGGCCCAGCAAACCGTGGACAAATCTTACGGTAAGCGAGGTATCTCAATATTCAAGGGCCATCTGAAAACCATTGAGGACCACGAAGTTCAATTGGCGGAAGGTCGCCGGCTCCCGTTCGATTTTCTCTTCGTCGCGGTGGGCGTCAAACCGTCCCCGATCTTCGAGAAATCCGGCCTGCCCGTCGGTCTTGACGGCGGCATGCTGGTGAACGATAAACTCCATGCTGTAGACTACCCGAATGTGTTCGGCGGCGGGGATTGCATATCTCTGAAGGATAGGCCGCTTGACAAGGTGGGGGTCTATGCCGTACGCGAGAACCCGATTCTAGTTCACAATCTCATGGCTACACTCAAGGGAGAGCCGCTCACGACTTTCACCCCCCAAGACACGTATATGCTTATTTTCAACTTGGGCGACGGCACGGGTGTACTCGTTCGGAACTCTCTTTGTGTAACGGGAAAGCTCGTGTTCAAGCTCAAGGACTATATAGACCGGAGCTTCATGAACAAATATCAAGTTTCCGACGAACGGCAAAATCGCAGTATTTTCGTGGATTAGCCTGGTCGCTTTATGCAGATTGAGCGCCCTCATGAGCCTGTAAATCAGGCGAATCAGTTTTCTCTTGAGAGTTCACGGAACAGGCGATACAACAAAGACACTCCTCGGGCAAGCATAGGGCTTCGCGCGGCGAGCTGCTGTAAATCGCGTACATAACTCTTCCGGGAGTGCGAAGTTAAACGAGATAGATAATGGAAACAATCACTGTAGAAAGCTCCACCCGTAATCAATTCATAGACATTACGGATCGTGTGCGTGACGTGATCGCTAAGGCGGACATTCGCGACGGCCTCGCCGTGGTCTTCGTGCCGCACACTACAGCGGGTGTCACCATCAACGAGGCGGCGGATCCCAGCGTGGTCCAGGACATGGTACGCAAACTGGGAGAGCTTGTGCCGCCCAATGACCGATACAAGCACGCAGAAGGCAACTCGGATTCCCACATCAAGGCGACCCTAGTCGGGAGTTCCGTGACGGTGTTCATCAATAATGGGGCGCCGAACCTCGGCACATGGCAGGGGATCTTCTTTTGCGAATTCGACGGCCCTCGACGGCGTCGGGTACAGGTGAGCGTCATTGCCGGTTAGCTCCACCACGCCTAAGATAGTGGAAATCTTCACCGACGGCTCGTGTAAGGGAAATCCGGGACCGGGCGGCTGGGGCGCGCTCCTGCGCTACAACAAACATCGTAAAATTTTGCGGGGCGGAGCCGCCATCACTACGAATAATCGTATGGAAATGCTGGCCGCAATCGAGGCGCTGGAAACCCTAAAGCGCCCATCGGTGGTGGTCATCACCACGGATTCCCAGTATCTCATGAAGGGCGTTACTCAGTGGATGGCCAACTGGAAGAAACGCAACTGGACCACGGCTCAGAAGACACCGGTAAAGAACCAAGATCTGTGGCTGCGACTGGACGCCGCCCTCTCCCGCCATCAAGTTACATGGAAATGGGTTAAGGGTCATGCGTCACATGAAGAAAACAATCTCATCGACCAGATAGCCCAAGAAGAAGCGGAAAAGCGAAGAGCCTGACTTGCTCCGCGATCAAAAAAGCAATATCGAGAGACCTTTGGAAGATCAAGCGTCTCGCAGACCCTTCTCCGGGAACTAATACAACATGCCGAAGCCGGCATTTCTTGAAAAGACATACCGTTTTCGCCAAATATAAAGTACTCTCAGAAAGAACTTAGGAAGATCTACTTACCAGCGCGGTCTTCAACAATTTACTCGTTACAATACACATGAACGCCGGTCCCTATAGCTTATCAACGTTCATATTCACCTCTTCTCGACGAGAGAATACCTAAGGAGCCATCATGCCGGAACAACGAGACTTCACCGACCTTACCAAAGAGGAACTGCTTCAGATTGTTCACCTCATGTTCGGGAACATTTTGACCCATTACGGGATGTGGTTCACCCAAACAACTCTCAAACATGGAGGGGAATCAGCCTTAAAGATCGAGAGCCGAGTTTTTCCCCCTTATTTCAAGATTATGACGAAGCGCCTTGCGCCTCACTTGGGCTTGAAAATGGAGGGAGATGCCTTGGAGGTCCTTGCAAACAAGGATTCCGCTGCGCTCATCGAATTAATCCACGACATGACGAAGGTGTGGCTGGCGGGTGACGGAATCTGGTTTCAGGGTGTGGAAAAGGAATACGACATGCAGTCCGCCAAGAACGTGAACGACGCATGTTGGTTCGATTTCGCCCCATACGAGGCGTACCGGCTCAAGAAGCTGGTGGGGGAAGACGGTGGCCCGATGGAAACCTTGGCGGCCGCCCTGAAGCTTCGCCCCTATTCGGCTCTGAATGGGTGCGCCATTGAAAAGGAGGCGCCCAACGTCCTCACCTTCGAGATGTTGAATTGTCGAGTTCAAAGCGCTAGACGAAGAAAGAACATGGAAGATTATCCTTGCAAAACCGGTGGTTTCGTCGAGCATTCACGCTTTGCTTACCAGATCGACCCACGATTGAAGACCGACTGTGTGCGATGCCCACCGGATCCCATGACGACGGACCAATTCTGTAAATGGCGATTCACGCTGGAGGGGTAGCGACTATTCATTTTAAGACGTACTTGGGGATAATTCCTTGACCAAGGACTTCCCCAAGTCCTCCGTTGATGCTCGTTAAAAACAATTATACAAATGAAAATGGTAAATCCCATGATGCTTGTCGCTTACAAACTACAATATGCCGCTCTGTTCACAATTTATTATTAAGTGCGTCATCCATAGCTTGTCTTAACATTTTTTTGCGGATTTCCGGATCCTGCTTTTGAATGTACTCCATTGAGGATAAGTCATCGCCGCGCTTGCGGTTTTGACGCGGCTCGAGAGCCTCGATTAGAATTGCTTCGAGTCCTGGCAGGAGTATTGCTGTATTAAAACTGTCTTTCATAGTTCCAAGTTGACCGTTATCATTGACAGGTTTCACCCCAAACCAGGAAAAACGATCCCAGCGGGTTGCATGTCGATCAAGCGTATGCTCGTAAAGTCTTTTTCCAAGGGGTCGGTCGGTAGCTCGACCTACGTAAATCACCTCTCGTCCGTCATACAATAAATAAATACCGATCTGGGTGGAGAAATCGACAGGCGTAGCTCCGGGTTCTTGCATACCCAGTAGTTTTGTACTGTTTCCCCATTCTATATTCTCCCGGCGCCAGAAAATTCCGAAGGAACTGATTATGTTAGTTTGTTCCTCTTCATTTTCGTCTGCACTACTCAACTCCAAAGGTTGGCTAATGGCCGCCTTTTGTTTCCAAATGTAAAGGCCGCGTCCAATTCTAACAAAGGGGCTCGCTTCACCGTCATTTTTAATGGAGGTGGACAGAATACCCGCTACGGTAGTGTTGGGAGTAGCCCCCAGATTGGTTCGAAGACCATCTTCGATAATTTTCTGAGTGATAGCGTTATAGTCCAAAGCCCCAGGCTCTTCCTGGAGAACTCTTTCGATAGCCGCGCGCCAGGGGAGGTCTCTCGGCATAGTGGTACTCCTTAAATACGTCCAGTAGAGTCGTATCTATCAATACCAACGTATGAATTCTACACATGTGGAAAAGTTCGTGCAAGGCATTATAGTCATCCGCGGTGAACCTTGCGGTTACTTCGGCTCCGGAGAAATCTTTGACCCAAAGTTCGCGCACCAGGCCAAACACCTTCGACGGTAGTGGGATGTAGTGGAGATCTTTTGCGGACTCAGACCCGTTGTTCAGGCGCCAATCGAAGAACTTGATTACCGCTTTATTCTGCTCAGGACTGGTGTGTTCTTTATTCAACAGTATGTACGAAGCGCCCGCTATGGGCCAACTATCGGCGCCGGGTTGGTCCGTCAATACCATAAGAAGCCCGTTGGATATCGGCCAATGAAATATTTTCACCCCTCGTCATATTTTCACAAAGAGTGCGTATGGTAGTTAGGAAGCTGAATTTGTGTGATATTCCGGTGGCGCATGAATGTTTCGGTCACTGGAGTGGATCATCCCATCCACATTACCGTTCAGCCACGTCCGCGCAGGACCGACAGTCGGTTCGCGTCGTGGAGTAACGATGGTCAACACGAAACATGGCGGAAACATTGCTGCTTTCAAACATTATGTCGAGGATGTTTTCAAGAGCGCGGGGCTCCGCGGCGGCTTAGCCGTAGCGGCCCTTATAGTTGTGGGGTTAACCGAAGGCGTCGGCCTCTTGATGCTGATTCCCTTCTTGCAATTAATCGGCGTGGGTGATTCGGCGCCCACAGGCGTTGTGGCCTTCATCGGCCGCGTGTGGGGCTGGTCCGGATTGCCGTTAACG
Source organism: Desulfomonilales bacterium (assembly GCA_038205805.1). Taxonomy (GTDB): domain Bacteria; phylum Desulfobacterota; class Desulfomonilia; order Desulfomonilales; family Desulfomonilaceae; genus JBBSBY01. Next base: position 25,495 of record JBBRBO010000037.1, read on the forward strand.
CTACCCGCCGTCCTGTTGGTGTATGCGGTTATCGTAAGCCTCTACGCTGCGGCTCAACGGTGGTCCACGTTGTTGAATTCCCGGACCGCCCACGCCTTTACGCGCGGTTTACGAAACCGGCTGTTTGAAGCGCTGGCTCGTATGCAGTGGCTGGACTTTACTCGCATGAAGAGCGCGGAGATTTATCATGTGCTGACCACAAACCTTACGGCAATCGACAACGGCGTGTATTCGCTGTTCGCGCTCATCAGCATGATCTTCATCATGGCTGTTCGGATAGCGATAGCTTTTGCTCTGTCCGTGCCGATGACCGTCACGGCGCTGGTCGGCTCGGCCTTATTGCTTCTGGTGTTGCGTCCACTCAATAGACAGTCGTATACACTGGGTGAGGAATGGCGCTCGACCATGAGTTCGCTGTTCGGCGTCCTCGGGGAGCACCTTGGCGCCATGAAGCTCGCCAAGAGTTACGGCGCCGAGGGCCGTCACGTCGAGAGCTTTCAATCTTTGAGCGTAGATCTCGAGAACCAGGCGAACAAGTTTGCAGGGATACTCGCCACCACTCAAATGTTTTACGAGATCGGAGCGGTCGCTATCCTGGGCCTGTTCTTTTATGTGGCGGTGGCCGTATTGCAAATGCCCGCTGCAAAGCTCTTAATCATGGTTTTTCTCTTCGCCGGAATTATTCCGCAAGTATCGTGGATGCAACGAGCGTGGCAAGGTCAGGTCAACATGCTACCCGCTTACAATGCAGCCCTTGACATGGAAACGCGTTTACGGAGGGCGGAAGAATCTTTGCCTGAAGCCAATGTGCCACAGCTGAACTTGACGCGAAACCTGGAATTTCGCGACGTAACCTTCCGGTATGATGCGGAAGAAGGGGCGCCGATCATTGACGCCATGAACTTAATTCTACCGGCGTCCAAGAACATAGTAATACTAGGACCGTCGGGCGGTGGAAAAAGCACCTTTGCTGATCTTTTAATGGGATTGCTCAAACCCGATGCGGGCGAAATCCTTATTGACGGAGCGGCGCTCGAGGAGAATTTGCTCCATAGCTGGCGCAGATCGGTGGCCTACGTTCCACAGGAGAGTGTGCTATTCCACGCCACACTCAAAGAGAACCTACTGTGGGCCGCTCCGGAAGCAACGGATGAAGAAATCCACGCAGCCCTACGCATGGCCGCGGCGGACGAGTTCGTGAACAGATTACCCGAGGGACTGAATACCGTAGTTGGCGATCGGGGTATGCGCATTTCCGGAGGTGAACGCCAGAGAGTCGCTTTGGCAAGGGCCATTCTCCGCAAACCCGCGCTCCTGCTGCTGGATGAGGCGACCAGCCAGTTGGATCGTGAAAACGAGAAGCGAATCATCGAGGCCTTGGATGCGCTCAGAGGAAGCACGACCGTCGTGTTCATTTCCCACAGGCTTTCGGCGCTTCGGTGCGCGGATCAAATTGTTGTGGTAGATCGAGGCCGCGTTGTGGAATCAGGCACGTACGAAGAACTCGCCGGAAATGTTCACGGACGCTTTCGATCCATTCTGTCACTTGAGCAGCGTGGGACCGGCGATCAAGAGGCTGCGGAAGGTAGAATCTCGCCCCAAGAGATCACGCGCCTCACCGCTGTAAACGAATAGGTCAACAATCGCCCTGCGAATGGGATGTCATGGGAGCAGTGGTTCCCCTCTCCTGTCCTCAAAACGACCGATTCTCTATTTCAGCCGCCGTTCTCTCCTTACATAGGCGGTAAGGGAAAGGCGTATCTCGCTCGGTATAGCATGTCGTGCTATTTACTCGAGTAGCAATTCGCGGAAGAACAGCTATTCCCCAAAAGAAGAATCGTCGCGCAAAGTGACATCATGACCTTTCAGTAGCTACTGAGGAACGGTGAAAACAGTATTTTGCTGAAATGGCTATTGACGGAAAGCTCGAAACATTCTAACATTCCTTGTTTCAATAGCCTGCGAGGAGTAGTCGATGCCGTCAAAAACCATGGAAACCCGCGACATGCAGAAGAAAGAATCTGCGCAACAAATGGAAGTGCGCATGAGCACGCTTCGAGAACGCGGGCTTTCAGATCAGCAGATCGCCAAAGATCCCAAGATCAAACAGATCAAGGCCAAGCTAAAACAGATTAAGAAAGCCGTGGCGAGCATACAAGCAAAAGATGATCTGGAGAAAAAACTCGAAGAGAGAAAACAACAACGTATAGCAGACGAAGCTGCGAAAAAAGCGGCGGCTCTAGCGACGGACAAAAAAATCCGTAAGAAAGCTGTCGAGGAACCCGCTCCCGCGGGAAAGAAAAAAGGCGCAGCTAAAGCCCCTGCAAAACCGGGAGCTAAACCCGACGCAAAGAAAAAGAAGTAATCTCGCTATTGCGGTGTTGTTGCTGTACCAATGCGGAGGAGCGCCGGCTCCTCCGAGTACCTGTCTCCCATTGAGCATTCGGCGCGGTCCTTCAGCGTAGCTGCTTGGATTGAGGAGCCCACGAGAGCCAAGTTGTCTCGGAACGCACTACCCCTACTTGTGCAGTGCGCCGTGGGGAAGATGCGCCTAATTTTGGAACTCGTTGCGTTTCGTCGTACGGTTTGCCGATCAAGACCGCACACCGCATCTTTCTTTTCGAATCAGCCGTTTCCTTCCTTAGAAGCATTGAATTCCCACTGTTGAAGTACTATATGTTGGTAATGCGTACTCAACGCTAACGGTCGAGTCATTTTCACTACGCGGAAATTTTACTCGTTCTGTTAAGAAAGAGAGGCCTGATGCCTGTTATTTCCGGGTAGACTCAAAGCCTCGACACAACAGATCACGACATCACCTTTATCTTACAACGATAGGACAACGCCCTTATGGACGTAT
>JBBRBO010000038.1:0-28302 GCA_038205805.1 Desulfomonilales bacterium
TCCGGCTCTCACACTGGATGAAAGAAAAATCCGTCTCGAGAAATATCATCCCGATTATCGCGCCGGCGCACTCCGTGACCTGAAGGTCGGCCCCAGCAAGGGCTACGCAGTCGCCCAGGAAATAGCGGACACCTTCGAGGCGCGCAGCAGGGTCGATCCCGACAAAATAGATCTAAACGAAGTTCATTATGAAACAGACGTCCTGGTCATAGGCGGCGGCGGCGCAGGCACGGCTGCGGCCCTCTTGGCGCAAGAACAAGGCCTTCGCGTAATCATCGCCACAAAGCTCCGTCACGGCGACGCCAACACCATGATGGCGGAAGGCGGCATCCAGGCGGCCACAAAGAGCTGGAAAGACTCGCCCTACTACCATTACCTGGACGTGATCGGCGGCGGACATTTCGAGAACGACCCCGCGCTCGTGAAGACAATGGTGACCGAGGCCCCCATCGTCATCGACTGGCTCGAAAACATGGGGTGCATGTTCAATAAGCACCAAGACGGCAAGATGTTCACGCTCCACGGCGCAGGCACCTGCCGCAAGCGCATGCACTACGCAGGGGACCTAACCGGCGCGGAAATCATGCGAACGCTCCGTGACGAGTGCCGTAACCGCGTACAAGACATCGGCATACTTGAGTTTACCCCGGCAGTGGAACTCCTGAGAGATGAACAAGGCCGCTGCTCGGGCGCCGTGCTCTATAACCTTGAAACCGAAGAATACTTCATCGTGAAGGCTAAAGCCGTAGTGATGGCAACGGGTGGGTCAGGCCGGTTGCACATGCAAAAGTTCATGACGACGAACCACTACGGCGCTACCGGGGACGGACTGGTAATGGGCTACCGCATGGGAGTGGGCATCCGCTTCCTGCACGCCACGCAGTATCACCCCACGGGAGCGGTCTTCCCCGAGCAAGCGGAAGGCCTGCTCATCACGGAAAAGGTCCGCGGCTCCGGCGCCAACCTCGTGAACGTGGATGGTGAACAATTCGTGTTCGAGCGAGAACCCCGCGACATCGAGTCGGCCAGCATCATCCGAGAATGCACCAAGATCGGCAAAGGCATCCCCGTACCGGGACCGGGCGGCAAGTTCGGCGTGTGGCTGGATTCTCCCATGATCGACATGCTCGCGGGCGTAGGCACCGTAGAACGGGAATTCCCGGCCAAGCACATCCTCTTCGCACGCTACGGGATCGACATCGCCAAAGTTCCGATGCTGGTGTACCCCACGCTGCATTACCAAAACGGAGGTCTCGCCTACGAATCCGACGGCTCCACCACCGTCCCCGGCTTCTTTGTGGCCGGTGAAGTGGGCGGCGGAGTGCACGGCGCGAACCGGCTCATGGGCAACTCACTTCTGGACATCTGCGTGTTCGGTAGGCTCGCCGGAATCAGCGCCGGCGCGTACGCTAAGGAACGCGAGGAACCCCAAAACCTCAATGTGGATCACGTGCGGGCCTACAACCAGGAACTCAAAGACTCCGGCGTGGAAACGGATCGGGTCTCACCCATGGTCCTACCGGACTACGGGAACCCCGAGGTGAAACGCAGACAATTGACGACCACATACGTAGGCACGGTTCGGTAAGTAACAAACATGAGCGTGAATACTGAAAAGCACAGCGCATTGCGCGACGTATGGAATTACATAAGCCAACTCTCGAAGCAAACGGACTTCTGGAGAGGTCAAGCGTTATTCTGGGGTCTGCTCCTTGTAACCGCAATAGCCGGCGGTCTTCTCTTTACCGTACTCGCGCTCTCGGGAGTTCGCGGCGGAGGCTCCATCACCTACGCCGCCGTAGGCTCACCGGGACCGGTGCACTTTAACCACGCCACTCACATGGCCGCAGTGAACCGGAAGTACCAGGAGTGTAAATCCTGTCATAACAAGCTGTTCGCCACCCAGAAGTACGGCAGTTTCGTGCTCAGGGCCTTGCACGATTCTCCACCCCGAAAGGTCGTTATCGGTAAGGACGCCTCCACGATGGTCGTCCAAAGAGACGTAGACCTGCTGAACACCGCCGCGCTCGTCACCTATGAAGCCCCCAGAGCCTGCGCAACATGCGCAACAGGGGTATGTCACGACGGCAAGGAGTCCTTCGGCAGATTTGAATGCCTAAAGTGCCACAAAAGCTACTAATAACCGACTATAGCTGGAATGTAAGTTACCATTATGAGCGAAAACCCTACAAACCCCCCGGAGCAGCCCCAACTGAAGCGCTACGCCATGGTGGTGGATCAACGGCGCTGCATAGGTTGCCATAGCTGCACGATAGCCTGCAAGAGCGAAAACAATGTGCCGCTCGGTTACTGGCGGTCATGGGTGAAAGGCATTCAAAAGGGCACGTACCCCAAGGTGGGCGCCCATTTCCTGCGGAGATTGTGTAACCACTGCGACACGCCCCCATGCACGCAGGTATGCCCTGTGAGAGCGACGGTTCGGCGTGACGAAGACGGCGTTGTCGTGATGTACTACGGCAAATGTATCGGCTGCGGCATGTGCATCGCCGCATGTCCGTACGACGCCCGCTTCTTCAACCCGTATCGCAGGACGGCCGACAAGTGCGACTTTTGCACATCCCGAATCGACCAGGGTCTAACTCCGGCTTGCGTCGAGGCGTGCGTTTCCGGCGCCCTCATCTTCGGTGATCTCAACGACCCCACGTCGCAAGTGGCCCGCACACTCGCAGACATCTCCACCACCGTGATCAAACCTGAACTCGGCACGGCCCCAAAGGTTTTCTACATTCAGGCCGATTTCCAGATTAAGGGGCGCATCCAGTTTTCCAGCGATTTTAGAGAGCAAATCCTGGAATACGATCAACATATTCCCAGTCCCAGCGCAAAATACTGGAGAAAAGAGGGCGAATGATGGAAGCCGCCGTTTTGTATAACGTGCCGCATGCGATTCCGTGGCAGATATATATACCTTTATACTTTTATTTCACGGGCTTGTCCGCCGGTTCGTTCATCCTGTCCACCCTCTCGACTGTTTTTGGAATTAAGCGCTTCAAGCCTATGGCGCTCCCTTCAGCCATCATATCTTTCGTGTTGTTGCTGCTGGCTCCCTTATGCCTGATCCTTGACCTTCAGCAGCCGACCCGGTTTTGGCACACGCTTGTACCCGAATACTTCAATCAAACATCGGCGCTGTCGTACGGCTCGTATCTCCTGACGCTCTATCCCATAGCCAACCTTATCTATATCTATTTCATCTTCGTAAAGAACGACAAGGCTACAAAGATCCTCGGGACCATAACCGTGCCCTTGGCTCTGTTCGTCCATGCGTATACGGGATTCGCATTTGCTCTGGTGCGAGCCCGCGCCTGGTGGCATTCGGCGCTCATGCCGGGATATTTTCTCACATCCGCGTTGCTGTCGGGTATAGCCTTGCTGCTCATTGTGGCGATGGTAAGCAACAATTATCGCAAAGAAAAGCTCGATCCCGAACTCTTCGTGACCTTGCGACAGATGATGATCGGCATCCTTCTGGTGGACCTCTTCTGGAACGGCAGCTTCTGGTTGACGCTCCTGGTCTCCACTGCCGACGGGTACGCCTCCATAATGTTCGCCCTTCACGACAAGCTGTATCTGTGGGGGGAACTCTTCTTCGGGATGCTTATTCCCCTGTTCATCTTGATATTTCCGTGGACCAATACCCGGCGCCCGTGGTTGTATGCGGCGTCCGCGCTCATCATAGGCGGCGTTTTTCTCATGCGATACTCCGTCGTGTTCATCGGCTTCGACATACCGTTAAGCTAGAGTCAATAAGTATGACCAATTTATCTCGACGAGACTTTCTCAAATGGGCGACCGCCATGGGTGGGACATCATTGTTCGCCGGCTGTCACCTGTTCCCCGATAATGCTGCGGTCCCTAAATTTATTACAGGCGCGCCCGCCGTGGACCCCCTGGAGACGACGCCCGGGGTCGAAACCCTCTACACCGTCTGTGGGCTCTGCGCCGGCAATTGCCCCATTGCGTGCAGGATCGCCCAAGGCAATCTGGTGAAGATTGGCGGACGCCCTCAAGGCGCCTTACCGTCGGCGAACACGGCCCCAACTCCCGGCGCATTGCGCTCAACCACTTCGGCTATCTGCGCAACCGGCGGCGCCGGTATTCAGGTACTGTATGATCCCTATAGGATTGCCAAACCGCTCAAACGGGTCGGCCCTCGGGGCTCACTCAAGTGGAAGGCGATACCCTGGGATCAAGCCTATGCGGAACTTGCGAACGGCGGAGACCTCTTCGGGGACGGCTCAGTCCCCGGCTTTAAGGCCCTCGCCGAAGGTGACGGTACGGTCGGCTTCCTCGCCGGAGAAAGCGATTACGGCTCACGAGCGTTCATCTCCCAGTTTATGGGGCATTTCCCCAAACAGCAATTCTACGTCCACCGGCAAGTCGTCCTGGATGACAGGCTGAGCGCAGCGGCAAAAGGCGCTTTCGGCACGGATGTCTCGGCATTGGTCCCCAATTACGCCGGCGCCCGCACGGTCATAAGCATCGGTGACGCTCCCTTGGACTCAGGCGCTCCCCTGACCAAGATCGCACGTGAGATAGCCGACGCCAGGGTTGCCGAGCGAGGCTTTCAATGGGCGGTGGTTGATCCTCGGCTCTCAGTGTCCGCTTCGAAGTCGGATCTGTGGGTCCCGATCATTCCCGGCGCCGACATGGATTTGGCCCTTGGGATTATTCGCTCCCTCATAGACCGCCATCCCGGAGTGACGGCCGTACCCGTGGCGTCAATCTCTTCGCGCGCCACAGCTCGATCAGTGGAAGAGCATGCCCAAGCCTGCGGCCTCAAGGTGGAAACCATTCACCGCTTGGCGGATATGGCTCGTCAAGGCGGCGCAAACACCGCCGTCTACCCCGGCTCAGGGGTATTGGCGTATCCAAACGGCGCTGAGATCGCAACTGCAATACTCTGCATCAACCGCATGGTAGGCTCCACCCCGGGGTCAGGCGGACTCATCGCCGCGGAAAACGACTTCCTGGAGACGGGTCTGGCCAAGGCGGCCGCCACGCCCGCCAACCGGCTTCTACTACCCGACAGAACCACCTCGGCGCTCTTGTTGTGGCACGCCGACCCGGTGTATTCCGATCCCGGCGCAGTGGCGCTCCTCAAGCGGGCAAAGGAAATTCCTCTGTTGGTGGCCATTGACACGCATGTTACGGAAACCACCATGTGGTGCGATTACATCCTGCCGGACACCACATACCTCGAACGCTACGACATCGTCGGTATACCCGCAATGGATGGGATTTCGGGCTTTGCAATCCGTCAGCCCATCGTGGGAGTCACGGATCCATCGGGCGTCTACCACCCCATCCTGCCTGAAACCCGTATCATGGAAGATGCGCTCATCGGATTCGGGGAGAAGCTGGGCTTTCCGGATTACGGCCTCAAGACCGAAGACAAGACGCCCCCCATCCCCAATGCGGCGACCTTCTACGCCTCCGCGCTCTCTGCGGCGATACGCGAGTTGCACGGAAAGTCATCAGGGACAACACTCCCCGACGTGGACGTGGAAGCCGTGAAACGACAGGGCGGAATGTGGAATAAACCGCCTGCGCCACAAGCCGTTAATACGCCAAGAAAGCCTTTAACCAACGTGTGGCCCGCTCCACAAACGGCCGCGGCTCCTGAAAAGAGCCAACCTGGGGAGTTTCAGCTTATTACGTATACGCTTCCGTTCCATAGGTCGCCCCAAGTGGGTATACATAGCTGGTCCATGGAGATTCTACCCACAAACACGCTGCTCATTAATCCCGAAGACGCCGCCAAACTGGGCGTGCGCCACGGAGACATCGTACGCGTGGAAAACCGCAGCTTCCGGGCGATCACCGATCTCAAGGCGCAACTGATTCCGGGCATCCGACCGGGAGTAGTGGCAATGGCCAAGGGATTCGGATACAACCAAAAGGGCGCCACAGCACTGAGCATCGACGACACGATCATCAGGAACGACCTCACCCGCGGTACAGGGGCGAACTCGGCCATCCTCACCGGCGTCAATCCCACCGCATGGGTAAAGGTTAAGCGCGTCCAGCGCTGAAACGCCGCTAATCAAAGAGCAATATTGGGGAGAACCTTTCAGCAAGAAGGCTTCCCCCCAAACCCCTCTCCCAAAAGAGTCATCACCAATGTTACTCGTTGGAAAGCACATTGGTATAATTCACAACGTCGCATGAAAGAATCCACTATTGCGACAAACGTTGGAATTAGCCCCCTCCCCCTGTATCTTCCTTACCGCAAGACCTACGATTACGGCCTGACGACTCTTTTACTCGGCGCCGGCAGTATTCCTTGAGCGCAACCGGGTGGAACGATCTCATTGTAGACTCCTCTCCCATACACCACTCTCCCGGTAAAAATGAGAGCGGTTGAAATGGACCCCTGGTTCAATGGTAGCGAAAAAGGTTTGTATAAATAAGATTCGTGATCGTCTAAGTACCAATATAGACCAGCAAAAAATCGCCGGCAAGTAATATCGTAAAAAGCCCTCTAAAGTGACTCATAGAAAGGCTGAGATCGAGATGACCTACCTTTAAGTTGTGCTCCAAAATGGAGCACTTTCAGCCGCAAAAAGGCTCCGTTTACTCAAATTGCCCCCTACTCCCGCGCCGGTACGCGTGCGTGCGCGTACGAGTATCGGGGTGTCGCATTCAGACGACGAAGAGCATATTGTCTGCAAAGGGGGTGTCGCTTATCCCTTCACGAGCGCAGGCGTATTGGGTCAAAAAGGCCATTTCCGGGTCAATTTGACCCAGTTTATGTCGCCGAGGAAAAGCCGCCGAATTCCCGCTACCTTCGTGAGTAATTCACCAACTACTTTCGCCGCCTTTAGCAAGTTTTAAGCCCGTTTTAAGCGCATATCGCGCACGTACCTGCTATGAACAGCGAACGGCACGCGCCCTACTTCTTTACCGTGGACGCTCTACTTCTTTCACACCGTTCCGGATGCTAATACTGACTCTATGAGCGCGCCAAGAAAGGCTTGCGTGACAATCACGCATATTATGTGGGCTTTTGGTGAAGAGGCCACGTTCTTCACCTCTCTAGGATACTGAAATAGTTCATTTTTTGTGCAGCTTACCACAAGTGGGCGGAACCCGCACACAATCGCCATGATGGGAGCGCAACGCGCCCGCTTTTTTCTCCTCTTATTCCAGCCTCTTACGACTACCGCACGCCGGCCCGATTCCTGCTTATACATCCCTATGTGTAACGGATCACTATTTAGCACTGGGCTCAGCTTGCTCTCGTAAGAAAGGCTTAACCTGAGCACGGTACCAGGCGTCCGGCGGCAAAGCATAGCGTTGAAACCGCACGCTCTAATCCGTAAATCTCATGCGCAACCACAGAGCCGTAGGTTCCGCATACAATGGTCGGCCGTTCCAATAGTACGCGCCTCACGCAGCGGACCGACCTCGCACCATTTCGGCCTGCGCATCCCCCCCTGTAGTAGGCCCACGAAGGGGAATGTCTATTAGCATTCCCCCTCGACTTCCCTCATGTGAAAAACTCTCATACAATTGCGCACTCAAAGAAGTAATATCGGGGAGAACTTTCTTGGAAGAAGGCTTCTCCCCGAACCCCTCTCCAAGAACTTCTAAATTGCCGAAACCGGCTTTTCGCAAGGAAAAAATGCCGCTTTCGGCGAATCTTGAATATTCTCAGATAGACGTCAAGAAAACCTCATTTTACAAAAATGACCTTCACCAATATTACTCTATGTAAAGCGTATCGGTATCAAAGGGGTCTTCCTTGTCTGAAAACACTCAGAATCAGAAACTTATCACCACGCAATGAGAAAAACTCCACTGCCGCGTGTCAACTTGGTTCCTCAGCGGGTCCTTTGACGTAGAGCGCTCCCGTCCGATCAACTTCTGCACAAGAATACTATTTTGTTTTGCCATCAAGAGAGCCACTCGGCTGCGTGCCTCCCGCACAACGTCCGTCATTTTCGCATTTACAAGCGGCGGTCCCTGTGGCACTCTGGAAGCGCAGCAGACCATGCCGCTGATAATGGGATCGGCATAATTTTCGTTGAGCGCTGATTCGCTCTTATAAGAGACAAATCGACGGAAGCTTTGCGACAGAGCCGCTCGGGGGAGCGGAATCGACGACGGCGTTCGTGTGATTGCAACGTCAACACTGGGAATAACGGGAGGGTGGAAATGAAAAGGCACGAAACGGACGAAGAGCCACGCAATTCTGCGATAACACTTCTAAACCGCTTGGACGGAGCGATACGTCTCCCCGTCGTTCATCATCGCCGGCGCCACCGTCATACACATGCTCGAGTCCTTAGGGCCTTACTAACGGCGCCACTTGCCCTTATCATAATCTTTGCATTGGCCGCCCCGGCCCTAAGCTGGTTCCCGTGCGCGGCCCCGCCGCCGCCACGTCCCACCGCCTATTACAAGCTCGTGAGGCTGATTCTTCAGGGGTCACAACCTCGCATTACCGCTGAACGGCTTCGCCGGGTGGAGCGCATGACCCTAGAGCAGTTAACCGGAGTCAGCTTCAGGCAAGCCTTAAACCTCATGCCCGCCCTCATGATAATCGAGGACAAGCGCGCCGTGGATTTCGTGAACAGCGGCACACTCAACTACAGTCCCTTCAAAGCCGCTTCGGCGAAACGTAAGATGGTTGAACACAAACTGTTCGTGCAGAGCACTTTGCCGTGGGTTGCGGCCCAGAGTATCTATCCCACCCAGCTGCGGCCTTATCCGCGCCCGATCTCACGTGTGCCGCCTCCTGCCCGAGTAGCGCCGTTTCCTAACGCGCCAATGCCGTAATTGGTGAAGAACTCCTATGAAAGTGGAGAGCCCTACTATCTTGTCTGCGTAATTTTGGATAAAAGAATTCATCCACAGATTACGCAGATAAACGCAGATAAATACAGATGTAGGCCGACTTTTGCGTGATGCTCGTTTCACTTTCATGGTTCGTTGTGGCGCCCTCCGCCATCGGTGTTGGAGAGGGGGTTGGAGGTCATAGGCGCTAACTTAAGGGTTGTAACTACCTGAAATCATTAAAACCGGTAATTCAAAATCCGTAATGATTTCCACTTAAAGTTAGCGCCAATGGAGGTTCGGGGAGAGGCCTTCTTTCAAGAAGGTTCTCCCCGATATTACCTCTTTGATTGTGTATTGGTATTGCTTCTTTCTTACTGAGCGGCGGCGAATTTGTTTCGACCTTGGAAGACACCCTGGATTCCCGCGCTGGTGAACCGGAATTCCGTTTCACCGATGGTCAAGCGGTCGCCTTGCTTAAGTTCAGCTTGCCTGGTGGGCATGCCGTTTACCCTGACATTTTCCTGCTCGCGTACGGCGACTCTTGTTACCGTTTCCCCACCGCCGGATGTCCCCTTTTGGGCAAAGGTAAACGCCGCACTCATTGGTCGTATGAGAGCATCCCCTCGAATAGTGAGATCCGCGGCTTCACTGCTGCCCACTGTGCACGGCGACTTGTCTATGACAAGGGCCAGCCCCTCTTGTGGTCCCATAAGCGGAACAAGAAAGAAGCGGCCCGCAGCGGCCAAGGCGTAATTCACCGCAAACCCCACACAGGCGCCGAGGATGGTAAATCCCACCAAACGATTGAGCAAACCCGACGTTACCCCCAGAGCGCCCAACACCATCTGGATAAGGATAAAGACAAGCGCACCCAAGGCCCCGCCGATGAGGCCGCCCACTATGGCGTACGTGAGCGCCCTGCTTGAAACGTCCGGCATGTAGATGATTCCGCCAATGGCGGCGCCTGAAGGCCGACGCAGTAGCGCAGCGGTCAACCCGATGGCCATACCCACAATGGCCCAACCAATAAGCCGAGATGTCGCCGTCTTTACCGACCCTGTGGACGGCGACCCGGTCAGCGTAACCTGGTTACCCATGCCCTCCAATATACGAACAAGATCGGCGATATTGCGCGCGGCGACGAATTTCCCACCCGTTTGTTGACTTATCTGCTGCAAAAATTCCGGTTCAAATTCCTCACCCGCGCCGATGGTGTTTACGGGAATGCCTCTATCCTTGAAAAACTGGACTGCGGCTAGCGTTTTCTCTCGTCCTTCCTGGATCACGGCCATAGCTTGGTCTCGAGTTATCGGAAGGTGCAGCGGTCGTATCATCGGCATACCGTCAGTTACAAAATACACCTCAACGGGGGTATAGGGCGCATTTTTCGAGGCCGATGCGGCAGGCGCATCCAAGTGGTATTTTGTAATGAGAGCTTCCGCCAGTTCGAAGGCCGCCGGCATGTTGGTTAACCCTTCGGCCTCAAGTCGGCCCACACCGGCGCGAAATGTAGCGTAATTTGTCGTGGGTTCGGTCATTACCCGAGCATCCGTATCAAACGATATACTCGCCAAAGGGACGTATTGGGTGGCGTTTTTCTGCTCAATGACATTGCTGAAGGTATTCATCGCAAGCTTCAGGGTTTCAAGCGACTTGCCTTTCATACTACCCGAAGTATCCAAGATAAAGACCTTGTTCTGCTTGGGAGGCGGAGCTGCCGAAGGCATCAGGAGGAGCTTCACCACGAGAACCGTAGGAATGACTATCACCAAGCAGTAGAGAACAGCCGAGAGCAAATGCTTGATGAGGCCCCTCACGCCCGAGGTCAAAAGCGACTCCATACTCATAATGAGCATACAGATGAAGAACCCCACCCCGGAAAGTATGGCGAAATCTCGCCAAAACCCAAAATCTTCGGAAAAAGGCTCTGTGAGAATCCAGCCCAGTAAGGCGCCGGCCGTTCCGGCAAGAATTCCTAGAAGAGTTCTGTGGTTGAGCAAACTATCCGGTCCGGCGGGCAACCCGATTCGGGCCAGGGCTTCTTCCAGCTTGGTCAAGACGACACTCAGGTTCATACGTCCTCCACTCCACGCTATTCTCAATCACGTAATCGGCGGCCGGAGCCGACAAACGGTAACCAACACAGTTGTGGGACACGGATCAAAGCGTCCCCTCCGGGGTTCACGCCAATAGCTAATCAAAAAAATAATATTGGGGAAAACCTGCTTTGCAACAAAAGCTCCGCCGATCTTACTTTTTTGAAAGCACATCGGTATCACGCCACTAAAAGCGAACGCTCGATCCCATTCGGTGTACATACTTACGCAGTGAGGTGAGCGGCGTTCCCACTCTTTTCGTTTTTTTGGAAAGATTCACCGGCTTAGGACGCCTCAGCGCTCGGTGAGGGCCGGAAGGGAGACTCATCCTCCCTGAACTCACCGTACGTAATTACAAACGCCGGCGCTGTTTATAATGAACGCTTACGCTCTTTTCGGAAAAGCAGGTGGAATCATGCTGCCCCCGTCCCTTGAGCGGCGTAAAGAGTCTGTGGTATACAAGCGCAGGGCTGAGTTGGTCCCAATCGAGAGAAATGGCCGACGGAGTTCTGCGCCGAGAAACCGGCATTCGGTGATCACACTTCAGCGCATTTATCCTATCACGGAAAAATTGGCGACCCTATGGAAAAAATACATATTAAGCTGGAAGAAGTGGTGGCGGATATACGAGCAGGTGTTGATTACTCCGGACTCATGCGCAAATACAATCTTACCTTCAAGGGATTGCTGAATCTTTATCAGCGTATCGAGGAATCAGGCGCACTCGTCGGGGAGCCCACCGAATACCCGCGACCGAGCGTGGATTCGCCGCTCCACATCAGGAATCAGTTCACAGGGGAGATTCTCTACTCCGCTCCCGCCGCCGGCGTTAAGGACCTCGTGGAAAAGGCGGTCCTCGCAGGCGTCGATCTAGCGGAAGCGGATCTCACCAAGGCCAACCTCTTCGGTATTCAAGCCCCCGGAGCCAAGCTTCAGGAATCCATGTTGTTTGCAGCGAATATTCGCAAAGCCGACATGTCACGCTCACTCTTCTTTCGGGCGGAGCTTGGACAGGCGAGGCTCAGCGAATCTACCTTTCGCAAAGTGGACATGGCCGAGGCGAATCTCAATACCGCTGACCTCTCCTCTTCCGACTTCACCGGCGCAGTCTTGACACGGGCAAATCTCGATGGGGCGAATCTGGAAAACACCAATTTCGAAGGAGCGGACCTCACGGAAGCTCGGTTGATAAACTCCAATCTTACCGGCGCAGACTTCTCCGGCGCAACACTCACCGGGGCCGTTATCGAAGGCCTGGACTTCAGCGTCACCATCGACCGTTTCAAGACGTGAGTGGGGCGCCGCATCAACCTGAGATGCTTTCACAAAAGTAAGATCGGTGGAGCTTTTGTTGCAAAGTAGGTTTTTCCACCCTCTTCTAGGAAATTTGTGATGATCGCCGAAAGCGGCATTTTCTCCTTGAGAAAAGCCGGTTTCGGCAAACGTGAAAGTTCTTGGAGAGGGGTTTGGGGAGAATCCTTCTTTCAAGAAGGTTCTCCCCAATATTACTTTTGTGATGGGTGTTACATTAGACCTCTCTCTCGTCAAATACCTTGCGGATGGTCGTGAGCACAGTCCGTCGGGTATACAAATCACATGGCGTGCGAGCGCTTCTTGTGTTTCCCGCCTTCTCTAAATAGGCTATAGTTTATTGTGGTGAGGCCGTGAAAAGCCTGCGACCGAGCAAGGACACCGCGCATTAGCGGCGCTCTGTCCGAATATGCGCCAATGCTCACTGGAGGAACCGCGTGGAGGACTCAAAAACTGAGAGTGTCTTCGTAAGAATAGCCAAGGAACTCTACGAGTTCCTTAAGCAGACCGTGCTGCTGTTCATCTCGGACAATTGCATCCAAAAAGCGGCGTCACTTGCCTTTTATGCGATGTTTTCCATTGTCCCCGCCTTCCTCATGGCCTTGAACATCGCCGGCATCGTCATCGGCAACACCCGCGCCGAAACGGAACTGATAAACCGCTTCGAATACCTCATGAACCCCGAATCGGCTCAATATGTACTTACGCTTCTCCAGAGCTTCAGCGAACAGATCCGCAACAAGAGCGTGTCCGTCATAGCGGTGACCGGCGCCCTCATATCCGGGACTGCGGTATTCGTGGAGCTGCAATCCTCCTTAAACGTCATGTGGGGTATTCCGCCGGACGTAGTGCAACGCTCGGGCGTATGGTCTTTGATTTGGTCGCGCTTGATTTCCTTTGTATTCGTCGTTGGGATTGGTATGGCGCTGCTCATGGCGGTGATTGCGAGCAGCGTGTTGTCCGCCGTCGGGCACTTCGCCTCGGAAAAACTCTACATCCCCATGGAGCTTTTGAGCCTTGTGGGAGTAATAGTGCAGTTCGGTATGGCGCCTATACTCCTTGCGCTGACCTATAAACTCATCCCGGACAGGGACATCGAGTGGAAGGACGTCTTCGTCGGCGCCCTGGTCACGGCCGTCTTGTTTGCCTTGGGGAAGAGCCTCTTCGGCCGGTATTTGACCTCCACGGTGTTGCAGTCGGTCTACGGAGCGGCGGGTTCGCTCTTTGTGCTCCTGGTATGGATCTACTACTCGGCCCAGGTGTTCTACTTCGGCGCCGAACTCACCAAGACCTACGCCGTGCGGTACGGCTCCTGGAAGCGGCAGAATATGACCATGCCGCCGTTCGCCCAACCAAAATAGCGCTAAACGGCTCCAAAAGGGATTTTCGTTTTTTGACTTGACAAGATAATTAGCTATTGTATTCTAAAAGGTAGAGCTGAGCGAATCTTCATTTTAAAAAACGTCTCTTCTTTTTAGAAGGATTCAGAAAGCCCGCTGTGGTTCTGCGCCCTCTCGCTGGGATAGACATCTTGCCCCACACATCCGGCAATAAGCGTCGGCTGTTTACGTGCGCCAAGAGCAAACTAGAGCCTCCAACAAGGCGTCTCTTACACATCCTCCACATATTCTCATTCTTTTCGGTAAGTAAGGTAGTGCTGCCGGGTGTTCTTTACACCTTGTGCATAATTTTTTTAAACATTTACAATGATTAAATTTACATTGAGCAGGAGCGTCACGGGTGGGCCGGTTTTTGCACGTCCACCCATTCCGGGAGCTTCGCGAAATGGGGGCTAAACGTCCCCACACCAAGGAACCAAGGATGACCAAGACGGAACTACCAAATATTCCATTACCTGAGAAGATCATCGAGTCCGCTCACGAGACGGTCGCCGGCGAACAGCTCCATATCCTCACGGAAATCACGCAGCACATTAACTCGGGCTCATCACTGAGGGATGTGCTGAACAGGGTCTATGAGAAGGCCGCCCTTATACACTCCGCCAACGTGCTCCTGGTCTTCTTTACGGAAGGGGACAAGCTAGTCTTCCGGCAAGCGGATTTCTCGAAGTCGCCTCATCATGGGGACGAATTCCTGTGCTTTGGGCAATGTCTCTGCGGCATTATGGCCCAATCGGGGAAGCCCCAGTACGCGTACGACATAGTCGCGGACCCCCGTTGCACCTTGCACTTCTGCCTCAATATGGGGCTGAATTCTTTCGCGGCTATACCGCTCTACAACGGACGTAAACTCATCGGAGCCTTGGGTCTGGGTTCCAAGCAAAAGTACGACTTTTCGCAACAAGCCGAGTTCCTTGAGGCCTTGGCCTCCGTAATCCAATTGGCGCTCATCAACGCCAAACTCCATGACGCGCTCCAGAAAAAATACGGTGAACTGAAGAAACTCAACGAAAACCTGGAAATGCAGGTGGAGACACGCACCCGGGAACTCAGCGAAGCGAACCGCTCCCTTAAACTGGAGATCCACGCGCACGAGCAAACGGAAAAAGCGCTCCAGGATACCCAAGCGCTCCACAACGCCATCTTGGATAACCTCAATGACGCCGTATTCGTGCTACAGGACGACAAAATGATCTTCGTGAACCGTGTGGCGTACGAATCGCTTGGGTATACCCCGGAGGAAATCAGAGCTAATCCCCCTTTCTCCCGAATCATCCCGGAAGATAGGCTACGGGCGCAGGACGCGTATGCCCGTATGATGCAAACAGGGCGCTCGGAAAAACACGTCGAGTGGCGATGGCAGGATAAGAGCAAGAAGCTGCATTGGGCGCGGGCAAGCGGCGTACGCATCACGGTGGAGGGGCGTCCAGCGGGCCTCGTCATCAGACAAGACATCACGGAAAGCAAAAATCTTGAAAAGAGAATCGAAGAAATACAAGCGCAACTCACCACATTGGTGGAAACGGCGAATGATGTAGTCTATATCACCGATCGACATGGTAAATTCACCTACATGAATCCTACGGGAGTGCGACTTTCCGGTTTCACTCAGGAAGAGCTTCTGGACAAGTATTTCGTCGATCTTGTGCTCCAAGAATGTCGAGAGGACATGCTGGCCTTTTACCGACGCCAGTATGTAACGAGGACTCCTTCTACGTATTATCGCTTTCCCACACGATCAAAGTCGGGGAAGACCTTGTGGTTCGGACAAAACGTCAGCTTGGTGATCCGAGATGGCAAGATCGTAGGATACCAAGCCATAGCCCGAGACATCACCGAGATTCACAAGGCCCAGGAGGCCCTGCGTATCAACGAGGAAAAGTTTCGGCTCCTATCGGAAAACACATCCGATGTGTTTGGCTTGCTCCAGGCGGAGCCGCCCTACTCCTTTGAGTTCGTCAACGCGGCATATAGCCGATTGTTTGGAACGTCATCCGAGGAGCTGTATAAAGACACCATGGCATGGATGGCGCACATGCACCCCGAGGACAAAGAAGCCGGAGCCCAAGCGTTCAACAGCTTTATCTTGAATCCCGAAGATGTCGAGCATGAATTTAGGGTCCTGGGCGTGGCCGGAGCCGTGCGATGGGTGTGGGTTTCGGGGCGCCCCGTACGGGACGGAAACAACGAAATCAAGTACCTGCTCATCGTAGCCCGAGACATTACGGAGAGGAAACTCGAGGAAGACCGGCACAAGAATTTCGTTCAGGAAATGAAGGACTTTGCTCATATTATTTCCCACGATTTCCGCACCCCCTTGATTAACATAAAGGGTTACACCCAAGAGCTGGAAGAGGCCGTTCAGTCGATGACCCCGAATCTGCCTCGCATCCTGGGCCGGCTGGAAAAGCCTGATCGTGACCTGTTATCCCGTGTGTGTGAAAAAGACGTCCCCGAAGCGTTGTTCTACATAAAAACATCTACAGCCCGTCTGGATACGCTCACCAAGTCCATGTTGAACCTTGCGCGGGTGGAAAAACGGGAATTCTACTTCGAGCCGCTGAATATGAACCAACTGGTTCAGAACGTGCTCGACCAGATGCAGTATAAACTCACGGACAACAATATCGGTGTAGCAGTGGGTGAACTGCCCGATGTGGTTGCGGATCGCCTCGCCCTGGAACAGATCTTCACAAACTTGATCGACAACGCTATCAAATACCGTGACCCCGTTCGCCGGCAAGTTATTAATATCTTTGGGTATCACTTCCCGGACGAGACCGCGTTTGTCGTGGCCGATCGCGGTATCGGCATTCAAGATAATGAAATGAGCAGAATCTTTCAGATATTCAGCCGCTCTAAAGATGCGAAGATCGAAGGCGAAGGGATAGGGCTCACCTATTGCAGAAGCTTTGTGCGAAAACACGGGGGTAATATCTGGTGCGAATCCGCGCCGGGAAAAAAGACGGTGTTTACGTTCACTATTTCAAATTCATTGAAGCCGTACATAGAGCCGGCTTAATTCTTGCTCTATGATTTACGGACAATCATCGGAATCCACCGCGGGGCATGCCTGTCGATCCGGTGAGTCCTTACGGCATATAGTGGAGAAGCTTTCTTTACAGAAAATTCTTCGCAGGCGTACTCCTAAATACCTATCCCGCTTGAGATTTCTTTTAGCCGAATTATGTGGAGCCCACCTCTATGACGATAGTAACCGAAACAGTATCGGAAGCCCTGCGTCCCATCCGCATCCTTCATATAGACGATGATCCCGGCATAGGACGCCTCACTTCCAAGCGACTACGGAAAAAGGGCCTGGACGTGATCAGCGTGTCGGATAGTGAAATAGGGCTGGATAAGCTCCTCCAGGAATACTGGGATGTCCTCATTATCGACCACGCTATGCCGGGGCTCACGGGCCTGGATGTGATAGCTCGGCTCAACATCGAGGAAAAACTCCCGCCCACCATCATGTTGACCGGCGCAGGAGACGAACGAGTGGCCGTGGACGCCCTCAAGCTGGGCGCCTCGGATTACCTGGTCAAGGACATCGACGGCAGGTTCATCGACTTGTTGCCTATGGCCATAGACAGTGTGCTCTACACCCAACAGCTCAAGCGCGACAAAGAAGACGCGGAACGGCGACTCACCCAAACCCTGGCGGAACTCGAAACACGCGTCGCACAGCGTACCGAAGAGCTTACCCGCGCTAATACGCTCCTCCACCGGGAAATCCGGGATCGCGAGAGCGCCCAGATAGCGTTGCAGGCGAGTGAAGCCAAGTTGTCGGCCATCTTTGACACTGCGCGAGACTGCGTCTTTATCAAGGACCGCGATGCACGAATCACCATGGTCAACCCCGCCTATGCTTCTCTCATGGGGCGCAGCAGAGAGGAAATCGAAGGGAAAACAGTCGCCGAGGTGATGGGCTCAAAAAGGGCGGCCATTCTGTCAAAGACCGACGCCAGGGTCTTCAAAGGCGAAACCGTTGAAGAGCAGCAAGTAATCAAATTGCAGGATCAAGAGCTGATCTTTCTTACCATAAAGACACCGCTTAGGGATGATTCCGGCAAGATTACCGGCCTGTGCGGTATAGCGAGGAATATCACGGACCGCACCCCTGCGGCGCTGCCCAGTACTACGGAGGATAAAGTGTATGCCTCCGAGGCCATGAGGCAGTGCATGATGATCGCCGCGGCGGCAGCCAATTCGGACGGCGTTTTGCTCCTGACGGGCGAGAGCGGCGTGGGTAAGGACTACTTTGCCCGGTACATTCACAACAATTCTTCCAGAGCCAAAGCGCCTTTTTATGTGATTAATTGCGCGGCCTTACCGGAGGAGCTGGCGGAATCCGAGCTGTTCGGGCACGAGCAAGGGGCCTTCACGGGCGCCCAGCGGCGCAAACGCGGCCTGCTGGAACTGGCTGAGGGCGGCACCCTTTTTCTGAATGAAATTGGCGAATTGACCCCGCGCTTGCAGGCGAAGCTGCTCATGTTCCTGGAAACCAAGACCTTCGCTCGCGTAGGCGGGGGCCGTCCCATCAACGTTGACGCTCGCCTGATAACAGCGACTAACAGAGACCTTGCCAAGCTGAGCGCCGAAGGCTCTTTTCGGCTTGATCTGTACTATCGCCTGAACGTGCTGCCTTTGGAGATCCCGCCCCTACGTGAGCGTCGTGACGACATCTCTATGCTCGTGGAGCGCCTTCTCAGCAAGCTTGTCGCAGAATTGAACCTGCCCAAAGCTCCCCGGATCACCGCGGGCGCCTTGAATAAACTCGTAAACTATTCGTGGCCCGGTAACATTCGCGAACTGAGAAATGTGCTCGAGCGAGCCATTATCCTGTCCGGAGGTGGAGACCTGGATTTTCAGCACTTGGACGGGACGGCAATACCGGACACATGCCACATCGGCGAAGATCCCTTGAATTACGACGCGGTAGTGAAGAGCACAAAGATCGCCCTCATAACCAATGCGCTGGAAAAGGTGGGCGGCAAAAAGCAGGAAGCGGCTCAGTTGCTGGGCATTACCCGAGACGCCCTCAAGCGCCAAATGAAGACCCTGGGTTTCTAGGAGTGAGACGTCCGGCATGAATGCTAGCGGCATAGCCTTCTTGAAAGCACATCCGACGCTTTTAGAAAGCGTTTAGGATTAACCTCGTTATCCTAACCCCCCTCGTCAGGGGGACGTAAGGGTACCGCCTGACGCCCTTTGACTCGGAGCCGACGTCTACCCCCCAACAAGGGGGCGAGGGGGGTTTTTCACCTCCTACACCAGAAAGCCGTCGGCGAGGGAGTAATGACACATGGAACAGGTTCGCTAATCGCACGTAGTTAAGGCGGGACCGGGTCGGAATGACCCATCGGTAAATTTCCCTTTAAGATAAAAACGTCATAAACTGTCAAGGCTTGGGGAATTATTGGGTCAGTTTGACCCGCTTGGGTCTTTTTGACCCAAAATTCGGGGTGTGATCCCAACGCCGGGGACCTACGCGTACGCGCCGGTTTCACCAGCGCCGAGTCCTCATAACAAAGACAGGCGTAGGGCCGCCCATAGAGCAGCTTTTCAGATTGTCGTATTGTGTGTCATCGATGCGACATACGTATCGCCGGCGTTCTGTCGGGGGCGCCTATTTTCTGATGAAACACGCGTCTGCGATAGAGTGCGGAACCATGCGGGTTAGAGCGTAGAAAGGTTGCCTCACCGGAAAACAATTTATGGGTTTCAGGTGACAATAGGCTTAAAGAGGCCCGCTTCTTGCTCTTATACTACTGGGATCTTTCAAAACCTCCGGTTCACCCCCGACTACGCTACCGGAGCGGGCACGAAACGGCTGAAGGTTCCCGAAGGGGGTTTGAGGACAATCGCTAAAAAGCAAAACCTCATTTATATGCCATGATGTATTTATATGTAAATATCTTTAAGTTACTGCTCTTTCTTGTTCTCTTCTTGTTTGTGTGGCGATTCGCCAAAGAAGAAGTCGTACGGTTTGTGCAAGGTTGGCCGTATATACTCGGCGGTATCTTCTGTTGTCTCATAGCTATCAGCATAGGCGTATTCTCGGCCGCGTTTGCGGCGGGGGGAAGGGAGCCTCCCGGCGGCTCATTCGTATGGGCCGTATTCTCGAACGGAGTTTTCTTCCCCGCTGGGTTTGTCTTGATAGTGGTGGGAATAAACAAAATACTCCCTAACATTACCGGTTTAAGACGAACGGAAAGAGAGTTGCGCTCACTGGCCGCAGCGCTGGAAGGCAGAGTAGCAGACAGAACCATCGAGCTTAGGACTGCGAACGAGCTTCTCGTGAAAGAAATAAACGAACGGAAGGCAGCGGAGCACAGTGCGCGCGAGAGCGAAGAAAAGTATCGCACCCTTGTGGATAACGCAATGGAAAGCCTTATCGTCGTCCAAGACGGCGTAATAAAATATATTAATCGTAGATCGGCTCTTTTAACCAATCGAAGCGAAGAAGATGTCCTGGCGCGTCCGTTCCTCGACTATGTTTACCCCGAGGACAGAGAAACGCTGATTCGTCGCTACATGTCGCTTATGGCCGGTCAGACGACGCCAGAGCGCAGAATCTGTAGATTACTCACGGTAAGCAACGATACTGTATGGGTCGAGCTGGAAAGCATTGTCATTCAATGGAACGACAAACCCGCTCTCCTGGTCTTCGCTGCTGATATAACCGAGCAAAAGAAGGCTGAAGCGGCGTTGCGCCTTGTGTTAGCCAGATTGAACGCCGTCTTGGACGCCCTACCGGACGCAGTTTGTCTCAAAGATCTGGAAGGAAAATTTCTCTTCATGAACAAGGCCTTCGAAGAATTTATCTCCGCACGGCGAGAGGACGCAGTCGGGAGTACTCTGGAGGATTTCAATCTTCCTGAACAGCTAAAGAGAAAACTGGTCGAGTACGACGCCCATGCGGTTCAATGCCGGGAGCCTTTCCTTCGAGAGTCTACTTACTCGTCCGGCAAGAGGACACATCATCTGGAAATCATGACATTCCCAGTATTTGACGAGTCGCAAACTATGCTCGGAACCGGCAGAATCCTTCGGGATGTTACGGAACGCAAGTTACTCGATAAACAGATCCGTACGTCCCACAAAATGGACGCCCTCGGGCGACTCGCCGGAGGAATCTCCCATGACTTCAACAATCTCCTCCAGGTTATTTCCGGCTACTCGGAACTCCTGTTATTGAAAACGTCGGGGCAAAACAAGCTCCGCGGAGATATACAGAACATCATCAAAGCGGCCTCTATGGGGAAAAATCTCGTGAAGCGTTTGCCGGCCTTCAGTAGAAGCGTACAAACACCCCTCGAACCGCTGAAGCTAAATGACCTTATAGGAGAGATGGAAGAACTCCTCACCAGGACCATTCCAAAGATGATTGCGGTTCACCTGGAGCTGGACAAAGGGACGGCGTGTATAAAAGCGGATCCTACACAAATTGAACAAGTGCTCCTCAACTTAGTTATCAATGCGCGAGACGCCATGCAAGATGAAGGGGAACTCTCCATCTCCACTACGAATGTAGTCTTAGACGAGGATTATTGTAAGACCCAAATAGCCGCTACACCCGGCTCTTATGTCGCTCTTACTGTGCGTGATTCGGGTTCAGGCATCCCCGATGACGTAATCGGGCACATCTTTGATCCTTTTTTCACCACAAAGAGCGTGGGAGAGGGGACTGGTTTAGGTCTGGCCACAGCCTACGGTATCATGATGCAACATGGGGGCTTTATTACCTGCGACACCGAGATGAACCTAGGCACAATCTTCACACTGTATTTTCCGGCAATCAGCGCCCCGGACACCATGATCCAACTCAAGATCGCCGGTAAATCCGACCACTCGGGCACGGAAACCATTCTCATAATCGACGATGATGAGTCGGTACGAAGCTTGACCCGAGAAATACTTGATAGAGAGGGGTACAACACTCTCATAGCAACGGACGGCCCCGAAGGTATAGAAATCTTTCAGGAACACACGGGCGCTATAGATTTAGTGCTCTTGGACTACATCATGCCGAAAATGAGCGGGAAACAATGCCTGAGCTATCTCATCGCACTCGATGCCGCCGTCAAGGTTATTATGGCCACCGGGCATCTGCCTGAAGGATCTACGGAAGAAATGCTTTCTTTGGGCGCAAAGGGCCTCCTCAGCAAACCGTTTTCCGCAGAGGAATTATTTCGGATGGTGAGACAAACCCTTGACGAGAAACCGCAAGTAGAGCCGCGGAAGATAAGAGCTACGAACGAAGTAAAGTAAGCGTCGCTGGAGCGGGGGAATTACCGGCGTTATGGTAGCGTGGACCGAAAGGGAGAAATATTCTTTCGGCCTCGACAGAGCCGCCTCAAGCTCGACGATCATAGTGAATTTGAGGGTTAGGCCACAGCCTAAACCTTCGAGGGGGGAGTCTTACACCCCCTGTTCGGCGCCTCGCCGTTACAGGGAGTATACCGTTCACATACCGGAACATACCGGAATAACCATCATTTTGAGGACAACATGAATCAATGGATACCTTGGTTACCGCAATATGCCATCAACATGACGACAATCGACCAGCAGCATGAAGAGCTGTTTCGTAAGCTCAACGAGCTGCTGGACGCCACATGGGACGGTCAGGGAAAGGAACACGTAAAGGGGTCGCTCAAATTCCTCGCTGATTACGTCGTGTTTCACTTCAGAACGGAAGAAGATTTCATGCTCAAGACCGCATATCCTGATTATCATCACCATAAAACAATACACGATCAGTTTGTCAAAAGCGTAAGCGACTTCATAAAGGTATACGAAAAAGGCGAGGTAACGACGGAGATGCTGGTCGCCGTTATTTCGGACCTTGGGAAATGGACCCGTGACCATGTGCGCGATGCGGACCAGGCTCTGGGCTTATATCTGAACAATGTGGCAACCCAGGCGAGAACAGCTTGAGTGCCGCTTTGCCGGTAAGAAAGGCGTCGGGGAGAACCTTTTTGAAACGAGGATTCTCCTGCTTTCTTTCTTGAAATTATAGGTGTGTCACTCACCTGGGCCTTATGTATGGGCTTTCTCAACAAATAAGCGGCGTGGCTCATATTTCTACTTGTTTGCATTCCTCGTAAGTTATACAGTAAGATCGTTGGAGTTTTCCTGGCTACCTATTTCCTATCGAGAGAGTGTCCGTGAAGCCTAAGAACTTGATTCCTCAAAGTACGGAGAGATTGGCCTCCTTAGATCTCACAGAAATGGAAGATCAAGACTTTACGGATACGTTCGATGAGCGGACGCAATCTCTCGAACTGAATCAGCTCTTTCTACCTGATGCGGTTACGGAATCCGGAAGCTTCCGAGTAAGTGGGGTGCATCAAACGACCTTGGGTCGTCTGTTGGACGCCATACCCATTGCCGCCATGTTGCTGGACCCCGCGCAACAAACCATCGTGTTTTCCAATAAGTCCGCAATTCGCTTGTTCGGCGGCCTAGCCTCTCCCGTGCGCCCCGTGCCTTTTAGCCGAATTTGTGTAGGTTCTTCCGCTGCTCAACGGGCGGAAAAGCTCCTTGGGCTGATGGTGATGGACAGAAGTCCCCACACGTTTGAAGCCACTGTAGGAACTGAGCAATGTCCGTTATGGGGTAGAATCCACCTGCGGTCGGTTCGTGTGCCTTCGGGCCGATTTATTCTCGTCCTAATCGAAGACCTTACGGCGGAGAAACGGCACGCGGTCACAATGTGCAAACGTGGGGACGATCTGGAAATCAGGGTCCGTCAGCGCACCGCGGATTTAATGAGAACCAATGAAGAACTCAAGACCGAGATTCTCATCCGTAAGCAAGCGCAAAAGCGATTGGATCTTGCGGCAAAGGTTATTGCCAGCGCAAACGAGGCTATTTTAATCACGGATCTTAAGGGTTCGATTATTCACGTAAACAAGGCGTTTACCCGCATAACCGGGTACTCCAAAAACGAAGTTCTAGGGAAAAACCCTAAGATCATGGCCTCAGGCCGCCACGACACCACCTTTTGGGCGGAATTCTGGCAAACACTTGCTCAGTCCGGCCACTGGCGCGGGGAGGTTTGGGATCGACGCAAAAACGGGGAAGTTTTCCCGAAAATGCTCGCCGTGAGCGCAGTCAAAAATAAGAAAGGGCTTACCACCCATTACGTGGCGATATTCTCCGATATTTCCACGAAAAAAGAGAGCGAAGAGCGCATGGAATACATGGCGCACTACGATCCTCTTACGGGGCTGCCCAATAGGCTGCTCTTTCGTGACCGTTTGAGGCAAGCGCTCCAGCGAGTGGCCCGCGACGGGAAAATGCTTGCTCTCATGTTTATAGACTTGGATCTCTTCAAGAATATAAACGACACCTTCGGTCATTCGAAGGGCGATGAGCTATTGACCGCCGTGGCTGAGCGGCTTACGGAATGCGTACGGCAGGGCGATACCGTAGCAAGACTCGGCGGAGACGAGTTCACCGTCATTATGTCGGATGTCCCCGAGTCTCGTAACATCATTCGCATGGCGCAACGCATCATGGGCTCGCTCTCCAAGCCGTTTTATCTCAAAGGTCATGAGATATTCACAACCGCCAGCATCGGCATCAGCGTGTATCCCATGAACGGCGTGGACGGTGACACGCTCCTCAAGCACGCAGACACTGCGATGTACCACGCAAAGGACCTCGGGAAGAACAACTTCCAGTTCTTTTCACAAAGGATGAACGAGGAACTCACACGGCTGATGCGCTTGGAAATTACGCTTCGACGCGCCATCGAGTCCAACGGTCTAATCCTGCACTATCAACCGATTATCGACACCACTACCGGTCACATCGTGAGTATGGAAGCCCTCTTGCGCATTAAGACCACACAGGGCAAGATCCTCTCGGCCGGCGCTTTTATTTCTGTTGCCGAAGAAAGGGGATTGATTGTCCCCTTAGGCGAATGGATTTTGGCCACAGCTTGCCGGCAGAATCAGGCGTGGCAGGCGGCGGGTTATCCGCCTGTGAAAGTGGCGGTAAACGTTTCTCTCCGACAGCTCAAGGAGCCCGACCCGGTCTCAAAATTCATGGGAATTGTCCGGGAATGCGGCATGGATCCCCGATACCTGGAGCTTGAACTCACGGAATCCGCAATCATGGAAAACCCTGAGCGGATCATCGCAATCCTCAAAGAGTTCCGAAAGTATGGGGTATCCATCTCTATAGACGATTTCGGCACAGGGTATTCGTCGCTCAGCCGGTTGAGGTATCTCCCTATCGACAAGCTGAAGATCGACATGTCGTTCGTCTCGGATCTCACCAAAGACGCCACCGGTCACGCTCTCATTACCACCATTGTAACCCTGGCTCATAGTCTGGGCATGACGACGGTGGCCGAAGGCGTGGAGCATAAAGAGCAACTGGACATCTTGCGAACCCTACGATGCGACACATACCAGGGATTCTACTTCAGTCGCGCAGTGAATGCAGCTATGTTCGAGAGATTGCTCGGGGAACAAGCCGCGTTCCGGATGACCCGCCCTACGGGAGTAGCGAGCATATAGCCTGTCTTGCTCCGGTTTGATCCGAAATTTCAACCAACGACGTAAGGGGTCGCCGCGTTAAATCCATGATTACTCTAATATCAGCTCAACGTCTCGGCGCTGTAGCGTGCGATGAGGCCGCTCCGCACTGCATGCTTGTACGTGGCGAGAAAGAACCTGTACGCTAAGCCGATGTAGACCGTAGCCAGTCCCGTGGCCCACAGGAGAGGGACCCAGGCTGCTTCGCCGCCAGCGAGTATTGTTCGCATCCCCTCGAAGACATACGCGGGGGGCAAAAGACGCCCAATGAAGCGCATCCAGTCAGGCAAAATGGAGAGCGGGTAAAAGACCCCTGCGAAAGGCGAAAGCAACGCCGGGATCGGCCAGATAAACCATTCCGCGGCCGGTCCGAACCTCAGCACTATAGCGGAGGCAAAGATCCCCAAGCTGATTCCGAACAGGAACAGCGTTAGCAAGAACGGCCCCAGCAGTATCCCGTACACAAAAAACGAGAGACCGAAAACCGACGTCGCCAACAGCAGCATGATGATGAGCCCCACCGAGCTGGTGACAAGGCTCGAAAGAACCAGGCCCCCCAGATATTCGGTCACCGACAAAGGGCTTGCGAAGATATTGAGGAAGTTGCGGGACCAGACATCCTCGAAGAATGCGGTGGTGACCCCTTGCATGACCCGCGCGAAAAAGTCCCACAAGAGCACGGCCCCGAGGAATACCGGCGTGAAATTGTGGCCCTGCGTCACGGAATTGAGATATTTACTGATAAAGCCCCACAAAACCATGTCCACGGCGACCCAAACGAATAGCGGCAGGACACGAGAAACGCTTCCCCGCATGAGATAGAAGTGGCGGAGCGTAATGGCCCCCATGCGCTGCACGTTCATGAAAGAGGCTCCGACTGCGGAGTAAGGGCCTCGCGCGCCACGGAGATGAACAATTCCTCCAGAGTGGCCTTGCCATGCTCGTGAGGGAGTGTCTTTGGGTCTCCCTCGAGCAGCATTCTCCCTCGAGAGAGAAAAAGCACGCGGTCGCATACCTCCTCGACTTCGTACATGTTATGGGAAGTCCATAAGGCGCCTGTAGGGCCGTTCTGCACGAACTCTCTGATTTTAATACGGATCTCCTGCGCCGTGGCGGGATCCAGAGAAGCTGTGGGTTCGTCCAGCAGTAACAGATGAGGGTGGTTCAGGAGCGCCTTAGCCAGCGATACGCGGGTTTGCTCCCCCGACGACAGGGCACCGCACTTGGTGTCCCGAAACCGCTGGAGATCCAGCTCGTCGAGCAGATTGTTGATGCGCTCCTGAAGATCTTTCACGCCGTAAATCATTCCGAATATCCGCAGATTCTGAAACACCGTAAGGTTACCCGGCAACGGAGCGTACACGGCAGCGAAATTGGTCAGCTTGAGCGCCTGAGACCTGTGGGTCGAGATGTCCAATCCTTCAATGGCGACGGTGCCCGACGTGGGTTCAAGCACGCCAAGAATCATGTTAATGGTGGTGGTTTTGCCGGCGCCGTTGGGTCCCAACAGGCCGACCACTTCGTTCTTGTGAACGTCGAAGGTTACGTCGTCCACTGCAAGTTTGGCCCCATACGCCTTACGTAGATTCTTTACCGATAGGACGTTTGGCATGCTAACCTCCGCTGCGCCGCCGTACGTCCGGCCTTGATCTCAGAACGAGTCCGCTTGTTAGCGTTCGTTCCGGAAGGACCTCTTCCGGAGCATGTAGTCAAGCGGCTCCTCAATTCGTGAAAGTTGGTGAACCCCGGAGCAAGCACAACGGCAGCCCCGCGAAGCCGCCGTTGATTTGTGACGCCTAAGAGACGCTGAGTCTAAGAGTACTGAATAGTCTTACGAGTGGCTGCATCCGGATTGTCGCTTAGGTCCTCGTATTCGCCGGCCATGATTCTAAGCGCCGTCTTTTCCTGATGAATTTCTTCCGCAGTGCGGAATCCGAAGTGACGGATTAGGGGTAAGGGCGGACACCATCCTTGGATCGCGTGCATAAGAAGGAATGCCGGCACAAGTGCGGTCAAGATAAGCCAATACGGGCTGTGGAACACGACCAGCACGAGCGAGATAAGTATCAGAGTGGAGGCCTTGGCCTCGAGAAAGCGCTCGGTATCCCATTCGCGGTTGAGTTCCTGAATGCGGTTCTCTATTTGCAGCTTGCTTTTATTGGCGTACTGCATGGCGTCCTCAATGGTTTTTTTTCGAATGCGTTCGTTGGTGTGCTCGCTGGTACTCATTTGAACGCGCTGTGCGGTAGGGGGCGGGAATTGCGTGTTCATCGGGTGTTCCTCTTTAGTAATTGATGGGCTAATGCGCCTCTGGAGACTGATGCTCTAACATTTGGTCGTGCTTATATTATAAAGCGAGGGAATGAGGGGTCAAGGCGACATGTGTTCGAAATCAAAAAGCCCCGCAAAAAGCGAGGCTTATATATGGAGTCCCGGCGACGACCTACTCTCCCACACGGTCGCCCATGCAGTACCATCAGCGCTGGAGGGCTTAACTGCTGTGTTCGGAATGGGAACAGGTGTTTCCCCTCCGCCATAGCCACCGGGATAGTGAAAAACTGTCGGAACATGGTCTTGTTATCGAATAGGTCTAAGATCAAGGATATTCGTCAAAGAGTGGGTGATCAAGCCTCACGGCCTATTAGTACTGGTAAGCTCCACGTATTACTACGCTTCCACCTCCAGCCTATCAACCTCGTCATCTACGAGGGGCCTTTAGGGGCCTGAGCCCGGGAAATCTAATCTTGAGGTTGGTTTCCCGCTTAGATGCTTTCAGCGGTTATCCATTCCGAACGTAGCTACCCGGCTATGCCGCTGGCGCGACAACCGGAACACCAGGGGTTCGTCCATCCCGGTCCTCTCGTACTAGGGACAGATCCTCTCAAATTTCCTGCGCCCGTGGAAGATAGGGACCGAACTGTCTCACGACGTTCTAAACCCAGCTCGCGTACCGCTTTAATTGGCGAACAGCCAAACCCTTGGGACCAACTTCAGCCCCAGGATGCGATGGGCCGACATCGAGGTGCCAAACCTCCCCGTCGATGTGAACTCTTGGGGGAGATCAGCCTGTTATCCCCGGGGTACCTTTTATCCGTTGAGCGATGGCCCTTCCACACGGAACCACCGGATCAC
>JBBRBO010000039.1:0-27957 GCA_038205805.1 Desulfomonilales bacterium
ATACCAAAGTGCTTTCCAACGAGTAACATTGGTGAAGACTCTTTTTGGGAAGGTAGGTTTTTTCGACGTCTATCTGAGAATGTTTACTATGCCGAAAGCGGCTTTTTCTCCTTGAGAAAAGCCGGTTTCGGCCATTTAAAAGTTCTTGGAGAGGGGTTCGGGGAGAAGCCTTCTTTCAAGAAGGTTCTCCCTGATATTACTTCTTTGGCTGCGCATTGGTATCAGGCTGCTCTGCAGCTACGCTGCTCTATCCGCTCACGGAACACGCAAAATGTCTCAAAGCGTGTGAAGAGAAATAGCGACCGACCAAAGACGCCTGTCGGACGTCACGTGCAAGGATAAGTGCGATAGAGAATTAGATCCGAATCACAGCGAAAAAAGTGGGTTCCCTCCGCCGCAATGAACAAACGTACTGCGCAACTTGCCTTGATGAAGAACGCCGTGTACGCTATCCTCATCCGAACGTTTCTCCCCAATATTACTGCTTTGATCGCGTATAGGTATTAAGCTGGTCCGAACGGCACGGGAGGCGTATGAATCCGCACGATGAAGAGTTCACTCAGCAGGAATGCAAGTCTTTTGAGTCCGTTCAT
This sequence comes from Desulfomonilales bacterium, assembly GCA_038205805.1. GTDB lineage: Bacteria > Desulfobacterota > Desulfomonilia > Desulfomonilales > Desulfomonilaceae > JBBSBY01. The sequence goes on from JBBRBO010000039.1 coordinate 594, forward strand.
GCCTATTATTTCTTCTTCGGTATTCTTTTTCTCGTTGTTTGGGGCTGCTATAACATCATTCATCCGTATCTACACACTATTATTCTTGCAGGTATTCTGGGGACGCTTTTCAGTCCCCTTGAGCAGAAAATCACCAAATTGGTCGGGGGGAGAAAAAATCTTGCAGCACTGTTATCCTGCCTAATTTTAACGCTCGTTGTCGTAATACCTCTCGTTCTGATAGGTATTTCATTGATCCGGCAGGGCGTTCATTCCTTTAGCGCAATCTCCGAATGGATTAGGGCGGGTAATTATAATCAAATCTTTGAAATGCCTCTTGCGGCTCAGATTATTGCCTTTACGGATCAACACATGGAGTACATACGGAAAGTTTTTCCCGGAATGGAATTCACGAGTCTAAAGGTCCAAGAGTCGGCGCTCCGTTTGACTTCCACCATCGGACAATCTCTTGTTAATCAGAGCCGATACATCGTAGGAAATTTTGCGGCTATGGTCGGAAATTTCTTTTTGATGATATTTGTGTTTTTCTTCTTCGTGCGTGACTACGACAAGATTGCTAAGTTTATTCTTCATCTCTCGCCTCTGTCTCGCTCCCATGAGCTGGAAATCATTTCCAGAGTCAAAGGCGTGGCTCGTTCCGCTCTCCTCGGAAGTTTTCTCACCGCAATCGCTCAAGGCGCCGCAGGCGGATTCGCTTTTTGGATAGTGGGTCTTCCTGGTCTCTTCTGGGGAACCATCATGGCTTTCGCTTCCCTTATACCGCTCATTGGAACTGCATTAATTTGGGTACCCGCGGCAGGATACCTGTTCATTGCCGGCCAATGGAAATCCGGGATCTTTATGGTTCTATGGTGCGTACTCGTAGTGGGAATGCTGGATAACTTTGTTCGTCCTCTTTTCATGAAGGAATTCGCGAACATGAGCAGTACGCTGGTGTTCTTCTCCATCCTTGGTGGTGTAAACTACTTCGGTCTTATTGGGCTTCTCTATGGACCCATGCTCTTTGGATTAGCAATCGTTCTTCTCTATATCTATGCTCTTGAGTTTGGCGGTTTTCTCGATCATCAGGACAAAACCTGAGTAGGTATGGATAACCGCGGTACGCTGGACCGTTTATATCAACAAAGACGAGGAGTCCTTCCGGCTGCATAGGCGCAAAACAGAAGCACGACGACTATATTCGACGAAAACCTCGAACGACACCCCGCTCCGTAGGAATAGCGGAGAAGTCTAGCCTTCAACCAACATTACATTCAATCAATAATTTGTCGGAACCTAGAGCTTCGCCCTGCCTCCACCATCCATAGAAAGTTTTTTCGTATTGCCCCAACCCCTCTAGTTCTTGACGAACTCTCCATATTAAACCCATATCAGTCGCAACAAGCCAATAATTTTCCCAATCGTTTGCCATTTTCAGAATCTTGGGAGCCTTTAGTGCCGCATCAGAATTCAATACCTTACTTAAACCGTTTGATAAATGAAGCGAATACGGGTCCGTTTCATTAAATCGAGTCCAAATTGTGTCGCTAAAACTTGATACGCGTTCGTATACATCATCATATATTTTTGATCCGGAGAATAGAAATTCATTTTTGACAAATGTAGCTACGTGAGAGGCATGCTTTTCCAAATCTTTGTTTGCAAGGTGAAGAAAAGCAGGTGTACGTAGGCAACCGCTACTATATCGGAAATTTGGTGAATAATCATCAATTGGGCACATTCTTAGGACTTTTTGTGGATCACCCGCTGCAGCTAGATTGTGTGCGCGTGCGACCGTTCCCCTAATTCCGTAAAGAAAACCGTGTAAACCTTTTAATTTATCACTGACATCACTAGATAACCGGAATTGGGCATGACTCGCATACCCATAGCCGTCCACACTATTGATAAAATCGTTTATATCACTGCTTAGTTTCTTAAATTCTTGTAGGTTAATACTGTCCCCCTGAACAGCCCTTTTTCCCACGTGGTCCAACGCAAATCTCAGGTTATTCTCTGAAAGTTTGATGTCCATAGTAGTCAATTTATGACTCATCTGCTTCAACTGTGCCAGAGTGTCAACCGAAATCTTGTGAACTGCGTCCAATTTTTCGGAGATTTCACAAACTTTTTTCATTATCACAGCTGACACAGCCAAATTAGCAAACGACACCATGAGATTTATGCCGGCCAATCCAGCAGCAAGCCCCACTAAGTCGCCGCCTCCAATGGTTGGTATAAACCCGGATGTTTGTGCTTCTCCGGGAGACAAATACTTAATATTTTCTGGATTAAATATAGGGCCATCTTTGCCCATAACCTGATAAACCAATCGTCCTGACTGGCCGAGACCAATCTTGTCGAAGTCTACGGACATTTTATTCCTCTCATTATCGTGGATGCTTCATTGTGCTGAGTGCGCCTGTGTAATGGTTCATCAGAATTCTGAATACCGGTTACCGACGCCTGATCCACCGGCTCGATGAACCCCGACCTAGCGGTTCCTCGCTGGATTGCTTCCTGACGGGGTATCTCTTCGTGCGCGCTAGGGGAATCGAGCATATTATACTCTCTAGTTGTTGTAGCGCAATCCTAACAACATTAAGCCGCCGATTTTGATATACTCCTCGTAAACTTGAGCAACGCAATAAGGCGCGTTAAATCATGACGCAAGGGACAACTTTAGAGGAGCTGGAAGATAATCTCAGCGACGCGTATCGGCTAATGGTCATGGATGACGTGCCGGAGACCTATGATACCAAAGTGCTTTCCAACGAGTAACATTGGTGAAGACTTTTTTTGGGAAGGTAGGTTTTTTCGACGTCTATCTGAGAATGTTTAATATGCCGAAATCGGCTTTTTCTCCTTGAGAAAAGCCGGTTTCGGCCATTTAAAAGTTCTTGGAGAGGGGTTCGGGGAGAAGCCTTCTTTCAAGAAGGTTCTCCCCGATATTACTTCTTTGGCTGCGCATTGGTATGAAACGAAAGAAATCGCTTTGTGAAGAGAGGAAAGCTCATCCAACAACTGGGCGGACAAGGGTGGGTTCTTCTATGTTGCGGTGCTCGGTGTGACATGTACATGATCCGGTGACAGGACAAAAACGGCGGCTCCAGGCGCAATAAAATTGATGACGTGATGGTAAATCATATAAAGATATGCTTGGGGATACCCGTAAATAGACTCTTCGGACTGCTGCTTTGTCCTACTTGCGAGAAGCAACAAGATTGCGTACGCCTTATACCAAAGTGCTTTCCAACGAGTAACATTGGTGAAGACTTTTTTTGGGAAGGTAGGTTTTTTCGACGTCTATCTGAGAATGTTTACTATGCCGAAAACGGCCTTTTCTCCTTGAGAAAAGCCGGTTTCGGCCATTTAAAAGTTCTTGGAGAGGGGTTCGGGGAGAAGCCTTCTTTCAAGAAGGTTCTCCCCGATATTACTTCTTTGGCTGCGCATTGGTATTACGCCTAGTCAGGTGGGGAGGGGGCTTTCCGGTTTTCCGCTCTGGGGAGTGGGACGAGCAGGCGGGGATTTTGCGCCCGACTGCTACCGGAAGCGTGCGTTCTCTTGCCTCCGGTGGGCGGAAATTGCGCAGATTTGCGCATCTCGCCGAGATTCCGGGTGCGGACGCGGCGCTGCGTGGCTCCAGTAGGGCTTTTCGTTTTTTGGCTTGACAAGATAATATTTTAATATAGCATAGAAGGTAGGGCAGAAGGAATCTTTATTCTCAAAAACAACTAAGATTTTTTTGAAGGATTCACGATGTTCGAGGCACTTCTGCGTCCGCTTAACCAGTACCGAAAATAACAATCCACAGCACGCACGCATATCAAAGGAAGAGCAATACACATGAGATGAAGCCGACTTATACCAATGTGCTGTCGAACGAGGAATATAGGTGAAGGACATTTTTGTAAGAGCAGGTTTGCCTAACTACTATGAAAGAATGTTTAAATGCACCGCAAGTGGCTTTTCTCAAGGAGAAAATGCCGCTTGCGGCGACTATCACAAATGTCTTAGAAAGAGGTTGGAAAAACCTGCTTTGAAAAAAAGCTCCGCCGATCTTACTTTTTTGAAAGCACATTCGGTATCATACTACGAGTAATTTTAAAGTGCGTTCTATTCAGGGCTACTTTATTGGATCACAACAGCGGGATTTTGTTCACTATTGATAGTAATTATTCGCTGGGCGCGGATCAACCGCTTGCAACCGTGACGGGATGGTTGAGGAGGCGGAGGAGGGTCTTTCTTAGGTTATCACCGGCTATAGAGCCGACTCATGCCCCTGAACCGCTATGAACAACCTCGCTTAACGCAATTACGAGGCGAATTTTGGGTGGAGTCATTTCTTGACCCTGAAAGAGCCGTTATGTATACTCCCAGCAAATCAGCAAGAGAATACGGCTCCAAGAGAGTATATAGGCGCCGACGAGTTGTATGTCGGGTTTGTGGGATTGCAGCTCAAAAGCTATACGGCGCTTCAGGGATGGACCCTCAATGGAACCGAAACCCATGCTATGACTATGGCATTGTAGAATGGGTTCGCGTCCGGCGGGGATATTTGCGTCGCTGGTTCGGCTCGAATGGATGCGAATCCGGAGTGTAACCGTGAAACAATCACACGTTTCGGATGTCGTGATACCTACCAAGGAGCGTCGTCAATGTCCGTATTCAACATAAAATGTCCCAATTGCGGGTGCGCCAACCAGCTGAAGATCGGACGAATCTACAATGCGCTGACGTGCGCTCAGTGCCACGCCTCGATTGACACGGACGCTTCGGCCACCCTGGATCTTCTCATGAAACCCAAACCCGTTACCCTCCGAAGGGATACGGTCACTGTCGGCTTTCGGTCACGGGAAGACGGCGATGCCATCCAATGCGTCAAGTGCGGCGCCCCCGCGGATCTCGCATCTGAAGACGTGCTCGAAGTAGGCAAACAATACAAGTGCGGCAAGTGCGGATGTCTCGTCACCGTGAAACCGGGACCAGGCCAAAGCTCGGGAGAGACTATTTGCTCTTGCAAGACATAGTAACACCGTCGGCGCCGTTGCGCTCAAGCCGGGTGGCAACGCCGGTCCGATTACGGCTTCTCCCCGGCGGAAGCTGAACCGTCCGGCCGGTGCTGCTCAGGAAAGAACACCACCCACTTGCCGCTTTTCGGCACGGAATGCCAACCGTCCTGGGCTAGAGCCGTAAAAGCGTCGCCGGCCGCAACCACCGCCTTAATGCCGGCCTTTCCCAGCGCCGCCAGGGCCGCAGCTCTCCGCTCCGGGGAAGAGGCAAGAAACTCCCGCTCATCGGGGATTCTCGCAACAATGCGGAACCTCCCCATGCGCGCCCAATAGGTGTAGTGCGCTCCCACGAGGGCTACCTTATCACCGGACTGCGCTCCATGCGCCTGAAGAAATCGCGTTACCTCAGTAAGTTCCTCAAAGATTTGTGAATGGGACGCTTTTCCCCTGTGGGACCGCACCCCACGATCCATTTGATCCATTACCCCGTAGAGGATGAATCCCACAAACACTGCCAAGAGCAGTAATCCGGCAGCTACACCGACTTTGGTGAAGCGCTCTTTGTAATTCAACCCGAGAAGCAGGGCCGTGCCCAAAAGAAACCCAAAGGGCGCTACATAGCGCATTTCCATGTAAACCAAAGCGAACAAGCCTATGCCGCATAGAGCGACAAACGCCAAGATCAGCTGGATCGCACGATGTTTAAAGTGAAACGGCTGCGTTTGGCCGGTTGCATACATGAAACCCACGAAGGCCGCCAGAAGACCGAAGAGATACCCCGTATGGGACAGAAATTCCGCAAGATTCTTGGTAAGGGTCTTCAGTTGAGTTCTCATGTTCCATCGGGCCTTTAGGCCCAAGGACCAGTATGCTATGTCGTACCCGAATGCGTCCGTGCACACGGCGCCGTAATGAAAGTAAACAGTCTTCGGACTGGGGTAAAGGAGCTCCGGGATATGCTCGGCCGTCCCTTGAACCGCTACTTCCGTTGTATAGGCAAAGTTAGCGGCTTCACCGATTGAGGGCCTCCCCACACGCATGGAAAGCCCCACTACAAGCGGCGCAGCAAGAAGCGCAATAATGACTGACGCGAGGCACACGCCCGCTATGACCCTGCGAGTCAATCCTCCGGCCCAGAGCGCGCACAGGAGAAACACAGGAGCCATGACCAGAATATATGTCTTTGTGAGATAGCCCAGTCCCAAAGCGGCGCCGAGTATCACGTACGACCGCAGGGACTCAGGGTCGCAGCGAATGGCCGTAAGTGCGGCCGCGGCCGTGAGTATGGCGCAAAATGCGAATAGATCGGGATTTATGAGGCGATCCTTCACCCATATAAGAACAGCTATCACAAAAAGCGCATACACCAGCGCAGTGAGAATAAGACAGGCCGATTCGTTCTTCAGGCACAGGATTCGCAAGCGTCGTAGCTCATAGAGGAAGTATTCGCACGCAAACATACAGCTCAGAAGCCCCAGAAACCCGGAGACCTTCAGCGCCGCCAATTCGGTGAACGGCGTCGGCTGAAAGATAAGCTGTACAGCGCCCAGGAGAACGGCGTACAAAGGGCTGCACGCCAGGTTAATCAACCTGCTCCATTCGCCCGTCTTCACGCCGTCGCTCATTTCGATGTAAATGAGGCCGTCGGTGTTAATGAAGTGGCGACTGGTATAGATAGTGAAAATCCCCAGGAAAAGCGTCGTGACCCAAAAGGCGATTCTCACATTCGTAAGATTGAATGCGCGTGAAGAGGTGGTGTTCGACATACCGGTCTCCGGCTCAAAATAGAGAAAATAGTTTACGGATTGCAAAGGAAATTTACAAATGTATAGGTCGTCAGGCTTGAAGAGAACACGTAAGCGTTCCCTATGAACAGGCCGTCTATGGAACATCACGATTCAAACCAAGTCATTGCCCGTGGCGAAGACGTTTGATTTGTTGCAGCCATAGCACGGTGGTTTTCAAAGGGAAACATACATGTGAAAACTTCTTTATCTTGAAACGAAGCTTTGGCCGAATTACGTGTTGACCCTCAGATGGATGTTGTTATTCTTGACGTCAAAATGCCGGGAATGGATGGAGTCCAGACCCTCAGAGAGTTAAAAAAAGCCCACCCCATGTGGAAGTTATAATGTTCACGGGAAACGCCACGTTTGACGCCGCCATTCATGGGATGAAACTCGGCGCCTTCGACTACTTGATGAAACCGTGCGATCTTGAACAACTCGTGGCCAAGGTGGAAGAGGCGAAGGCAAAACTGCGTAAACACGAAGAAAGGTCATCGAACCGGCGTAGCAAGTGTAGCGAGAGAGAAAATAATCCGTCTAAGGTAGGCCGCCGCAGCCGGGGAATCGAAGGAGAACCATAATGCTGGTAAGAGATTGGATGAGCACGGACGTCATCACTCTTGACGTTGCCGATACAATGCAGCACGCAATAAATGTTTTCATGGAACATCGGCCTCCTATGATGCCGGTGCTCGAAGACGGCAAACTGGTGGGAGTCATCACCGATAGAGATCTCAGGCGCGCCTCGCCCTCGGACGTCACGGTGTTGGATATGCAGCATATACTCTACAACCTAGCCCGCCTGGAAGTCGGCGCCATCATGACCCGTTATCCCTCGACTATCAGTATTCAGGCCACAACCGACGAGGCCGCGGACCTGCTCATGACAAAAAGGATCTCGAGCGCTCCCGTTCTGGACGACCAGGGAAATATTCTTGGAATAATCTCCAAGAATGATTTATTCAAGGCCATGATAATGTTGACGGGTCTGCGACATCGGGGGGTTCAATTCGGGTTCATTCTTGACGACAAACCGGGCTCCATTAAGGAAGTCACGGACATCATCCGAAGTCACGGGGCTCGCCTAGTGAGTATCCTAAGCACGCACGAAAAAGCACCCGAAAACAGCCGGTTCGTTTATGTGCGAGCCTTCAACATTGATCGAGAAGACATGCCGAATCTTATGAAAGAACTCGGCGCCAAGGCCAAGCTCCTTTATATGGTAGATCACAAGGAAGAGCGCAGGGAAATCTATACATAGCAGGCGGTTCGCATATCAAGAGTCGGCTTGGGGGAGCACCCACCGGTTGGTTTCTCCTAACATTTTTGGAATGGTTCACCGGGCAGGAGACACGCGCATCTGTAAGCGCCGGAGGGGAAAAGGCTCTCCCTAATAGTGCTTCTTTGATTCGGCATTGGTATGAGCCGTTGACCGGCGTCTCACGAACGGTTACTCTCATGTATAGAGAGCCGCAAAGCAATAGGGTGTTTGTTGGAACACGAAAGGGCAAAATCCAGTTCCAAAAGCTTCAGCGTTCGTAATCATGGAGTAAACAAATCGAACCCAGCCTTAGATACCTTCATAAGTCATCTTCCGTCCCATGTAAGACGCCGCTTACAATCGACGACCATACGCCATTTCGACCGCAAAGGAGATCAAGACTGCATGCCTCGGATTTTAGTAATAGAGGATGACGCCAATATACGCACCCTGCTGGCGACGATTCTCACACGAGAAGGCTACACCGTAACTCAAGCGGAGAACGGCAAGATAGGTGTAGAGAGCTATAGGAAAGATCCCCCTGATCTCGTCATCACGGATATGATTATGCCGGAAATGGAAGGGGCGGAAACGATCCTGAACATCAGAAGCGATAACCCCGACGCCAAAATCATCGCAATATCCGGCGGAGGGATCTCCGTGAATACATCTACATGCCTGCTCATCGGGAAAATGATGGGCGCAGTGAGAACCCTCAATAAGCCATTTACCAAATCCGATATTCTTGATGCAGTCAGAGATAGCCTAGCTGAACCTGTGATCGAATAGGCGGACGGACGGATTCTTCTCTTTCTTCATGAAATGGTAACATTCCGGGATTATACTCCTTCCTCTCGGCAACGGTCGCTTTCATTGAACCGACCCTTTACCGCCGAGATTGAACCGATTACAATAGCAGGTACGCGCTCGTACGGGGAGGAACGTGCGGCGACATTCACCGGCCTTTCTCCGCCTGAAGAGACGTACCCGTTCACCGGCGCAGAGCCGTCCCAAGCCCAGTGAACCATTACAAAGAAGACATGAGACGCCCACGGTCTGTGAACGCAGCATACGATACGTCGCTATATTTCACACGTCTACCGACGCACACTACCATTACATATCCACCGGCGACCCTGTTAAGGGCCGAATTGCAATCCGCGGCAATTATTTCATCCAACAGAGTAATTTGTTACGGTTAAGAATTGGAACGAAGGAGCGCTTACTATGAGTCCTGATTATACGAATGCAACATCACTCTTGGAAAATTGGCTACAGGCATATGGGTCCTTCTGGGGCGCCGGCGCCAAGGCGTGGTCCGACGCATTGACCGAAACACAGAAGAATCAAGAAAACGCAAAACTACCTGAGGCGTATGACACGGCGCTCAAGAATATGATCTCCGTGTCCACCGTAATGGAGGAATTCGCCCATTCCGAAAATATTTCCAAGGGTGTAAAGGGATTTCCGCAAGTGTTCATGCGTATGATGGTCCCCGCGTGGCAGGGCTTTTTTCAACTTCAGGAAGACGCTATCAAGAAAGCTGTTGGAATGGGAGACCCCATGTCGGCGCATGGCTTTGACAATCTCCATAAGGAGGCGTTTAAAGGCTTTTCGGAAATGTATGAGAAGGAGTTTCGTCAGTTTCTCCAAGTGCCCCAGCTCGGGCTCACCAGGGCCTACCAAGAGCACGCAAACGTAGTCACCGATCGGTTTGCGCTCTTTCAGACAAGTGTGTCCGAATTTCTCGCCCTCCTGTACCTGCCCGTGGAAAAGTCCCTCAAGGTATTGCAGGCTGAACTCACCAAGCTGTCTGAAAAGGGGGATCTGCCCAAGGATTCCAAAGACTATTACAAGATGTGGATGAAACACCTGGAGGGCAACTATCTCACACTCTTCAAGAGCAGTGAATACAACGAATCCATGAGCAAGACATTGAATGCGTTATCCGAGTTCATCACCGCCCGACGGCAAGTGCTCCAGGATTATCTCCAGTTTCTGCCGATCCCGACCCAAAATGATATGGATGAGCTGTACAAGGAGATTTACCTGTTAAAGAAACGAATTCGCACCCTGGAGAAGAAAGACACGCCCAAGATAAAGCTTGTGGGCGAATAACGCCGACAGCTTACCTCGCCGTGTCACGCAAACAAAAGGGGAACGGTTCACCGAACTCCACGTGACTACCTAGAATGACGATAGGCGGTCCGGAGGGACACTGAGTCTCCCGTCCGGTGAGTATGGGCGCAGAGCCGTCTCAAGCCCGATGAACTATCACGATACGATTTTTAAAATCGAGACGCCTTTTTGAGCATCAAATTAATATGCGTCTATACTTACGAGGTGACCTGATGAATACCCCGAAAATACCCATAGATCTTTTATTGGAATCGCTGGCGGATAACGTGAAACAGACCCAAGAACGCGTGCAAAAGGCAAAAGAAGTGCTGCTTGCGCCGCTGAATACGGAGATCGCCCCTACACCTTACGACATCGTGTATGAAGAGGACCGCGTTAAGCTCAAGCACTACAAGCCCGTGACCGAACAGAAGGTCAAGACGCCGCTCTTGGTGGTATACGCCCTCATCAATAGGGAAACCATGTTGGATTTGCAGCCCGGTCGCAGCGTGGTGCAGACCTTTCTCGACGCCGGTATTGACCTGTACATGATCGACTGGGGGTATCCCACCCGTAAGGATAGGTATCTTACCATAGCGGATCACGTCCAAGGCTACATGGACACTATAGTGGACGTGATTCGAGAGCGTACTAATACGCCCCAAATCAACCTCATGGGTATTTGTATGGGCGGGACGTTTTCGGTTATCTATTCAGCTCTCAATCCTGAAAAGATTAAAAACCTGATTACCACGGTTACTCCTACGAACTTTGACACGGATGAAGGTCTTCTCCATGTATGGATGAAGAATTTCAATGCCGATCGCGCCGTGGAATCCTTCGGGAATATGCCTGGCGATCTCATGAACTTGGGTTTTCTGCTCCTGAACCCGGCTCGGCTCATGATCGACAAATACGTGGGCTTCTGGGAAAACATGGACGACAAGTCCTTTGTGGAAAACTTCGTGCGCATGGAAAAATGGATCTTCGACAGCCCGGATGTGCCGGCAGAGACATTCCGTGAGTTCATACGTGACTTGTACCAGAAAAATCTCCTCATCAAGAACGAACTCAGGATAGACGACGAGCTGGTGGACCTGAAAAACATTACCATGCCTGTCCTGAACTTTTACGGCATGTACGACCACCTTGTGCCTCCCAGCGCGTGCGATAGGTTGCTGCCCGCCATTGGAAGCGTGGACAAGGAAGACGTTCGGCTGAACACCGGACATATCGGCATCTATGTGAGTTCCAAGAGCAGAGCCACTTTCGGACCGCACATTGTCCAATGGCTCAAGGATCGGGATGAATCATCGAAACGCAACATTATTCCGTTGCACGAAGAGAAGGCGTCATCACCAGCAGCGGCCATACAGAGTTAGCGCAGGGACAGGCGCTCGAAACTAAGAGAATACGTAGGACTGATTGCGCGGTCTTCCTCTGTGAGCCTGCGCTTGGATCGGAACGGAGCCGATCCCTACCACCAATTATGTTCGGGAGACACGCCTCGCTCCGGCCATAACCGGGCGAATCTCCACTCAAGCTCTTGGAATTTAATGCGGACACCCCACCGCTCTCATAGAACCGTCCGTCATCCGGTGGTTCTGGTTACAGGACAGATTTCCCAAAGAAGATCGGCTCAATTCTACACATGAAAGCTTGTAGCCGGTTGGGGCGCAATGAAGGAGCACGTGGGGGCGCCAAGCTCTATTTCGGCTATGTCGAGGATGAAAGCGGCGAATACCTGCTGACGGCATCGTGTCCGCAGGACAGCGCTGAAGAAGCTGGAATCGCCACCACTGCCATCCGTATGCCGGATATTGGATGGGACTCACGGCGAGAGATTTTCGCGGATATGGGCGACGCTTATGATCAAATCGATGCTCAAGCTCTACCCTTGAGAATGGATGCTCCGCTAAAGGCGAGGGTTTTTCTCCAATTCCTGGGGCGGACAATGAACAGAGCCGTACCAGGCAAAAGAAGAGAGCGCGCGGAACAAAGGAATCGAAAAATACACGTACGTAATAGAGCAAGTTTTCTCTACTTTCAAGGGGAACTACGATCTGTTTCGAGGGCGCTATAGAGGAACATTAAAAACTGAAGCGGAGTTTCTTCTTTGTTCCATTGCTTTCAACCGCAAGATGGCGGGCGGAATACCCCCGCCTAATACCAATGTGCTGTCGAAAGAGGAATATAGGTGAAGGATATTTTTGTAAGAGCAGGTTTCCCTAACTACTATGAAAGAATTTTTAAATGCACTGCAAGTGGCTTTTTCTCCTTGAGAAAAGGCACTTGCAGTTATTTTGAAAGTTCTTGGAGAGGGGTTTGGGGAGAAACTTCTTTCAAGAAGGTTCTCTCCAATATTACTTCTGTTATTGCGCATTCGTCTAAGGACGAAGTCGCCGCATTTCCAGATATTTACCATAGAACCAAACAGTTTCCGCGCTATTTTCCTGCAAGCGCCTTTTTCTTTACATTTCGTACAGGTCTCGAAAGGAATGAATTAATGTTTGTCACACAGCAAAAATCAGCCGTGAATCATCGAATACCGCGAATTGATATCTCCGTGCCCGCTCAAATAGAGACGGCCACGTTTGCCATGGGGTGATTCTGGGGACCGGACTCTCTGTACGGGAGTATCAAAGGTGTAATTCGTACTCGCGTCGGCTATTCGGGTGGGACGAAGAAGACCCCGACTTACCACGACCTCGGCGACCATTCCGAGTCCATTCAGATTGACTATGACCCTCGCCGGATCTCATACGAGAAGCTTCTGGAAATTTATTGGGCCGGCCATAATTCTACGGCGCGACCGTGGTCAACCCAGTACAAGGCGGCGGTCTTCTATCACAATGAAGACCAGAAAAAGTCGGCCATTGAGACGCGTGACCGTGAGTCGTCCAGGAGAAACAGCGAGATCACAACGCAAATTCTCCGTGCAACGGACTTCCACCCGGCTGAGGCGTACCACCAGAAGTACAGACTCCAACAGAACCAAGAGCTGGTGAACGAGTTTCGTGCCGTATATCTATCGGAGAAGGATTTCGTGAACTCCACGGCAGCGGCTCGCGTAAACGGGTACCTCGGCGGTTATGGGACGGTGGAGTCATTGCTGGAAGAGCTGACCAGTCTCGGCTTGTCATCCAAGGCAACGAAGAAACTGCTGAACTTCATGAACAATCGCAAGAAAGTCTTTGGAGCTTTCTGACCGCTTGTTAAGAGTCCATGCAATGGGACGCGGCTGCTCCCGATAAACAGCATATGTGTATCCGGAGCGCACAGACATAAAAGGATGTTGATATGACTATACTATTCATAAAGGCTTTCGTGCCGGCCTTGTTAATTGTTGCTTGTCTGACGGTGATCGCAACAGCGGAGATCAAATACGAGACAGCAACCTTTGCGGGCGGATGTTTTTGGTGCATGACGCCGCCGTTCGAGAAGCTCAAGGGAGTGGTGGCAGTGGTATCGGGTTATACCGGAGGCGCCGGAAAGAACGCGACATACGAAAACTATTCCAAAACAGGGCATATTGAGGCAATCCAGATTACGTACGATCCGTCAATCATCTCATATACACAGCTTCTGGATGTATTCTGGGGGCAAATCGACCCCACGGACTCCGGGGGGCAATTCGTTGATCGCGGACCTGGATACCGCTCCGTGATCTTCTACCACGACGAAGAACAAAAGCGTCTTGCCGAAGGATCGAAGGAGCAACTGGCTCGATCCGGGAAGTTTGACAAACCTATCGTGACGGAAATCACCAAAGCAACCCCTTTCTATATGGCCGAGGATTATCACCAGGACTATTCCAAAAAGAATCCGACCCGGTACAAATATTATAGGTCCGCTTCAGGTCGGGATCAGTATTTGGAAAAGATTTGGATCAAAGGTAAGGATAAAAAGGAAATGAACCGGAGCATGCAAGAATATAGGAAACCGAGCAAGGAAGAGCTGAAGAGCAAGCTAAACCCATTGCAGTACAAAGTGACACAAGAAGAGGGCACCGAGCCTGCATTCCATAACGAGTACTGGAATAACAAGAAAGCGGGAATCTACGTGGACATCGTCTCCGGAGAGCCGCTTTTCAGTTCAGTGGACAAGTATGATTCAGGGACGGGATGGCCGAGCTTCACCAAACCACTGGACGCGGGGAGCGTCGTGGAAAAAGAGGACCGCAGTTTCTTTAGTACGCGAACTGAAGTGAGAAGTAAGAAGGCGGACTCGCATCTGGGGCATGTATTCAACGATGGACCCAACCCGACAGGACTCCGCTACTGCATGAATTCAGCATCTCTGCGTTTTGTCCCGGAGGAGAGCCTGGAAAAGGAAGGCTACGGCGAGTACAGAAAGCTCTTCCAGAACCAAACGAAGTGATTCAGGATGTTACCGCAGGATCTTTCGGGATCCGGATCCAAACATCGGTACCAAACGGTTGCAGCAGAGTTCAAGCGGCTGCTTGTAGCTGACTGGACGCAAAAAGCCGCCACTTTTCCAGTTATTTGCTATAGAATGAAGAAGGTTTCCGTGCTATTTTTCTGAAAATGCCGTGTTACTTGCATGTCGCAGACGTCTCAAAGTAGGTTTTCCTACCTCTTTCCGAATTTTTCATTCTTGCCGCATTTCTCATGTCTTTTAGAGAAATGGGAACTTGGGAGATTTTAAGAGTTCGCATGGAAGTCCCGCCGATTGTCATGTGCGCCAACGGACTTTCGCCCTGCGTTGTGACGATAACTCATGATCGTTCTTGGAGAGAGGTTAGGGACCCAGCCTTTCTTATAAGAAGGTTCTTCCTCATATTACTTCTTTGATGGCAAACTGGTATAAGATGGAAACCCTCCGGCCTTTCAGCATGGGAACCGCCGAGAGGTGAACAAGATTCCTTATCTGAACCCCTATGCCCCTTCGCTTCATCGTGAATCGAGAAAAGAATGCTCAAGAATACATTTTGCCATATACCCGGAATCCGAACCAAATCCGAACGGAAACTCTGGCACGACGGGGTTTTGACATGGGAGGATTACCTGGCGCGCCCGGGGAGGAGCTTCCCCAAGGTAAACACGGTCTTTCTGCGATCCGGACTCGTGGAATCGCAAAAGCGCCTGGTAAGCCGCGACGCCGCGTACTTCACCAAGGCCCTCCAGACGCCGGAACATTGGCGAGTCTACCAGGAGTTCGCGAACTCGACGGCTTTTTTCGATATTGAGACCACAGGCCGACCCGGAGCCGAAGACTACCTCACCACCATATCGCTCTTTGACGGCAAAGAGGTCCGCTGCTACGTAAACGGCCGCAACTTGCAGGATTTCGTTGATGACGTGATGCGCTATGACCTGATTGTCACTTTCAACGGCAAGGAGTTCGATGTCCCGTACGTCGAGCGCTTCTTCGGGATTCATCTTCCCCAAGGTCACATCGACTTGCGGTTTCTTCTCAAGAGCTTAGGCTACACCGGCGGTCTGAAGTCCTGCGAAAAGCAGCTCGGCATTAATCGCGCGGAGTTGGATGGGATGAACGGGTATTTTGCCGTTCTCTTGTGGCAGGATTATGTAAATCGGAGGAATGAAAAGGCCCTGGAAACCCTTTTAGCTTACAATGTGTTGGATGCGGTGAATTTGCATACTTTGCTGATCGCCTGTCACAACCTGAAACTGGTCCAAACACCGTTTCTCGATTCTCACACGTTGTATGCGCCGCCCCCGCCGGCGAATCCGTATAGCCCTGATAGGGAAACCGTCGAGCGAATTATGAGTGATTACGGCCTTTGAGGTCTCCGTCGTTTTTGCTGTGAGCGGCTTCATGGCGAGCGATAGCGTATGCTATCGACCGGCAGAGGATCATTTCGTCCCATGTGTTCTTCACGAGATAATCCTGAGCGCCCATTCTCACCGCCTCGACGGCGAGGTCCTGATCGTCGTTTCCTGAAAGGATAATGATGGGGATGCGAGTTGTTTTCTTGTGCATTCGAGTAAAGGTCTCTAGGCCTAAGCTATCGGGCAATCCCAAATCCAAAAGGATTATATCGAACGATTCCTCATCAAGCTTGGCAAACGCATGAAGCAAGGTAGCCGTGGGAACGATTTCGTAGGTCTCGTTTCTAATTTCTCTCAATTGAGACTGGATCCAGAAAACGTCCACCGGGTTGTCTTCCACCACAAGTAACCGCATCGGACTTCTCCCAACACGAATCGGTTTTCAGGCACGTTCTTCGGGACTGTAACATTCGCAGGTATACTTCGGCAATAGAATTACGATTCGAAACGCCCCGCGGGTGTTTCGTAGCCGTTCATCGGCCTCACTACGCCATTCCAATTTCATTTTAGCCCCAAAGGGAATATAATGGAAGCTGTTCATGGAGCGCTCTCCGGGTCAAGTCCGGCCTTGTGTTCGCCGCCGAACACAGCCGGCTACTTGCGTTCTCTGGAATGCGTAACCGCATAATGTTATCAGGCTCTGAGCCGCCTTAAATCCACTGAACCATTACGAAATTTGTATGGAGGTAACCGTATGGGTCTCGAACGCCAAACCGCTGAAGAAACCCTGAAGAAACTCACGGCAAGGGCGCCGGACATCATGTCCGACGACCGCATCTTTCTTGCATGGCAACGCAGTCACATGGCCAACGAGAGGACGTTTCTCGCCTGGGCCCGCACGAGCATCTCATTGTTGGCCTTCGGCTTCGTCATCGAGCGGTTCGATATATTCTTACGACACGTTATACACCTGACGGATGGGAACCTACGGCTGCCGCCCAGCAGGCATGTAATGTACTTGAGTTTGTTCTCGTTTTTTCTGGCCGGGTTCGCCATCTTGTTTTCAGGGTTGCGGTTCGTTGCGGTGCGGCGCCACATCAACCGCGGAGAAGCGGTGTTTTCCGTGGTGCCGGACATCCTGGTCGTGCTCTCGGTTGTGGTCATCATAATCATGACGATAGTCTTATCGGCGCCTCGACTATTTGATATGTAGCAGCGGTAACTTCCCTAAATTGCAACATTCCCTTGACAAGAAAAAGTTAATTCTATACTGTAGATAAAACTCTTATCATGTAATGACTCACCGAGTTTAAGACGTTTCAGCGGCCGACTTGCCCGTAGCGATTGCAGGCGGATGGACGGCCTCCGGTGAGTGTTACCTATCGTGAGGAGATTCATTGATGTCAAGAATACTTATTTGTGTATTCTTTTTACTCGCATGTCTTGCGGTGATCGGAACGCCGACCGCAACGGCGGCGAATTCGGAGAATGGTAAAAGTCTAAAGCAGGCCGCCGGCGATAATGACGGATTAGCCGCCATCATGAAAACGGCCTTCAAGAAGAGTTCAAGCGACACGAAGCTATCTTCTTCCAAGAAAAAGAAAGCCGCTTCGTCTCTCAAGAAAAACAAGGCGCGGAAGCACGCCTCGTTTCTCAAAAAATCGGGAAAGAAATCTTCCCACCTGAAGAAATCCGGCAAGAAAAAGACGTCTTACAAACGAAAAGGGCCGAAGCGATCGACAAAAGGGCTTAAGACGGCGAAGAGAGCTTCGAGATAGCCGTTACGACAAATTGTGTAATTCCCCTGATTCCATGCTTTGAGAATCAGTCGGAGAGTGAATCATAAAAACCCTTTATGGGGGAGGGTTTTTCCTAACCATCTATCCCGCCTCGTAAAAAAGGCGCCCCAAGTGGGACGCCCGATCATCATTTTCCACCGACTGTTTCCCTGTGAGGCTTTCTGAAGGGCGACGCTACAACCACCGGTTTTTCCTCGGTTGTTCTCGGTGGGGTCTGCGTTCCGTGGCGCACGATTTCGCCCGTCACCATGTAAATGACCTCCTCAGCAATATTGGTCGCCAGGTCCGCTATTCGCTCCAGATGCCGCGACACGAGAAACAGGTGTGTAAGAATGGGCAGCAGCTCAGGGTGCTCGCGCGCCCGCTCTTCGTAAAGGCGGTGCAATTTGTGTTTCATGCGATCCACCTCATCATCTTCCGCAAGCACTTGATAGGCCATTTCCACCGTCATGTGGACGAATGCGTCCAAGCTCTTCTTGAGCATACCCTGGGTCTTCACGGCCATGATGAAGTAGTCCTTGGGCGTCTCTATGCGAGCGTCACTACTTAAACGCACGGCCACTTCCGCGATGTTCACGGCCAGATCCGCCGCCCTCTCGAGATCTTTGTTGATCTTGAGCACCGCGATGATGTGCCTCAGATCAATGGCGACGGGCTGGTGGAGCGCCAGTATTTCGAGGCATTCTTCTTCAAGATCAACTTCTCGCCTATCGATTTCGATGTCGCCGTCGATCACGCTTGTGGCCAATGTCGCGTCTCGTTTCTCCACAGCTTTCACCGCAAGCTGGACGCTCTCTTCGACTTGCGCTCCTAACACAAGAAGCTGATTATTCAGTTTTTCTATCTTCCTTTTCAACCGAAGGCGTGTATTGGTTCTCATGACTTCTCCCATAATAAACCGGATAATAAATTATAGCGGGATTGCCGCGTCGAGACGGGCGTTTCATACCGATGAGCTTTCACAAAGTAAGATAGGCGGAGCTTTTATTGCAAAGAAGGCTTTTCCACCTCTTTCTAAGAAATTTGTGATAGTCGCCGAAAGCGGCGTTTTCTCCTTGAGAAAAGCCGGTTTCGGTAATTGCAAAAGTTCTGAGAGATGGGTTTGAGGAGAAACTTCTTGCTGGAAGGTTCTCCCCAATATTACTTCTTTGATTACGCATTGGTATCAGTCCGCGCCTGGAAACCTCTCGCACAAAGGTTTCCGGGAGGAACCTCTGAAAACAGTGCGCCTCGTAAATTGTACACGAACTTCACCAAAATGATAGCGAATCCTAAGCCCGCCGCAATAATTCTACGCTTACAAGAATGAAAAAAGCCGCCCATGGAGGCGTAAGAGCCCACATCGACGGCTTGGTTCAATCGAACGGAGGCCTGTTACTGTTTCAGGTGAACCGGCTCTTCCATAACGAGGTTCTGTTGCGGATAGATGCGCTGTTCCGGGGCGCCGAAGAGTATCTTCAGCACTTCATCCATGTGTTCCACGGGGATGATTTCCATGCCTTTGCGGATGCCCGAGGGCACTTCCCTGAGATCCTTTTCGTTTTCCGAGGGAATTATGACCCTCGAAATGAGACCCCGTTTCGCCGCAAGGAGCTTTTCCTTGAGTCCGCCGATGGGCAGGATCCTACCCCGAAGCGTAATTTCTCCGGTCATGGCCACATCGTTGGGGAACGGCTTTTTGGTCAAAGCGGAAATAATGGCAGAGCACATGGTGATACCGGCCGACGGCCCATCCTTAGGCGTAGCGCCCTCGGGCACATGGATGTGAATATCCACCTTGTTGTAGAAGTCCTGCTTCAGCCCCAAGGCCCATCCACGTGAGCGAACATAGCTCATGGCGGCCTGAGCCGACTCCTGCATGACCTCGCCCAGCTTACCGGTAACCGTGAGCTTCCCTGAACCCGGCATGAACGCCACCTCAACGGTAAGCAGCTCCCCGCCAACTTCGGTCCAAGCCAGACCGGTCGCCACTCCTTCTTTCTCTTTCTCTTCCTTTACGCCGTGCCTGAACTTGGGCACACCCAAGTACTTAGATATCTGATTTCCCTCGATCTCCAGGTGATCGGTAAGCGTCCCGGCGACCACATCCTTGGCCACTTTACGGAACACCTTAGAGATTTGGCGCTCCAGGTTACGCACGCCCGCCTCACGCGTATAGCGTCTGATGATCCTGAGGATCGCCTTGCGGGTCATGATCACGTCTTCACCGCCCAGACCGTTCGCTTCCAACTGTTTGTGCACAAGGAACTTCTCTGCGATACGGAGTTTTTCGAGTTCCGTGTACCCGGAAAGGCGTATGATTTCCATACGATCTTGCAACGGCGCAGGGATTCCATGGAGCGTATTCGCCGTGGTCACGAACATCACCTGCGACAGATCGTAGTCCACATCCAGGTAATGGTCGTTAAAAGTGTGATTCTGTTCAGGATCAAGCACCTCGAGCAATGCGGCTGAGGGATCGCCCCTGAAGTCCATGCTCATCTTGTCCACTTCATCCAATAGCATAACGGGGTTGACGGTCTCGACCTTTTTCATGCTCTGGATGATCTTGCCCGGTAAGGCGCCGATGTATGTCCGCCGATGGCCGCGGATTTCCGCCTCATCCCGGACACCGCCCAAGGAAATACGAACGAACTGGCGCCCTGTGGCCCTGGCGATGGATCGCGCAAGGGATGTCTTCCCAACTCCCGGAGGTCCCACCAGACACAGAATCGGACCCTTAGCCTTCTGCACGAGCCGTTGCACCGCAAGGTACTCGATGATGCGCTCTTTGACTTCCTTGAGGCCGTAGTGGTCCTCATCGAGGATACGTTGGGCCTCTTCGATGTTCAGCCCGGTCTCGGACATTTCCGTCCACGGGAGCACCAGGAACCAGTCGATGTAGTTTCTCACGACCGTGGCTTCCGCCGACATGGGGGACATCATCTTGAGCTTGCGGATTTCCTTGCGCACCTTGGCTTCCGCTTCGGCGGGCAAGCGCTTGGCCGCAAGCTGTTCCTCGATCTCCGCTATCTCGTTCTTGAAGTCGTCCTTATCGCCCATCTCCTTTTGGATGGCGCGCATTTGCTCGCTGAGATAGTATTCCTTCTGGCTCTTTTCCATCTGCTTCTTCACGCGATCGCGAATCTTTTTCTCGATTTCGGCGATCTCAATCTCGCTTTGCATGAGTTCCAGAAGTTTCTCGATGCGATCTTTGACGGAACGCTTCTCCAGGAGCTGCTGTTTATCCTCCATCTTGAAGCCGAGCTGTCCGGCGATGGTGTCCGTCAAACGGACGGGGTCCGTCATCGCCCGTATGGAAGAGACAAACTCTTGAGGGGATTTCTTGTTGTATGTAAGATAGTTCTCGAACACGGCTTTGAGCCCGCGTACGAGCGCCTGTATCTCTACTTCCCGTTCCTGCACGTCGTCGGGGATGACCTCCACTTCGACTTTGAAGAAGCGGTCATTTTCCGCGAAACGTTGAATCTTTCCCCTGCGTCGTCCTTCCACGAACACCTTGATGGTATTGTCGGGGAGTTTCAGCATCTGAATTATCTGACCAATTGCGCCTACTTCGTATATATCTTCTTCCTGCGGATTCGTTTGTTGCGCGTTCCGCTGGGAAGCCAGAAATATCATCTTGTCGGAGTTCATCGCCGATTCGAGCGCCTTTATGGAGCGATCTCTACCCACAAACAAAGGAACCACCATCTGCGGAAAGACGACTATATCCCTCAAAGGTAGAAGCGGTAAAAGCATAGGCACATTGGAAGCAGGATCATCCTTCTTGGCGAAAAACATCTTGTTTCCTCACTAATATTGGTTTGAGACGGGGACGTATAGAGCGGCCCCCGAAACGAATAAAAATATGGTAAGCATTCATCGGGAATTGTCCAATCACTTGGAATCCCGATGGGGCTGGTCCGGTGGGAAGATGAGTCCCTCTCCGGCCCTCACTCGGCTCAGAGTAACCCCAAGCCTTGTGAACCATTACTGCAAAGGATTGTTGGACACGTCCACCGGAGCGGCCGGCCGTCTCGAATGGAGTGAACCATTGTATGGATTGTGGAAACGTTCACCGAGCGCAGGGTTGTCTCACGCCCGGTGAACCATTCTGAAACCGGTGACGGGCTATGATGCGGATTCGGCTTCTTTCTCAAAGACTAAGATACATTGTGACTTATTCAAGATCACTTCTTCGTTCACGATAACTTCCTGAAGATTCTTGAATTCCGGCAATTCATACATGATTTCCAGCATTGCCGCTTCCAGGATTGAGCGCAGGCCGCGTGCGCCGGTTTTCCGTTGAAGAGCTTGCGCGGCGACGGACCGCAGGGCCTCATCCGTGAATCTCAGTTTCACGTGCTCAAAGCCGAAGAGTTTTTTATACTGTTTAACGAGTGCATTCTTGGGTTCCAAGAGAATCCGCACAAGAGCGTCTTCATCCAGTTCATGCAATCCTGCGACTACGGGTAAACGACCAACGAACTCGGGAATCAAGCCGTAATGGATTAGGTCTTCGGGTTGCACGCATGCGAGGATCTCCCCTATTTGCGACGTTGCGCCCCCACCTATGCCTATTTCCGCATTGAATCCCATGGATTTCATGTTCATGCGTTGGGTGACGAGCTTGTCCAATCCCACAAATGCGCCGCCGCAAATGAACAGGATGTTTGTGGTGTCCACTTGCAGGAACTCTTGTTGAGGATGTTTGCGTCCACCCTTGGGAGGCACATTGGCCATGGTGCCTTCCACTATCTTCAAGAGGGCCTGCTGCACGCCTTCACCTGAGACGTCACGGGTTATGCTGGGGTTTTCCGTTTTGCGTGAAATTTTGTCGATCTCGTCGATGTAGACTATGCCTCGGCTCGCCCGAGAAATATCGTAGTCCGCATTTTGGAGCAACATCAAGATGATGTTTTCGACGTCTTCACCGACATAGCCCGCTTCCGTGAGCGTTGTGGCGTCTGCAATGGCAAACGGAACATTGAGAATCTTGGCCAAGGTCTGCGCCAAAAGCGTCTTGCCCGATCCCGTGGGACCCATGAGCAAGATGTTGCTCTTCTGAAGTTCGATTCCATCCAAGTCCGGCTTGGCTTCGATTCGTTTATAGTGGTTATGAACCGCAACCGACAGAATCTTTTTCGCCGGTTCCTGACCGATTACATACTCATCAAGGGCCTTCTTTATCTCTGAAGGGTTAGGGACTTTGGAGCGAGCTCGACCCAACTCTTCTTTCTCGTACTCCTCTGCGATTATTTCATTACAAAGCTCGATACACTCATCGCAAATGTAAACCGTGGGGCCTGCAATGAGTTTTCGGACTTCATCCTGACTCTTCCCGCAAAAGGAACAATATAAAGATGAAAAATTTCCTTTTCTGCTCGCCATACAATCCTCCTTCAGCCTCGGTCTTGGCAGGCAGACCGCTTTTTGCCTCGCTTGTCGGCGATTATTCAGGTGAATTCGACAGAATTTCCCTGCTGGTAATCACCTGGTCTATAAGTCCATACTGGACCGCTTCTTCACCAGACATAAAATAATCACGTTCCGTGTCGGTGGAAATCCGATCCATTGATTGACCGGTATGAAGAACCAATATTTGGTTCAATTCTTGGCGAAGTCGCAGTATTTCTCTAGCGTGAATCTCGATGTCCGTAGCTTGACCTTGAAACCCCCCCATCGGCTGATGAATAAGGATTCGAGCGTGGGGCAAGGCATGACGTTTTCCGTGCGCCCCGGCCGACAACAAAAGGGCGCCCATACTAGCGGCTTGCCCAATACAGATCGTTTGAACATCAGGCTTAATATATTGCATCGTATCGTAAATGGCCAGACCCGCGGTAACGAGTCCGCCGGGGGAATTGATATAAAAATTGATATCTTTCTCGGGGTCCTCGCTCTCCAAAAAAAGAAACTGAGCCACTATCAGATTTGCGATTATATCATCGACTTGGGATCCCAAGAAAACGATTCTTTCCTTGAGCAATCGTGAAAAAATATCATAGGATCTTTCGCCGCGGCTCGTTTGCTCGACAACAATTGGCACCAGCATGTTCGCTACTCTTTCCCGGCTTCCGCCGCATCTGATTCTTCCGCCGTTTCTTGCGTAATTTCGGAATTCTCTTCTAAAAACTTATATATCTTCTGTTGGAGAACGCTTCCTTTCAGGTCCTCCAACAGATCGTGCGTATCGAGCTGATCCCTTAGATAGTCAACGGACATGCCGAACTGTTTCGCTCTCTCTTCGAGACCGGCCTGCAATTCTTCGTCAGTGACCTCGATGTTCTCTATTTCCCCGATTGTCTTCATAAGGAGGCCGGCCTTCACCGTGCGAACAGCCGAGGGACGTATTTGCGCGCGTTGCGCTTCCGTGGGCATGGGAATTCTATTTGCTTCCATGCCGCGAGCTATTAGAGCTTGGCGAGTTTGACCCAGGAACTGATCGATTTGTTGCTCCACCATTGAATCGGGCACGTCAAACTCATTAGCGGCAATGAGTTTGTCTACGATTTGGTTTTCCACCTCATTCTTGGTCTCTTGTTCCAGTTCCTCGCGAAGTTGCGTCCGAACTTCGTCCTTAAGGGCGTCCAAGCTCTCGAAGTCGCCAAGATCTTTTGCGAATTCGTCATCAAGGTGCGGGAGCGTTTGCTCTTTCGCCTCTTTAATAGTTACATGGCAATGGGCCGTCTTCCCTGCAAGTGTCTTGCGCGGAAAATCATCAGGTAACTGAAGCTCGAAGTCCTTGGTTTCGCCCGCCTTCATCCCTTCGACGTGTTCGTCAAAGCCGGGTAAATAAAAGCCGCGACCTATTTCCATGTGATAATCATTCACGGTCAGGGCCTGCACGACTTCGTCATCAACCTTGGCTTCCACTTCAATTACGACATGATCCCCCTTGCTTACGCTCTTATCCTCGGGGAGGGGAGTCAACCGCGCATTGCCTTCCTGGAGTTCCTTGAGCTTTGCGTCTACGTGCTCTTCTTTGAGTTCCCGGACTTTTTTGTGAATAGCCAGACCCTTGTAGTCTTTGGGCTCAATGGGAGGGGTGACTTCGATCTCAGCCGTATACTTGAAGGGCTTTTCAGTGTCTATGTCTTCAGGGTCGATATTGGTGACGGCCACGGGAACGATCTTGTTTTCATCAAGCGTAGATTGCAACGTCTCTTCGATGATTTTTTGCGCGCTGTCGGCCAGGACTTGCTCATGAAAATAGTTTCGGATTAAATTGAGCGGGGCCTTGCCCTTCCTGAACCCTTTGAGCTGCACGCTTTTTTGCAGATCTTTATATTGCGCATTGATTATGTCGGCAACCTGTTCTTGAGGAATCTCGAACGTAACCTTCTTCTTTACGGGGCTAAGATCTTCCACCTGTATATTAGTCATGTCACCTCTTCACAAAATGTATTCAGTAAGCTCAATAAACCTGAGCCAAGCCGCTCTCTCACAAGCCCTGTTTACCATTCTTTAGAGTATAGGGCAAGCCGTCCTGAAAAGGAAGTGAGAGCGCCCCGTCGACGTCGCAAAAAGCTTGAATAGAGGGGATCCCTTTGCTATAAATATGCGGTTACACGAACCCCGAATCTTTTGCCGAACCGGTGGGGGAAGCCCCTTCGTTCGTTATAAGCGCATCGAGCGCTCGTGCCGCGCTATGTACGGCACAATACAGCATAACATCACATTAAGGAAGAGTGTGCATTCACATCAACATACACAACCCCTCATCAGCGTAGTGGTTCCCCTTTACAAAGAGGAGAAGAATGTCCCTATCCTGGTGGAGCGTCTTGCGCACATCTTCGATGACATCGGTGTCGCGTGGGAACTGGTGTTTGCGCTCGATCCCGGACCCGATCGCACGGAAGAGGTCATAAAGGAGCTTATCGCTCAGGATCGCCCCATCCGGCTCCTTGTGTTTTCTCGACGAATAGGCAAGCCGCTGTCCCTCATGGCGGGCCTGGAATATTGCGCCGGCGACGCTGTTGTTGTGATCGACGCGGATCTCCAAGACCCGCCGGAACTCATCCCTACAATGATCGAGCGATGGCGCGACGGATACGATGTGGTTCTTGCGCGGCGAACATCCCGAAAAGGGGAGCGCTTTTTATACCTCAAGGCCGCTGAATTCTTCTACAAGCTGCTCGACAAGATCTCGGAAGTTCAGGTCCCCAAGAACACGGGAGATTTCCGTCTCATGAGCCGCCGGGTGGTCAGTGAGATCGTCACATTCCGTGAGCGCCACGGGTTTCTCCGGGGTATTTCCGCAGCCGTCGGCTTTAAGACCGCAATCATCGACTATGACCGCGACCCGCGACTGAGCGGCAAGACCCACATCTCACTGCTGGGAGCGCTCAATATCGCCCTTGACGGCATCGTCCCATTTTCCCGCACGCCGGTTAGGGCGCTCTTCGTCTTGGGAGTAATCTTAGGCTGTCTCAGCCTCGGCGCCGGTATTACCTGGGCGATTGCCCTCTTGGTGAAAGGCCCCACAATGGGGCTGCTCGTCGGCGCTTCCATGATCTTCTCAGGCTTCATGACGGCGATTCTCCTCACAAGTATGGGTGTCCTTGGGGAATACCTCGTTCGCGCTTACGAAGAGGCCCGGGACCGTCCCCGCTACATCATCAGCGAGCTGGTGGAATCAGCCACCGTGCAGAGCGTTTCCGGTGGAAAACTGCGTCCGTAACGCTCAAGAGTCCTCTTCATCCTGCGTGTTTTACACTCCAGAAGACCGCTATTTCCAAAGCTTACGCCCACCCGTTTCATACCAATGTGCTGTCGAACGAGGAATATAGGTGAAGGACATTTATGTAAGAAGAGGTTTCCCTAAGTTCTATGAAAGAATGTTTAAATGCACCGTAAGTGGATTGTTTTCCTTGAGAAAAGGCACTTGCGGCTATTTTGAAAGTTCTTGGAGAGGGGTTTGGGGAGAAACCTCTTTCAAGAAGGTTCTCTCCCATAGTACTTCTTTTATTGCGCATCCATTTCAATAGCCGCCAAGCGCAAGCAATAAGGCGGAGGCCGTATACCTATATTTCCACTCGCGCGGTCGGCGCCGCGTACGCGCTCGGCCGCGTACTGCCACAGGAGTAGGCCTGGAAATCCGTAACCGGCGCCATATTTAGACCGAATATAGTACGTTTTAGGGTCCAACTTACTTAGGAGTAAGCGCGAGTCTACGGCTGTATATTTGGGATAGGAGGGAAAAAACAAAAATCACTTGATAGAGCCGGCTTACCCGTTTATATTAGTAATTAGATGGACGAGAATCTCATCTAAACATAACTTTACCACAAACATGCGCACGACGATCCGTTCAAAAACATTTACGGTTTCGTCGGGGGAGTCCAAGGGGGAAGTATGTCCAATCAGGTCGTTATGCCGATTTCTTTCAAAGAGTAAGCTTGATGCTGTTCGTTCTTTCAAACCGGTTGCAAGGCATAGAGGCCGACATACGGCTAAAGATCATCAATAGGATGCGCTGGGAAGCGGCGCGGAATCCTCCCCCTATCCCCTTCCCAAAGGCGGCGAAGGGGAACCGGAAAGCCCCTCTCCATATTTAGAGAGAGGCTTGGGACGCAGCCTTCGTACCACGAAGGTTCTTCTTTATAGAGCTTTGTTGATAGCGTATTTCCATGAAGGTCGCGAAGGCCGGCGCTTTTTAGTCCCAGAG